>NZ_JBFUIJ010000020.1:0-117467 GCF_056401935.1 Mucilaginibacter sp. P4_D1
GCGCACATTGGGGGATAGAAAATCAGTTGCACTGGCAACTGGATGTTGGTTTTGGCGAAGACTACAATACCACACGCAACAGGCAGGCCGCTCAAAACCTGGCAGTCGTCAGAAAAATAGCCTTAAATATTCTGAAAGCTGATAAAACCAGCAAGGCCAGCCTGAAGGCCAAACGAAAAATGGCTGGTTGGAACCATAAATTTCTGTTAACGCTTATCGCTAATAAAAATTTCTAATGCGTCAGCCCTGCCTTTTCAGGCAAATTAGTGGCTTAGAATAACTTTGCCGCTATATTGCGCCGGCGGATCTCCTCTTCCGTTTTCAGGATAAAATGTGTTTTTACGTTTTTTCGGCGATCACCAACTTGCCTTTTTGGGCGACAGCAAAACTGCCACTGGTTTGATTTATTCGGGCCAGCACGTTAAAAAAACTATCCAGCTTGGCCGTATTTATCGTTTGCGCGCAAACGAAGCCGCCTTTGAATAAAACCACGGAAAATAGCAGCAATTGTTTTAGGTTCATGGTACAATATCAAAGAAAATCCCAGCTCGGCATTTTTTGCCCGTCGTCGGAGACCAAGTTCCAAACTCAATGCTTGCCGATCTGCTGTAGCATCCCGGCAGCGTTCTTATTATTCGGATCTAAGGTCAGCGCCTGTTGATAATTGGTTTTTGCCTTGGCTTTATCCCCTTTTTTGAGATAGGCTTCACCGATTAACTCGTAACCATAGGCGATATCTGCCGGTTTAGCTTTCAGCGCGACCGCCGTTTGAAACACTTCAATGGCATCGTCAAATTTATTGCGGCGGAGCAGGTATTTGCCCGTGCTGATCAGGTCGCCTATCTCAAAACTAAAGTCGTAGCTATCCTGGTGGTTCGCTTTTAAGTCGCGGTAATAAGCCAGTCCCTGGCCGACATCCGCCAGCGTTTTTTCCCGGATTTCCAGGTAGAAGGATTTTTTAGGCACCGTTACCGGTTTACCGGACAGTGCAGCAAACAGGGCGTTCTTGATGCCGTCTACTTTCATCTGCTGGTTATTGGTCATCATGACAACCGTCAAGCCGTTCTTCAGATCACTGTAAAGCAAGGCTTCATAATTACTGTTCGAGCCCTGGTGGCGGTGCCAGCTGAGCGTATCGCCCGAAAAGCCGACGGTGCCAACGCTGCTTTCCCCATTCGGAAAATTCACTGCCAGTTCGGCGAAAGAAGCTTTATCCAGGATCTTGTACCCGTGCAAACATTCCGACCATTTATACAGATCTTTTACGGTCAGCCTTACCCAGCCGCTCATCCCCTGAAAATAGGGAGAGTTGTGAAAATCCTGGTCAAATGCTTTGGCCATGACAGGGCTGCTGACCGGCAGGTCAATTGCCGCGTCTTTCATCCCGCAGGGTTTGAAAATATTTTTGCTCAGGAAGTCTGCGTAAGAATGACCGCTCACTTTTTCAATGATCCGCATTTGCAGGTAAACATTGTAGTGGTTATAAATGTACGCGGTGCCGGGTTCAAAACTCAGTGCCTTCACTTGTTTTAGATTAGACAAGATCAGGCTATCCCCTTCAAAAGGTGTCGCGGCAAATGTCGGGATGCCGCTGGTATAGGTGATCAGGTGGCGGACTTTAATCTTCGCGGCCCATTCAGGCAGTTCCGGCAGGAACTTGCTGATCGGGTCATCCAGGCTGAGCTGCCCGCGCTGTTTTAATAACAAGATCGCCGCACCGTTAAACTCTTTACTGACCGAGCCGATATCGAATTTATAAGCGGATGTTAACGGCTTGGTTTTGCTTCCATCTGCATATCCAAGTGACTGTTCGTAAATGACCTTGCCTTTCTGCGCGACAAGTACGTTCCCGTTAAATATACCATGGGCAAATGCCAGCTGCATAATGGAGTCGAGGCGCTTTTGCTGTACAGTCGTCTGGGCAAAAAGGCTGCAAGTGATCAGCATTAAACAATTGAGTAAAAAAAAGCTCTTTTTAGGATTCATATAGTAGAAAAGTAAGGATCGATGATACATTTAATCGTAAAGACACGCGTCTTCGGGAATGGTTACCCTAATTTTTAAATAAACACTACCACCTAACGTGTTTTGTTTGCATACACCATGGCCTCGTCTATGCCTTTTGCATAGTTTTTTACTGAGTAATTAATATTTTCATCCGGCATCAGCGGCCCGTCTTGCCCTTTCCAGTTTTCCCAATAATGGGTGGAATAACCGATCACAATTTTAGTATGTGGCAGCCTGAAGCCCCTGACCTCCCCATAATGGTTAACCGTACCGCTGGTCGCTTCCCCCAATAAGATCGCATTGGTGTTCCGTTTAAATTCGACCGCGTTCATCAAAGCCGAAGAAAAAGTCTGCTTGCCGATCAGGACAAACAGCTTTCCTTTACTATTGAGATAACTGTTTTTGATACTGTCGATAAACGGCGTCAGGACACCCGAATTACCACCGCTGTTATCGCGCAGGTCGATCACCAGGCGTTTTGGTTTTTCCTGACCGATCAATGCAAAGAGCGCATCGTTAAAAGCCGCGAACGGATGCGCATCCTCTTCCCGGCAGTTGTTTAAATTAAAATATAATGTGCCCGTCCGGGCATCATAGCTATCCCAGTAATTCCCCTTTCCCTGTTGCGAAAGCAGCTTTTTATTCGCTGTCACCAGCCGCAGGCCTCCTGCATCTGCACCGGCAACAGATTTAATAACGCGCCTGATCGTTTTACCATTTGGCGCAGTCAGATCAAATGCGGTTTCATCCGTGCTGCCGGTTAACTGCAAGCCTTTCAACAGGACCGGGTTATTGACCAGGTGCAGGAAGCGCGCATCAAAAAAAGAAGGGTTCCCGCTTTGGATGATCGTTTTAAAACGGCTGATGACCTCCCCAATCGGGTGCCCGTTGATCCCGTCCAGCCTATACAGTAGTATATCCGCATTAGCCGAATCCCCAGCGGTAACGAAGATCCCTTCGGAGAACTTGTCAAAACGAATAGGGGCCACTTTGGTGAAAACGGGTTCGATATGGGTGTGCTCGTCGCCAATGGCGACCGGCAGTTTAAAAAGCTCAACGGTAAAGGTTTCCATATCAGGATTTGTCAGCCGCGATGCCATGGCAGCGATGGTCTGCTCAAAGTCCGCTTTGCTGATCTTCGCAAAGAGGTTGATATGCCTTTTGGGCAGGGTGTCTTTTAAGTATTGCAGGTCCGCCAGGTAATCGGCTTTCGATAATTGCTGGCTAAAAACAACACCGCTCTGAAACAGGATAAAGCAGAGGCTAATTATTTTTTTCATCATATATAGCGAAAACACGATAAGGATGTATCAAATGTTGCAGCATTTAATAAGTCCTTAATCTTTTTCCTGATTAAGTTTTTGGTATAACATGGCCAGTTCTTTGGTGCGTCGTTCCATCAGCTCCAGCGCGCTCCTGAGGAGGGCCTGGTTATCCAGCCCAAAACCCATAAACTTCCGGATCAGTTCGTCTGCGGGCGCATCAAAACCGTTCCGCAGTAAGGCCGCATAACGCCGCCCGAAGTCAGCGGGATCACGGTGCGCATGCTCATAAAGGCGGCAGGTCAGCAACATCGCATACAGGTAATTGACATTGTACAAAGGATCGTCAAATACCAGGCGTTTATTGATCCACTCGCTTTTACGTTCAGGTTCTGACGGGAAAAACTGGTCATAGTGCCCCATGATACCCGCATACAAACTGTCCACATCCCTGCGGTCATGTATGCGCCCGGCAGCCACGCCGTCATAAAGGCCCTGCTCGAAACTGCCCTCTTCAGCAGCGGTAAATATTTCCAGGGAAAGCTTATCCAGGAAAGCTTTGGTATAAAATGCTTTGGCTTGGGCAGTGGTGGCCTGTTGCTGCAATTCATCCAGTAACAATAACTCGTTGAGCATGGCATAGGCTTCAAAAAGGAAACCCGGCCCGGCAGCGTAGGAAGGAATGATACCGGCCTCACTCATCAGTTGCATGTGAATGGCGTGGCCACCCTCATGGGAAAGCCTTAAAACTTCGCCAAGGCTCCCGCCATAACTTTTCATATATAAAGAGACCGGGACACCGGGGTAGCCTACTGACGTATTTTCATTGACCCTGTCCGGACCGGCAGCGATATCCAGCGCCCCGTTTGCCGGGTCCAGCAGCCAGCCAAATAAATGCTGGTAGGGCTTGCCTAAAGGCCGGAATGCCCGGAGCGTTAACGCTTTCACCTGTCCGAAGGGTAGTGGTTGAAAGCTGTAGCCCGAAGGTAGGCTCATATCCCAGCTATGAACGGTATCCAGCCCGGTAGTCAATTTAACCTGCGCGGCCTGCACCCGCTGGTAGTTTTGCAGCACTTCCGCGAGGCTCGTCATTTGCCTGAGCATGACCCTGACGCTGTCTTCCGGCAGTTGCAGGCGGCGGGCATAGGTGGCCTCCGGGGCGCTTTTAAAGCCCCTTAACTGCGCCAGCGCGTTTTTTGCCGCAGTGATTTCGATCAGCGTACCCGCCAGCAGCTCCGCATGGGCGCTATAGGCATGATAATAAGTCTTCGTGCCGCGGGCACGAACCGCCGCATCCGGGTATTGTAAGATCTTATTACGACCCGTGACCGGATTGAGTGTTTTCCCGTCGGGCAGCAGCAGGTCGGGCGCCCGGATATCATCCATCAGGTTATCATACCTGTCCGTCAGCCTTTGGATCAGTGGATCGCTGAGCCTGGCAGCGATAGCCGCCGGGACAGGGTCCAGCTCATGCAGTGCGTCCGAACGCGATTTTTGCAGTAAATATTGATAGCGGTAGGCCTTATCCCCGGCCTGTGCCGAAAGGAGCGGCCTGCGCACTTGCCCCGCCGTATACCTGTCCAGGCTGTCGGTCAGCTGGTCCAGCTGATCTTTGGCGTTCCTTGCCAATGTATCCCGTTTGTCCCGGTAGGCCAGCAGCTGAAAATAATCGTAGTGCCTGTTGAGGGAAACCAGCAGCTTTTCGTAAAGCGCCAGTTTATCGTCCAACAGGACAGGCGTCCAGGGTCCACTCTTGGTGAAAATAGCTGTGCTATCCAGTAAGCGCCCCCGCGCTTCCAGCTCTTTGGCCGGGCTGCTGAAATAGCGCTCCGGTCGCGCCCGGAATGCAGCTGCCTGCCCGTCAAAGGGATCAAATGACTGTGCTGCGGCCGGCGCACCATATACGCCAATCAGCAAAGCCAGCAAATAAAAACGTATCCGTAACATCGGTTGTAAATTAGCCCGCAAGGTAAAGTGAAAGGCTCACTTAAAATAGAACAGGATTAACCCGCTTAAATTTTTCGAAATTGTTTGGGCAGGTAACCGGTGACCGCTTTGAAGGTGCGGGTAAAATGGGCATGGTCCGCAAAGCCGCATTGATAAGCGATGTCGGTCAGCGACAGCTTTTCATCGCCGAGCAGCGGCAATGCCCGCTCGATCTTCAGTTTACGCATGTATTCACCCAAAGTGGAGGAAAAATAGACCGGGAAGTAACGGGAGATCGTCACCGGGTGTACTCCTAACTTTTGGGACAGTTCCCCGAGCTCGTGGCCGGTAGACCATTCATCCTGCAATAATTCAGTCAGTTTCATTACCCAGGCAGGTGTACTGCCTGCTCTTTTACCCTCCGGGTGCAGCAAAGCAGTCAGCAGCAGCTGTGCCGAAGCCTGCGTATAAACCGCCTGCTCCTCCAGAGCATGGTAAAGCTGAAGCAGCAGGAATTTGGCATCAGGTTTGGTGCTGAGCAGGTTCTCCAGCCGGTCTTCCGTAATTCCCGTCAATAAACCAGGCCGGAACGAAAGATTGATCTTCAGTGTTCCCGGCTGGTAGCGGTCACAACGATGCACCTCTCCGGCGGGAATGAATTTCAGATCACCGGGTTGCCGCTTGTGATATTTACCGTAAAGATATTCGTCGTGCCCGCCTCTGACCAGCAGGCTGATACTGGCCTGTTCATGGCTGTGCCATTCCTCCAGTTCCTTGTCTGCTGAATAAAGGGTCGGCATCACGCCGCAGCCATCGACCATCTTTACCGACCGCACCTGGCCAAGGAATGTACCACTGCTTTGTTTCATAAGCTAAATATAGGATTTTACAGGCATACCATCGGTACCTGGCGCGCCTATTTGCTGTTGCTTAAGCATGAAATTTTTGAGCTTGTCAACCGCTTTGCCAACCTGTTTATTTTCTCCGTAGATAATAATCCCGGCCAAATCCAATTCATCATCTTTGTGGCTAGCGACTTCTATCAAATTTTCATCCTCGTTTTTCGTGGCAAACAGACCTTTGGTGTAAATACCTATATGGAGACGTCTTTCCGTCGCCCTGTTAAATGCCCTTTTGAGCTGCTCATCCGTTCCAGCCCCATAAATTAATATCGGATGTTTTAAAAAAGGTAAATACGTTTTACCTGAGGCAGTAACCAGGGGTCTGCCATGCGTTTCGGCATGAGCTATAGCTACCGAACCTGCCAGGAAAGCAGTTACATTTAACTTTTGCCATTGGGCCAAACTACTTAATATGACTACCGCTATTTTATTTTCATACATGTCGAATAGAATTATATCAGTGCAATTAATTTTTTTAAACATCCAAAAACGGATAATCGATATAACCTTGTCCCCCGCCGCCAAACATGGTTGCCCGGTCGGGTTGATTGAGACTGGGCTAGTGGGATCTGCTAATGACTTCGCCGCTCCTCAATGGAAGTGGTATAACCGGCTTCTATTACGAACATTTATTGTTTACGCGGCCATAATGCCGGCTTTTCGGTAGTAGATTGAGATTGCGCAGGAAAGATATGAACTGAATAACGAGCAATTCCGGTTCGGCAAAATCACCGTAACAGATTTGAATATTTCGCTTTCGGAAAAAGACCTGGCTAAACGGGCCTATGTCACCGCGCTTCGGACCTTTTGGGAGTCATACTATCAGTTAAGGGTTTTAACACTGGCAAATTTGAATGGATAAGTTTACCGGGCTTTTTATCGGCTGAGGACAATTCGGCGTACCCTATACTTACCTGCGGGCGAAAGCTTACCTATTAACGGGATTAGTTACTGTTCACTTTTCAAAGGAAAGATAATAGATATAAAAATGTTGGATACCCAGGACCTGATACCAGCGTTCTACCTGAATAAGTTCCCCGTTTATCAGGCAGAACTCTGAAGCGCCTTTAGTTTTAGCATGCGCCTGGTTTACCGCAGAAGTATAAGCGATCAGCGGGTATTTTTCGAAAGGAACAATTTTATGGGTGTAATCTTTGATATCATAGACCTGCTTCCATGTATAACTAAGCCCTTTTTGTTTGACGAGTTTTTTATTGTACTCCAGTTCACCAACATGCGTATTAACCTTTACAAGCGTATCCTGGTATTCCTGCGTGTAAAATGCGATTGGAAATTGGCTCTTCTCCAGATTGTTGCCTACTTTGATTACCCATTCGTTAATTTTGCCAATTTCATTCCGGCTGTTGAATGTGCTTACCAGCTTGCCTTTTTGATATTCCTCTACAATCAGGTTACAATAATAGTCTTTGAATTTTGATGATATGGCATATTTTCGGATATCCATTCCCAACAGATTCATCATGCGATACATATCCTGGGTATTAACGCTGTCCACATTTTGAATATCGGATATTTTAATGTCCTGAGCCTTTATTCGTTGGACAGCCAGGAGGAGCACAAAAGGAAATACATATTTCAACTGTTTAAAAGTATTAGCCATACTTTAAAGTTAAAAAAATATGCTAAATAATTTCAGGTATTTAGCTTTTCACTAACCTGCTTCGTAATGAGCAATTCCACCTGCCAGCGCGTCACACAGGCTGTTGTATTCGCTTTTTTGAGATCTTCCGCAGGGCAAAACCCGTTACCCCGCTTTTCTCTACCGCCAAAGCCAGCCGTTGCGAGTCGGCAAAACCCAGGTCCCTGGTTTCGCAGATCACCGCAGCCACACGTCCACGAAAATAACGCGGTCCGGATCAACCCCAAACAGCTTTAAAGCCGGCGGATAAATGCGCCGCGTATAACTGACCCAAAGACAGGCACCGCCACGGCCCAATAGTTTCTGCACCAGCCCCGCGATAAACCCGCCACAGGCCGCGGCCGCCTCCGGCCCGCTGCTGATAAACGCATGGATGGCCCCGGCCGGAAAAAAACCGCCCGGGAAAGCCTCCGCCACCGCGCCAAGCCCCAGGTCGCTGTTCGAACCCGGCAGGGGAGGGCGGAAGCCCTCCCAGCCGATCATGTCCCCGCGGAGCTTACTATTGATCGCCTCTTTTGTTGCCTGCTGCCGCGCATCGCTTCCGGATTGTAAATGAAATGGTACCCTGCCTGTCAAATTTAAAGACCATAAAGTTGTGCTAGTATTTTCAGCGTTATTCCATTGTCTTTACATTTTTTTCTCCAATTTGTTCTCCTGAGCAGCAAACTGTCCGAAGAAAAGCCAAAAACGGCCAAAATAAGCGAAGAAAATGGGTGCCCGACAAAGGCGGCGGCCATCGCCTCTGAGATGTACTCCAGGAGGCCGCTATCGGCCGCATCTTATTCGATGCCGATGATCACCGGAGTGATATCGAAGGTAGTAGTGTGACGGGGCATCATTTTAACCAGGCTGCTTTAACCGGTTTTTAAGAAGGTGAAGGCAGGTTTATTCACTTCTTAAACTCTTTACCGGGTTGGCCAAAGCAGCTTTTATAGCATGAGCGCTAATAGTAAGCAATGCAATTATAAGCGCTGTGAGGCCTGAAATGACAAAAGCCCATGCGTTGATATTTATTCTGTAGCTAAATGCCATTAACCATTTATTCATCATATACCATGCAACGGGCGATGCGATCAAGATAGCTATCATGACCAGCTTCAAAAAGTCGCCTGTCAATAATTTGGTGATACCCGGCACACTTGCACCAAGCACTTTACGGATACCTATTTCTTTTGTTCGTTGTTCTGCAATAAATGCGGCTAATCCAAACAGCCCCAGGCATGCAACAAAAATAGCCAACAGCGAAAATACGGTTGCGATACCGGCTGTATGCTGTTCAGCTGTATACAGGTTTTGAATATGCGTATCCAAAAACTCATAGTCGAAACTGGAATTGGGCAGGTCGGTTTTAAATTTACCCTGTACTTGCTGTATAAGCCGCGACAAATCCCCTGTATGATACCTTACCAATAAGGTGCTTAGCGATTCAGGCGCTTTATTCATGGTGTAATAAACATAGCCGCCAACTTCATTTTTGAGCGACTGATAATTGAAATCTTTAACTACCCCCATAACGATGGATCTGTTAAGCATTTCGGTGTTGATATATTGACCAACGGCCTCCTGGGGTGTTTTAAACCCAAGATATTTCATTACGGCCTCATTGATTAATACATAACAATTGGTATCTCCGTGAGCAAGGGTTTGCGGCAATGAACTTCCTGCCAGGAGTTTTAACTGCATTGTTTTCACAATAGAGCCATCGGTATGACAGGTTTTTACAGGGTAACCTTCTTTGTCTGTTGACAATTTTCTAACACTTCTGCCGCTTTCACGATCTCCGGGAATGGATTGAACAGCCGAAACACTCTCCACCTGGTTCATGCTTCTTAAATCGTTTACTAAAGCAGCGAGCTGCTGCTTATTTTGAGCAGCTTTAATGGATATGGCAACAACTCCATTTGGATTATAGCCCAGGTCTTTATTCCTGATGTAATCTACCTGTTGAAGAATTACAATTACAGCAATGATCAGGATTATGGAAGACGCGAACTGGAAAACTACCAACGATCGGCGGATAAGATCGGCGACTGAATGTTTTAACTTAAGCTTGTTCATTAAAACAAGCGGAGAAACACGCGACATGGAAAAGGCCGGATAACTGCCGGCCATAATCGTTACCAAAAACCAGGTCAGCAACAAGCCTGCTAAAATAGGCATGGTATACAACGCTGACGGGCCTAAAAAAATACCGGTAATATTTTGAAAAAGTGGTTGCACAATAAAAGCAAGCGCATAACCGATAATGATTGCCATAAAGGATAGCACGGCCGTTTCGGTATAAAAAAGAACAAGTAACTGGCTCTTATTTGCACCTAATACCTTGTTTACACCTACCCCTTTCGACCGTTTTTGCGAACGCGCAGTAGCAAGGTTCATGTAATTAATACATGCAATAGCTAATACAAGCAGTGATAAGAATAATAATGCTTTTACAGTGCCAATATTCCCCATTTTGGTAGAATAACCTTCTCTTATAGCAGCGGAATAGAGGTGAATAGCGGTTAAGGGCTGAAACACGAAGCTGGTAAAGTACTTATCCTCCTTTTTTACATGCTCATCAATAAGCGCCGTGGCTTGCTTTTGTATCTGGTCCATATTGGCACCGGGTTGTAGCTGGCAATAAGTTTCATAGCTTGCATTACTCCAGTAAACATTTTTGCCCATCCAGGAATCCATAATATTATAGATCATGTCGCAATCAATAGTACTGTTTGCAGGCAGATCTTTATAAACACCCGAAACGTGCAGGGTATCGTGGTTGTTTACAAAAATGATCTTCCCGAAAGCCGGTGCTTTGCCATACAGCCTTTCTTTTGCCGATTGAGAAAGAACGATGGATTTAGGCTGCGTAAAAGCCGAGCGGGCATTGCCTTCTGTAAAGCTGATATCAAACATTTTAAAAACGGATGAATCGGCCATATACAATCTCTTTTCAGTGAAATTTTTTTCCTCTGTTTTCAACGACACGCTTGCACCAAAGTCATGTTTGATCAGCCTCGTCATAGCCATTACCTGTGGGATACGCTGTAAAACTGCAGGCCCTACCGCATTGGGTAACTCGGACCAAACCTGGTCATTGAATTGCGCAGTAGTTTGCATATTCACACGATAGATGTTTTTTGAGTTTTTATACATCCGGTCAAAACTCAGTTCATACGAAATGCAGGCAAATAAGGTAATGCAAACACACATACCAATGGCCAGCCCTGCAATGTTAAGCGAGGTGAAAAGTTTATTGGCGACAATGTTGCGCCAGGCTATTTTTAAATTATTCTTAAACATATAATTCCGGTTTAATTTGTCAGTGGGCCAGCTTGCAGTGGCTTCCTGGTACGAAATTATCGCGGAGGAACGGGAATATGGTCTCAAATGATAAGTTGGGCCACCTTTTTTTAGATCGCTTTTATATGCTGCGGGGCTTTTTCCGGTAATTTCACGGAAAGTGCGGTTAAAGGTAGATTTAGCGTTAAAACCGGAATCAAAAGCTATACCCAGTACCGTTAACCGGTCAAAACCAGGATCCTGCATTTTTTGCGTCACTTCCAGGATCCGGTATTCATTAACAAAGTCATTGAAGTTTTTCCCGAAGGTACCATTGATAATCCTGGATAATTCGTGGGGATGTATGTTCAGCTTTTCAGCCAGTGTGCCCAGGCTCAGGTCCGGTTCCTGGTAAAACCGGCCATTTTCCATCGCTTTTCTCAGCCATCTTCCTTTTTCTTTTAGCGCTGCAGACGCTATTGGCTTTGGCAACAAGGTTAACTCAACAGGAGCCGTGCTTTCCGGTTTTAAAAAAGCGGTAGCCGCTATCCGGATCATCGCAACGGTGACAAGCAGGTATAGCGGATAATAGGCGTATATCCCAGACGCGTTATGGTAATCATAGTAATTGATGGCTGTAAAAGGTATCCATAAAAACCATAACCCCCCGAAAACTTTCAATGAGCGATGAAGCCAACGCAAGCCCAACCTGTTCCGGTCGCCCAGGTCATTGAACCTCAATCCCTGGTAGTAACTTTCGATCAGCCTGAAAGACAGGTACAAATAAATGATCACTGAAATAAATGCTGCCAGTTGCAATACCGGATTCATTTGCTGATAGCTTAAGGTATCATAAGTGGGCTTACCTGTCCTTATGCTTTCCTTTATCTCCCATATCAATATAAGTTGTTCTGGCAATATGGGGCAGAAATGCAGTACATCCTTCCACCTGAAATCATAGTTCCGCCTGGTGACTTTGAGCACATAAAAGTATATGAAAGGGCCAAGAGCAAGAGAAAATTGCAGCGGAAGCCAGTTAAAGTGTGGAAAATAATTATCAAGCCGGATATCTAAACACAACATCCTTACCATCCACAAAACTATGGTTATCAAAGCCAGGCCGAGAAAGCGGTTAGCGGACCGGTTAACTCCTTTGCTGAACCATAGTAACAGCGAAAAATTCAACCCGATAAATATCGCTCCAATGGAGGCGAGGTCATAAAGATTGATATGAAATGTATAAGGGCTCAAGTAAATTTTCTATTTCAATTATCCCAAATCTAAATCTTATTTTTATATAGCGTACCACGCTAATTTAAAAAATGATTGTTTCAAACCTCACGTCATCCAATTGGTTTTTAATTAGTCATAACCCGGTGTTATTTTAAGATGTAGCTGATTAATAGACTGGCTAATTTCGTATCAGACAGTAAAGGACAGTGCCCAATAATTATTTACCTACTTTGGTTAGTTAATAAGTTATCCAGGGACAGTATAGCGTAGGTTTCCCTTCATGACTTTAGCCACTGTGCACCAATTATAAATGACCCTGCAAGTAATACATTCCGATCATGAAAAAACGCAGCTGATGAAGCTGAAGGATGGCGACGAAAAAGCGTTTGATTACTTTTATAACATTTACAGTTTGCCTATTTACCGTAAGTTATTGAAAATGACCAAGGTGGAGTTTGTGGCGGAGGAAATTTTACAAACGGTATTTATTAAGGTATGGGATAAACGCGGTTTAATTGATCCCGAAAAAGGGTTGAAAGCTTATTTGTACCAGATTGCCCAAAACCTGGTATATGATTTTTACAGAAATATGGCCCGTGAAGAAAAGCTACAGGCAGAAGTAAAATACATTACGAGCGAACTTGCTGCCGGTGCAGAGGAGACTATATTATTTAAAGAAACCAGCGAACTGCTGGAACTGGCCATTGAGCAATTGCCTGAACAGCAAAAAATGGTTTTCAGGCTTTGTAAGCAGGAAGGCAAAAGCTATGGCGAAGTAAGCGAACTGCTGGGTATCTCTACATCAACCATAAACGGGCACATTGTAAAAGCCACCAAAAACGTAAAACTGTTTATGTTTAAAACCCATAACATGTCTTTTACCTTAATATTGCCGGCTGTAATTCACTTTATTGAAAAAAATATTTAATTTTTTTCTGCCGGGATAGATGGCCGGTACTTTTCAAGCGTATTAGCAGAAAATACCGATTACAGTGAAAGACCAGTACCTGCTTTTATACCAGAAATTTCTTGACAATCTTTGCACCGACCAGGAACTTAAACTGCTTTTTCAATATTTTGAAACTGCCGATGAAGGTGAGTTAAAACGGCTGATTAACCTCGAGCTGCAGTCAAATTTCGTTGATTCCGCAGCTACAGCACAGGAAGCCGAGCGCTTAGCCGTGGTCCATCGGTTGGTAAGGGCGCAGATGAACCGGCCCAAGTTTAATATCAGGACACTGGTGTACCGTCTTTCGGCAGCGGCGGCAATTATTGTTGCGCTTGCATTCACCGTCAAACTTTTCTGGCATCCCAACCAGTCTCAACCTGTTAATCAACAGCAACAGGCAGTGGTAATTACGCCGGGTCGTCACCAGGCCACACTCACGCTGGCCAATGGTAAAAAAATAGTATTAAACTCCTCCCTGAGCGGCACATTAGCCCGTTTAGGAAATATATCTGTACAGATCAGCCAAAGCAAAGGTGTTTCTTACACGCTAAAAAATGCGGATCATGCTACAAAGAGTGCATACAATACCCTTACTACTTCGCGTGGCGAGCAGTCGCCCTATCCGCTAATTTTGGCCGATGGCTCAAAAGTATGGCTCAATGCGGCATCGTCTATTACCTTCCCATCCGAATTTACAGGGAAGGAAAGGGTGGTTAAAATATCCGGCGAAGCGTACTTTGAGGTAGCACATAACAAAGCTTTACCTTTTAAAGTAATTACCGAAAACCAGGAGATCAGGGTGTTGGGTACACATTTTAATGTTAAAAGCTATGCCGATGATGCCAGCATCAGTACCACCCTGCTGGAAGGCAGCGTGAAAATAAATGATTTGTCGTCCGGGGCATCGGGTATGTTATTACCGGGCCAGCAAGCAAGGCTAAATAAAGGAAGCCGGCAAATCGCGATAGCCGCCGCTAACATGGATGAAGTTATTGCCTGGAAAAATGGCTTCTTTATGTTTGATAACCAAAAAATTACCGGCATTATGAAATCTATCAGCCGCTGGTATGATGTTGAGGTGGAATACAAAAATTTAAATAACAATGAGCGGTTCGGGGGCACGTTTTCGCGTTCATCAAACCTTGCAGATATACTGAACAGCCTGCAAAGCCTGGGTAAAGTTCATTTCACGGTAAACAAGCGAAAAATTGTTGTCGGCAACTGATCCGGCCAGTTACCGGTACCATTAAAATTTGATGACATTAAAAAGAGGAGGAAAATATAGAAAAAACACAAACTCAAACAAAAAAGCGATTACCAAAACCAGGAACGTTCGAACCGTCCCTGGCTGGTCGGCCAATGAGCCGAAATCAGGTAATTAATTATTGAAGCTATCCAATAAACCCAATAACCTAACATTCAAATGTATAAAAAATTTACTGAATTACTTTTCAGGAGGGATTCCTACGTAATTGCCAATCTGATATTAAAAATGAAGCTAACCTGCATTTTTTTATTTTTCGCCTTAGTGCAGATCCAGGCCAAAACCCTGGCTCAGCAGGTTACCCTGTCTTTAAAAAATGCCACGCTATCAACAGTAATATCCCAGATAAAACAACAAACCGATTTTGATTTTCTTTACAATAACTCCACCGTTGAAGGTTCAAAGCCGATTACGGTGAGCGCCAAAAATCTCGATCTTAAAACCGTGCTCGACAGGTGTTTTAAAGGACAGCCTTTTGGTTACCGCATTGTAAACAAGGTCATACTGCTAACCCCCAAAGAACAACCTCCGGCCGGGACGGAATTGGTAACGCAAGCCATCGTACAGGCGCAGAAAGTCTCCGGCGTTATCCGGGACTCCGTAACCGGTGAAACCTTACCTGGCGTAACTATAGGTGTTGAAGGGACGGTGATAGGTACCAATACCGATAACAATGGTGCTTTTTCTATAACGGTACCCGCGGCAACATCCGTGCTAACGCTATCTTATATTGGATATCAAAGTCAAAAGGTGCCTGTAAATGGCCAAAGCAACCTGGAGATAAAACTGGTTAAGGTAGATACTAAATTGAGCGAAGTGGTGGTGGTGGGATACGGAACAAGGGCCAAGGGGGCAATCACCGGTGCTATATCTACCGTGAGGAGCGAAGTGTTTGAGCAGCGCCCGCTTAACAACAGCTTTGACGCTTTACAGGGTACCATCCCGGGTATGACCATTACCCGTGCAAGCGGCCAGCCGGGTAACAATGGTAAATATAACCTGCAGGTACGCGGTTATTCGTCCCTTAATGGCAATCAGCCATTGGTATTGGTTGACGGGATACCCGGCGACCTGAATACGATTAACCCGAATGATATTACCGAGATCTCGGTTTTAAAGGATGCTGCTGCCGCTATTTACGGGGCAAGGGCTGCCGACGGGGTAATTATTGTTACCACCAAAAAGGGCAAAAAGGGTGCACCAGAAGTGGCCTATGATATGAACGTAGGCGTGAAAACACCGGATTACCTGCGTAAAATTCAAAATACACTGCATTATGCAGAGTTCCAGGACGAGGGCTTAAAAAATGTAGGCATAGCAGGTTTTCCTCAATCGGTATTTGATAACATTAAAGCAGGTGCGGCACCGGATTTAACCAAAGGCTGGAATTATGGCATCACCAGCTATCCGGGGTTTTATGGTTATACCGACTGGAATAAAGCTATTTATAAAAACGCAACCCAGCAGGTACACAATGTATCGGTATCGGGCGGGGGTGAAAACAACAACTACCTGGTATCGCTTGGCTATAACCGCGATAACGGAACCATCAGGTATGGCGATAACCATGCCGACCGCTACAACCTGCGCTTAAACTACGATTTTAAAGTAGCTAAAAACTTTAACCTGCAAACCCGCACCAGTTTTGAAAACGCGGTGACCAAAGAGCCAACCATGCTGGGCAATGCCTTAACCAACGTAACGCGCCAGTTTCCGTACCAGCCGGTTTTTAACCCGCAGGGACAGTTTTATGGCTACCAGGGATATGAAAACCCTGCGCAGTCATTGGAAGAAGCCGGCGGTCGTTCTGTAAACCTATCGCGGTTTAATACAAACTTTAAAGCCGATTACAAAGTAATAGCCGGTTTAACCTTAACAGGCCAGGCCGCAGTAAAGCTTGATTATTTAAACGATAACGGCATCAGCCGCACCTTTACGCGGTATAACTATGTGGGCGCCGTACAGGATATCCGCAATACCCCAAACTCGGCCTACTACACCAACCAAAAAACTTTGTACAAGCTTTACCAGGTATATGCCGATTATGATCAAAAGTTTGGTGCCGATCATCACATCGATCTTACCGTAGGTACATCGCTGGAACAAACCAGCAATGAAGGGCAAACCACGACCGGCTATAACTTTCCGAGCAATGATATTTTCACCCTTAACCTGGCCGACCGTACCAGCGTGGCCTACGCCAACTTTACCGGTTTGTTAAACAACCAGGCCTTAAACTCCTACTTCGGCCGTTTTAGCTATTCCTTCAAAAATAAGCTGGTGCTTGACATTACCGCACGCGCCGATGGCAGCTCGAAGTTTGCCCCAAGCAAGCGTTGGAGCGCCGTGTTCCCCTCTGCCGCCCTGGCTTACAACCTGTCCGAAGAGCAGTTTATGAAAGACCTCCATATTTTTGATCAGTTGAAAGTTCGTGCGTCATGGGGTAAAATGGGCAACCAGGAAATAAGCGGCCTGGGCCTGTATGATTATATTCCCCTGGTTTCTATAGGCGGTAATTATCCGCTCGGGTCGCCAAACGCCGGTGTACCTGGCGCGGTATCAAACCCGGCCTCAACAGACAGGACCTGGGAAACCATCGAGAACAAAAATATCGGGATCGATTTGCAGGTAATGCAATCAAGGCTAACCTTCGCTTTTGATTACTACAATAAAACCAATAACGATATGCTGGTGAGCGTAGCCGTCCCTGCTACTTATGGTGGCAACCCGCCATCATCGAACCAGGGTAAACTGGTTACCAAAGGTTTTGAAACTACCCTGAACTGGAAGGACAGGATTGGCGATTTCAGGTACAGCATTGCTTTGCAGTTAAGCGATAGCAGGAACAAACTTGTAGAGCTTAAAAACACAGATAGTTATGGCGAAGGCTTAAATAAAAACAGGCAGGGCTATCCGATTTACTCCTACTTTGGGTATGTGTACGATGGTATTATCCAAAACCAGGCACAACTGGATAACTATAAAAAACTGCAGGGCGTGCCTACCCGCATAGCCATCGGGGATGCCATGTATAAGGATGTAGACGGCGATGGCAAATTAACCAGCTTCGGCGATAAATCAAAGGGCCTGGCCGGCGATATGGTGTACCTGGGTAACGTTATACCGCGATATACCTATTCATCAACCATTAACCTGGGTTACCAGCAATTTGACCTGAGCGTATTTTTGCAGGGCGTGGGTAAACGTAACGTACAATATGAAGGCGCTATATCAACACCCAACACGTTTTACTGGCCATCGCTGGAATACTATTATGGCAAAACCTGGACTCCGGAAAGAACTGATGCCAAATACCCGCGGTACATTCCCGGCGCGGTAGGTTTTGACGATATCAAGGGCTACAACTACCATACATCAACCCTTACCGTACAAAACGTGTCGTATTTAAGGTTTAAGGTCATCACGCTGGCCTACAACCTGCCTGCATCCGCAGCCGCAAAAATCCTGATGAAATCTGCCAAAATCTACTTTAGCGGGCAGGACCTGTTCACGATATCAAAGGGTACGCTGGGCGGCAACTTTGATCCGGAAGACGGTTACCGTAACGAGGGGACATATCCGTTCAACAAGGTTTACTCCCTGGGTTTAAATGTTAAATTTTAATTATAAGGTCATGAAATTTAAAAAATATTCCATATATAACTTATCCGGCGCAATGATGCCGCGCGGTAATGCGTTGGCTTTGTATGCCAGGTATACGCTTTTATTCATCACCGTATTCGTTTGGACGGGATGTAAAAAACAACTTGCCCTGGTATCGCAGGATTCCATTACCGATGCTACCTTTTACAAAACACCGCACGATTTTAAGTTAGCCGCCAACCAGCTTTATAACGGCTTGGACAGGTTTGGCTTTGAGGATACGGAATCGGATATCGCCTTCAGCTTTCCAAACAGTGTAAGTAACGGCAGTTTACAGTTAGCTGATGTTACCGGTCAATGGAACGGTGATGGTAACAGCTATGTTTATATCAGGAACTGTAATAATATGTTAGCAAAAGGTGCCGCATCAACCGATGCGGAGGTGAAAATTTATTTAGCCGAAGCTAAATTTTTCCGTGCCTGGTATTATTGGAAGTTGTTTAGGATATATGGCGGGGTGCCCTTAATTACGAAAGTGCTCACTACCGGTGATCCGGCATTATTCACGCCGCGATCAACCCGCCAGGAAACAGCAGACCTGATCCTGAAAGACCTGGACGATGCCCAAAAGGACCTGCCGGTAACATCCGACCTTTCAACGCCTGATATCGGTAGGATCACCAAAGGTGCGGCGCTTGCCTTAAGCTCAAGGGTAGCTTTATTTGAAGGCACCTGGGAAAAATCAAGGGGCGATGCCGGTGCTGCTAAATACCTGGATATCGCGGTAGCATCGGCAAACGCCGTTATGGCCAGTGGCAAGTATGCCTTGTATAACGGCAGCGGTGCCCAAAGCTACCGGTATTTATTTATAGAAGCGGGCGATGATTCGCAGGAGTCGATACTGGATCGCAGGTATGCCCGTAATATATTGGGGCACGATATGCCTTACCAGTACGATGGTAACGGTTACAACCCGACCCGCAAGCTGGCTGATATGTACCTGGACAAAAACGGTGTGCCTATAACCGGAGCCGGTACGGTTTTCCAGGGATATGCTACCTTAACTTCCGAATTTCAGAACCGCGACCCACGTATGACCATGACCATGATCATTCCCGGCACATTAACCAACCGCGTGTTTTTCCCGGTTACCAAAGTGGCTAATTACCCGGATAAGCCGCAGCGCAACTTTAATACCGGCTATATCCTTTACAAGTACATGTCCGAAGATCCGGTTGCTAACAACTCAGGCCAAAATGGCGACCAAAGTATGTTTGATTACGACAGGCACCTGATCCGTTATGCCGAAGTGTTGCTGAATTATGCGGAAGCCGTATTTGAAAAAAACGGGAGTATCAGCGATGCCGACCTGAATAATACCATCAACCTGATCAGGGACCGCGCCGGTATGCCGCATTTAACAACCGCCTTTGCTGCCGCACACGGATTAGATATGCGTACCGAGATCCGCCGGGAACGTACGGTTGAGCTGGCGTTGGAAGGTTTCAGGTATGACGATATCAGGCGATGGAAAACTGCCGAAACCGAACTGGCGCAGGATGTAAAAGGGATTAAAATAAAGGGAACCGACTGGCAAAATTACCCTTTATACAGCGACCCCGCTTACCAAAGTAAAACCGATGCCAACGGATTTTTGATAGCTGAGACCAACCGCAAATTTGATCCGGCTAAAAATTACCTGCAGCCCCTGCCAACAAAAGAGGTAGCCTTTTACCAGGCCAGCGGCCATAAACTGGAACAAAATCCGGGCTGGTAATTAATTAACAAGTAAACAGGCGGGCCATACGCCGGCCTGTTTTACTTTACATACAGCTAAAAACAATCAAACAAACGCATGATGAAATTTAAAACAGCATTAGCACTGCTCTTTCTGCTTACGGCCTTCCCCGCTGCATACGGACAGGAGACTGCGTCAAAAAAAACAGCCGGGTTAATGGGCAACCGCTTTCTTACGTTTAACGCGGTTATTAGGGTAAACCAGATAGAGGTATCGAGGAACAGGAATGTAGGCGAAGACGAAAGGGCCCTGCACACACCCGAAAGGGTTACAGCCTTCAGGAAAGCAGTGGAAGACGGATTTCCCGGGGCAAAAATGACCTGGGCGTTGAGCTGGCTTGCTTTGCAGGATACCACTGCCAGTTATAAGGAGATCCGGAAGCTGGTTGTGGAATACCATTATACATACGGCGATGAGGTAACCTTTATACCGGGGGCGTATTTTGCCAACGCTTACAACACAACCGAACAGGTTAACCTTGATATACATGACGCTTTGAAGTTAATAGGTCATATGGTTGGAAAAAATTACAGGCCGCAAAGTATCGTAGCCGGCTTCCTGTCGGCAAAAAACCAGCAGTACCTTGCCGAAAAAGAAGGTATCCACGTGTGCCAGGGCAACATCTGGAGCCAGTTCAGCATTGATAACCAGGATGGCGACGGATCGGTTTGTTACCCGTTTTATCCCTCTAAAGAACATTTTTGCAAACCCGCACAAAGTAAAAGTGATTTTATTGACTGTGTTAACCTTGACGGGTGGACAGTTGATTTCCTGGCGGGCCGGCGTAAGGGCTTTGAAGGCGGTTTTAACAGCAGGATGGGAGTAGGGCCGATAGAAACCGTGGGCAGGTACGGCAGGGAAGTCGGGTTAACAGAAATGATGCATACCACCGCTATACATTTTGATAAGGGGTATGATTTAAATGGTTTTGGCTGGGTTACCAATTGCTGGGAAGTTTCGCTGCCGATAGCTGTAAGTTCGCTGAAAGATTGGCTGGCTGCGGTAAAAAAACGCTGGCCTGGTGTTAAACTGATCACCCAGGGAGAATTCGGACTGCTTTGGCGTGCCCATTATAAAAGTAATAGCTTTAATTATCGATTTACGGAGCGTGGCTCAGGCATAGGCGGCTCTGATGCAGATAACCAGATCAGTTGGTTTATGAACAAAGACTTCCGCCTGGCATTACTAAAAGACTGGAAAAAGGATAGCCCCGAAAAGGTTATAGATTTTACCAGGTATGATATACCGGCACAGGAACCCGCGGAAATGACCCGTAAATGGAGCTTACTGGGCCAGATAAATCAAAAACAATCGCGACAACAAGATAAGCCCGTACTGCTTGACTCACTCAGGACAAAATCAAAATTAATTATTGCGGCACATTACAACTATCTGTTTAACAAATAGGAGAAAAATTTACCGAATTTCCAACCTGATCATTAAAATATAGACTCGCTACGATGTCCTACTCGTTTTCATAGATGTATGAATATCAACAGCAAATGTTTATTTGTAAAACGATCTGGTTTTTAAATCGAGCAGAATTTTATTGAAGGGCTTCGGTTTTTACCTACCTCATTAACAGGAAAACGGTCAAGGGCCGCGGTGATAGCCACGTTTATGATACCCTTGACTGTTTTCCTGTGTCCCTAAATTTGTGGTTGCGGTGTGGCAAGAAATACCCCGGCCGGGAAAGCCTCCGCCACCGGGCCAAGCCCCAGGTCATGGTTCGTACCGGGCAGTGGAGGGCGAAAGCCTTCCCAGTGGATCATGTCCCAGCGGAGCCTGCTGATGATCTCCTCTTTTGTCGCCTGCAGCCGCGCATCGCTTCCGGGTTGTAAATGAAATGGTACCATGCCTGGATTAACCACACATGTTTGACCACAGTTGGCCAATTTTAAAATGACCACCATTAGTGCTTAAGTTCAGGGCCTTAATCGAGGATAGTAAATTGGCGGAGTAGGGTCAACGGAATTGGTTTTTCCAGCTTTGGAGATGGTCAGTTGGCTGAGACATTAAAACCAATGTATAATGAAACATAGACGCGCAGTGCCTTTGTCGTGAAGCGCGATGATGCCATGCACTGATGTATAAATTGATTTTACAAGCCTAACAATAATGAATTCGGTATTCGATGACGTATCAATGTGGTGAAAACACCTACCAATGTCACGTAGTTTTACGTATGAAAATTCAGTGTAAACACCTATTGTGAATTCGATTCAAGGTAACGAAATTGCTACAATTAGCTATTGACAACGATTGCCCAAATCACAATTAATGAAAAGACCAATACTTATCACTGTTGTATCCATTGCCTGTATTATAACCTGTCTTTCCGCCACCCTGCCCGATCTCTCTGGCAGATGGGCTGGTAGCCTTTACCAGGCCAACAGCACCGCCTATCCTTTAACTTATAACTTTACACTCATCGGTGATTCTGTTGCCGGTACGGCCAAAAGCCCGCTGGGCGAATTTCCGATTGACCAGGGCAAGCTGGATACCGCCGGGCTGCACTTTAAAGTTACCGTGAACGGGCTTGATGTGTACCACAACGGAACGGTGTACGCCGATTCCATCGGTATGAATATCAGCCTGAACGGCTCGGTGGTGCATTGCACGCTTAACCGGGCGAATAACTAATATTAAAATTCCTCCAAGCTTTATCATAAATAACTATGTTTTCGACAAGCCCCCTAACACTGCGTGTTCTTTGCTTTGTACTTTTGTTTTCGTTTTTTACAAAGACAAACGCGCAAACCACCAACCCGTCATCTCAATTTTCATTAAGGACCGACCTGATCCCCCCGTCGCCCAATGCCGCCTCATTGGGGAAATACGGCATCGTCCCGGTCAGTCTGCAAACAGGGATCCCGAACATCAGCATCCCGCTTACCGAGGCGGCGGGCAAACAGCTCAAAATCCCCATAACGTTGAATTATCACAACAATGGCTTAAAGCCCTTTGAGGAAGCAAGCTGGGTAGGTGCCGGCTGGTCGCTGGATGCCGGAGGCGTAATTACTCGAATCATCAAAGACAAGGTGGACGAGGACCAGCACGTAACCAATAAGTACCAGGACGTTGACTGGCGCTTTCACCAGCCCGATTCTATAACACAAAGCTTTATGGAGCAGGCCATGTACGGCCTGTCTGTCGATCTGGAGCCTGATATATACGCGTTTAACTTTGCGGGGCATTCGGGCAAATTCGTTGTTTACAAAGGCAAGGTTTACCAGTACCCGTATCAGCAGTTGACCATAATAAGGGAAACCGCCGTCGACGGCTTTACCATTATCACGCCAGAGGGCACAACCTACCGATTCTGGACGACGGAATTGACCAACTCCAAGATCACACAGATCATTGACGCCTACCGGCCGTTTTATAACCCTCCGGTCAGCTATACCTCAAGCTGGTACCTGCAAACCGTCACCTCGGCTGATACAAAGGATCAGATTTTATTTACTTATGACACCCCGGAGGTAGTGGCACAGGCCGGCCCACTTAGCCAAACGCTGAACGTTGACGTAACCAATTCCCTGCCAGGCTACACTTTTTCACAACTTGGCAATGAATTCCCGCTAAAGGTTGGCACCATCCGGCTTTCGAGGATCACTACTTCAAAAATGAGGATTGATTTTAATCCTACCCCCTCCAAGCGGCAGGATATGACCTCCAGCGGGTTGGACAATATCCAGGTGTATAATTACCTGGGAGAGCTGATCAATAAATTTCAATTCAAGACCGATTATTTCAATGTCAGCGGTACCGCTGATACCAAGAGGCTTAAGCTTACCGGCATCGAGGAGGGCCTAAATCCGGCTACGCTGAAAAAGCACTTTTTCTTTTACAACAGCGATGTTGCGTATTCAAAGACAAGCACCGGGGTTGATCACTGGGGCTATGCCAACGGATCCTCAAACGGCCCCATCATCATACCCAAACCGTATTATCCTTATGGAGTGAGCAGGGAACCCGATATCAGCTATTCAAACAGGGGCATCTTAAGTAAAATTGTTTACCCTACGGGAGGATCAACCTTATTCGAATACGAGCAAAACCTAACGAACAACGGGCTCAATTATATCTATAACACTTTGGGGCCGAGCGATTTTATATCCAGGCCGGACACCAATACGGTCAATGTAATAACCTCAACACCATTGTCCTTCCAGGTTGTTACTGCCCAATACGTCAAAGTGAACTGGCAGCGTACGCCAAAAGACGTGGCCGGCTATCCGAACGGCAGGCTGCCTACCGACCCGACCAAAAACTTTACGCCCGACGTTATCATTACGGGATCGCAAACCTATAATTTTTCAATCATCTATAACCAGGACAATGCGGGAAAAACCGATTCCGTTTTATTGCAGCCTGGTACCTATACCATGACCGTCAAATGCGATGAGAAGGAAAATTACGTGGCTGGCTCCGTTAGTTATAAGGAGCGGACGAACCAGGTAATTGAAGGGAAGGCGGGACCGGGAATCCGCATCAAGAGGGTAGCAAATTATACCGACTTTTTAGCCACCGGCACTCCCTCTTCGGTGAAGGAATATATCTACAAGGACAGCATTGGCATGTCTACCGGTGTTTTGCTGAATATTCCGACCTATGGGGGAAAGGATTACTGGGAAGGGCCGCATACCATAGGTGGAGTTACCCAGCCAACTCCGGTAATACATTATCTGGCGTACACCTCGGCCAACAGCAACGGATTGAGCGCATCTCAACCAATGTATTACAAAACCGTTTATGAAAAGCAGGTAAACGGCAGCGACTACCTGCTCAGCAGGAGCGACTACAATTATTACAATTCGGCCTTGGCCGGGGCAGACGTAATGCTGGTCAGGAAAACAGACTTTAAGAAGACAGGGAGCGTTTATAACAAGGTACTGAAAAAAGAATACAATTATTCAGTAGTAGGTGACAGCAGCTTTTTTGCCATAAAGCCATTCGTACAAAAACGCTGGGTAACCGGCGAACCCACAGAGCGGGTATATACCTATGATTTTTACTCGCTGGATTTGATATGGACAAAGCTTGACTCGGAAAGGGAGGTAAAATACTACAATACCAGCGATACCCTGGTAACTACCAAAACCTACGTATATGATGCCAAGCCGCGTAACCAGGTTTTGATAACCACCAACGATTCAAAGGGTACTACGATTGTCGAGAAGAACAAGTATCCTGAAAATTATGCACCGGCAGTATCGGGCGCATTGACGGCGCGGTACGTGTACGCGCCTGTTTTAGAGAAGCAATTGTGGCTGAAGCGGTCGGCAACCGACTCGGTACTGACCCACGCCATGGTGACCTCCTATGATGGCAGCCTGATAAAACCCGCCGTATTGTACGGATATAACAGCCTGGCCCCGGTTGCCAGTATGAACCAGGAAGCTAAAAACGGCAGCGGGCAATACCTCAACTTGCTAAGCAGCAGCACCGGGTTTGAGCAGCGCATTTTAAATACTTACGATTATACCAGCGGCAACCTAATATCGCAGGACATGACGGGCAGCGACGGCAATTCGCAGGTAAGCTACCTGTGGGGCTACCACAACAATTACCCCATAGCGCAGGTTAAAAACACCACGATATCATCAGTAGCCTATACCAGTTTTGAGGACGATGATACCAGTTGGCCTTATACGGCGGCAAGCGTGGTTACCACGGATGCCCGTACCGGCGTGAAATGCTATAACGGTACCATGACCAAATCGGGCCTGCCGTCAGGAAATTATACTGTAAGCTTATGGGCCAAGGGCAGCGGTACGGTAACAGTTGGAGGCGTGGCCAAAACCATAACCGCCAGCTGGCAGGTGTACGACTGGGCGCTTACCGGAGTTACATCCGTAACGGTAAATAGCAACGGGAACCTAATTGATGAAGTGCGTTTAGTGCCTGCCAATGCCATGATGAACACCTACACGTATAAACCGGAAGTAGGCGTACTTAGTATAACCGATACGAAAGGACTGACCCAGTTTTACGAATACGACGACATGAAGCGCTTGCTGAACATCCGCGACCAGGATGGCAATATCCTCAAAAACTTTAATTACAATTATGCCATACCGCAACCCAGCTGGGTTAATACGGGCTTGAAGCAATGCGTGCAGGGTGTAAGCGGCAATACCGGGGAACAGCTGATTCAGCAAAGGGATAATAACACGTTAAGCCCTACGTATAACCAATACCAGTGGATTAGTGGCGGCACCAATGGGGTCGATTGCCCGATACCGGTAACCATTTACGTGGAGATGTTTTGGGGAACAAGTACTACTACCAACGGCAATACCTACCGGCCATTTATTTTTAAGGCTTTCTCTGATGCGAACGGAAATGTGCCGATTAACGTGCCGGTAAACCTGGTAGTGAATTACCAGCAAACCACGGTGTACACGTATTACGACGGGCGGCCTAATTCTACCTCGACGGGTAATGGTTCGGTGACTATCGCGGCCGGTACAAACCAGGTATCAACCTCATCGGTAGAAACTTCAGGCTGCCAGGGCGTGGGTACCAAGCAAATCTGCCTTACCAACAGCCTGAGCCTGCAGCCCGGCGATGGGTACCAAACTATTGTTATCGATCCGTGATGAAAAGGAGCCGTTTTAAACCCAACCAACTCACAATAAACGATTATAACGCCATGCGATCAACATATAATTTCAGCAAAGCCTTAGCGGTAGCAGCCGGGCTTTTATTTCATGTCCTTGTCACCCAAGCGCAAACCACGTCGCAGAACTATGTGCGCACGCGGGTTCCGCGATTAAAGATACCCACGGTAACCAAGCTCGATGCACTGACGCCGACAAAAGATTCGGTACAGACGACCATAGCTTACGTTGACGGTTTGGGCAGGCCGCAGCAAACCGTAATGCAGAAGGCCTCCCCCGCGGGAAACGACATCGTTCAGGCCTATTCCTACGACGGGTATGACCGCGAGGACAAGAAATACCTGCCTTACAGCAGCGCCTCCACCGCATACGGCTCTTACCGTGCCGATGCCTTAAGCGCCAACGCAGGTGTGTTTTCGTTTTATAATCCGTCAGGAAATGCAACAGTGGACAGTAAGCAGACCAATGCGATTGTGCTTACACCTAACCCCTACGGACAGACCGGGTTTGAGGCATCGCCCATCGGGCGCACTGTAGAGCAGGGCTCGCCGGGGGTGTCATGGAAAATAACTGGAACGCTGGGCGAAGCAAGCAGCAACCATTCTCAACGCGTACTTTATACTACCAACAATCAAACAGTTTTTACCACTACCAATATAACCGCCAATGACGGCAGCAGGCAGGTTGCGTTATACACCGCGAGGATAAATGCCAACGGAAGCCGGTCGCTATTGAGGACCGCAAATACGGCCATGTACGGCAGCGGGCAACTTGACGTAACGATAGGCAGAGATGAAAACTGGATGCCAGCGGATAAATGCTTTGGCAGTACCGAGACCTATAATGACAAACAGGGCAACGTTGTGCTTAAACGCACCTACAACATTAAAGGAAGCACGGCCCAGATGCTGAGCACCTATTACGTTTACGATGAACGCAACCTACTGAGCTTTGTAATGCCTCCCGGGGCAAGTCCCGATACTGTGGGCGTGGCTATAAGCCAAACGGTATTGGATACCAAATGTTACCAGTACCGTTATGACGGCCGCGGGCGACTAACGCAAAAGAAAGTGCCGGGCAAGGGCTGGGAATTCATGATATATAACAAGCTGGACCAGCTGATTGCTACGCAGGACTCGTTACAGCGGATGAAGGCAAGCCAGGAGTGGACGATCACCAAGTATGATACCTTTGGCAGGGCAGTGATCTCGGGCATCTGGCAAAACGGAAGTTCGGGCACGGACAATCATGTTGCTGTGCAGGCCCTTGCCGACGCGGTATCCACCTATTGGGAAGTGCCGGTAACCACGGGAAGCACGGGCTACAGCGGTAACGCCTGGCCGACTACTTATACTACAACGTTAAGCGCAACCTATTACGACAATTATAATACGGCTAATATTCCCGGTTTTCCTACGACGTATGTTACTACGGGCAACAGTACCCATACCACCGGGCTGGTCACTGCCTCAAAGGTGTTGGTACTAAATACCACCGGAGATTACTTGTGGTCGGTGAATTACTATGACGGGGAAGGAAAAATGGTGCGGACGTTTGTGCAGCATTATCTAAGCGGCTCATCGGCGCTCAGTCAGTACAATTACGATGATCTAACCACCACCTACAATTTTGTACAGCAGCCGCTTGCCGTAACCCGGAAGCATTATAATTCCAACGCGGGAACATCGGCGGTAATAAAGCTAACCTCGGCCGATGCATATACTTACGATCATATGGGCAGAAAGCTGAAACTGACCAATACGCTGACTGACGGCACAGGTGCGGCGCAAACACCGACAGTGGTCTACCAGAATGCTTATAACGAGATAGGCCAGCTTAAACAAAAAGGGCTTCATTCAATAAACGGAACCAATTTTTTACAGAACGTAAACTACCGGTACAACGCCCGGGGCTGGCTCAGCAATATAAACAACGGCGGACTTACCAATGACACATATACCAGCACCGACCTGAACGATCAGTTTGGCATGGACATCAAGTACGACGATGCCGCTGCGCCGCAGTACAACGGCAATATCGGCAGCATCAAATCGCTTACCGGGATCATATCCGGCAATAGCTACCCGGCGCTAACCTACAATTATGCCTATGACAAGATCAACCGGCTTACCGACGCGATAAGCACCACCTCTGCGACTAACGACGGCTTTTACAGCGAGAACCTCACCTATGACCCCATGGGCAACATTCTGACGTTGAAACGGTATGAAAAGAGCGGAACGACAGCGCTTGCCATCGACAACCTCAACTACGTCTACACTGCGGCAGGCGGTAATAAGGTAGACCGAATAGACGACTCGGGGACCACGGCCGGCTTTAGCAACGCCGTAAGCCAGGCGGCCGAGTATACCTACGATGCCAACGGCAACCAGCTGATTGACCTAAACAAGGGGCTCACCCAGCAATACAACATGCTGAACCTGCCGCAAACGGCGGTCAAGGGCGGCACTTCGGTAGCTTACATCTACGATGCCACCGGACGAAAACTTCGCAAGCTGTCCACTACGGCGGGTATTACCAATGTTATCGAATACATAGGCGGCATCCAATATGAGTATTCGGGCAGCTCGCCCGCTATCGCTTTTATCCAGACGGAAGAAGGCCGGGCGAGGAAAAGCAGCACAGTATATAAATACGAGTATGACCTGAAAGACCATCTTGGCAATACCAGGGTGACGACTACGTGGAACGGAACAGACGCCACCCAGATGACGCCTTACAACGTACAGAAGAACGATTATTACGCTTCCGGGTACGTGATACAATCCACCGCCTATTCCATTTTTCCGAAAAATGAGTACCTTTATAACCATAAGGAGTTGCAGGAGGAGACGGGATTATACGATTATGGAGCCCGACAGTACGACCCGATAATAGGCAGGTGGACAAGTGTGGATCCGTTGGCAGAGAAAATGCGGAGGTTTAGCCCTTATAACTACGGGGATGACAATCCGATTAGGAATATCGACCCAGATGGGATGGAAACTGTCACATTTTCCGGAGCGGTGAGTATTTCCGGGGGAGTAGTTTCGGGTAGCACGGACTTTTCACATCATCAGGATAATCAGGATGGAAAAAAGGGAGGGGCGAATCCTCCGGAGGCAAAAAGCGACGGCGGTCAAGCTAGTAAAGGGACTAATCCTGCGCCAGCAAGTCAAACGGCCAAACAAGTAAAGTATCCGGTTGGATTACTTCAGGCGGTTGCAATAGCGTATGCTGAAAGTGCAGGTGATTTTGATATAGTAGGGGTTCAGGGAATTGCAAGTTCTATCAAAAATAGAATAAATGCATCAGGTACAAGTTTGGATGATCCAAATTGGGCATTACATACCAGCTATGGAGGAAATGACGCGATTTCTGGCGGAAGTGTGGTGGGCAATTATAACGTTGTCTCAGGGAAGGGCCCTGGCGGCAAAGAGTATATGAAGGTTATGAATTTTAAGGGAGGCATGGCCGGTATAGCCAAGGGGCATAATAAGGCCCTTCATGCCGCGATAGACGCCTTTTCTAAAGAATACTGGAGTAAAGATTATTCTAATCCCCAGCATTTTGCCGATGGTGGGCGATACTACTACTGGATTGCCACGGGCAGTTTAAATTCGGCAGCCTCACAGTATGACAAAGCTACAATGGTGATAACTCTTGAGGTAAATGGGACAACATTTTTTAGACCAAAAAATTAATACAACTTGGACATGAAAAAACAAAAATTGCTGCCAATGCTTATTATTATCGTTTGTGGCATTTGGAACAGCGCTAAAGCACAAACTTATTCAATCAAATCCCTTGAAGGCCAAACGGTTAAAATTAAATTGGCGGAAAATTTAGCGGGCAAATCGCGGTATCTTGCAAAAGTATCTTGTTTGACCGACAGCCTGTTTTTGGTAGATTACAATGGTGTTGAGGAAGTTCGCGTAGTGGGTAATGCGTTTCTTGAAATAGTTTATGATACAAGAGGCGGCTCCGGCTATCAAGCGAGAAATACTGCGATATTGTCTGTCAAGAAGCATAAAATCAACGTTTCGATGCTTTCCGATTCTTTTGGGAAGGCTTTCGGGGGCGATATCGACGGGAGCCTCTATGTGGTCAAGTTTAGCATAACTGGAAATAGGCAAAGTAATTTCAAGTTATTAGCTCATATTTATGACAGACATAAGTCGCGATCTTCTCCACAAAAAAATTATATAAGAAATGAGAACGCAATCTTAAATTTCGATTCGGTGCGAAATATTTTTTATGGAACCAACCAAAGAATAACTCAGTCATTTACTATCAATGATCCTAAGACACAGCAATCAAACGAGCAACAAATAAGCGGTTCACTACCTACAGTTGCCTTAGGGGGAAGCTACTACTATTACATAAAAGGCGAATGGTACAAGCGTGGCGATAACAAAAGTCTCTTTAAGGAATATTATAGATAACCCCCTCAGCTACCGCAAGCTCCAGCCTTGTGGCCCGCACTAATGTGTAAAACCCCATGCTAAGCAATGAATATGCAACACCCAGATGTTTAATTTCATCCAGGTGTTTTTGTTTATCCGCAGCTCATAGTAGAGAAAAGATGGAAAAATATGCAATACTGCCCCTGTTGGTTATTTGGGTTTGACCACAATTGGTCTTTAAAATCAATTAACATTCAAATAAAATCGGCAAAGAGTTGTGAACCAAAATATTTTTTTTCACTTTATTGCAAAAGTTTTGAGCTGTATTGTTTTTCTTTTTACATAGAAAGCACAATTTCATACGTTTATTAACAGTTGAGCAATTGTCGTCAGATGTCTAAAAGTCGTTCAAAAATCAATATTCCACATTACCAGAATAAGCAACTGGGTAATGTCGACGGCGAAATATGGAAAGATATTCCGGGATTGGAAGAATATGGCATGATATCTAATTTGGGGCGGGTCAAAAGACTGGCCTTTGAATCCGTTAATGAATTGGGGCGGGTAACCCTCTTAGAAGAGCGGATACAGACCCAAAAGATCCAACGGAATTTTAATATCTTCAAACAGGATGACAAAGTGCACCTTCAAACAAGGATCCAGGTGGACAAAGTATCCCATTCCATCTCCGTGGGGCGGATAGTTTATTATTGTTTCGTAGAGAAATTTGATCTTTCCGATCGGTCCATGTACGTATCTTACAAAGATGGAAACGGCCTTAATGTGTTACCTGACAATCTTTTCCTGACAGACCTCTCTGGCCTTCAGCAACATATTATGAAGGCAGGCCGGAAAGATCTCCACTTCGGGCACAGCGAGGAAAACCAAAAAGCGTTTACTCTATTGGGCCGGGAGGTCAACATTAAACAGGTAAGCCAGTATGATATGAGTGGGAAGTTTGTAGCTACCTATGAAAGTATGGCAACAGCGGCAAATACTATGGGTATTACTATCTCCGCCATCAGCTCTGTGGTTCACAGAAACCAAGGTTTGCTTACAGCCGGGGGATTTATATGGCGCCTCGGCAACAGCAAAAAAACGATCCCGGTAAAAAGGATAAACCAGGCGATCAGGGCTACAAAAGGAACGCCCGTGAGCCAGTACGACCTCGATGGTAAGAAAGTAAAGACTTATTACAATATTACACGGGCGGCAAAGGCTGTTTCCATGGATCGAAAAGCAATCAGCGATGCCATCAATGGCCATATCCTGGTGACGGCAGGATCGGTCTGGCGGAAAGGGGAAGCAGAGCAGATCGATGTAGATAAAGAACGTACCTCTCTTTCTTTACGAAAGGGATATACGATTAGCCGTTACGATAAGGATGGAGCAAAACAGGCTACCTATACCAGCAGCAAAGAAGCCGGTGCTTCCATAAGGGTAGCGGTAGAAAGGGTCAACGCGATGGCCATACGGGATGACCTGTTGCTGGATGGTTCAATATGGCGGTATGGCGATGCGCCTCATCTGCCACAGGCAGAAGTGGACAGAATAAGGGAAAATCTAAAGAAAGAAAGTGCCAAAGATGTTACCCAATATGATTTAAAGGGGCAACGGGTTGGTTGTTTTGCCTCTCCGGCAGAGGCTTCCAGGTTGACAAAAATCGCTTTAGGTGCCATTACTGGCTGCACTAATGGATTTAAGGCAACCGGAGGGGGATATCTCTGGAGGAGAGGCGTAGGAGATGAGCGGTTGGTGTTGCCCGATACGCCCCGCCCCTTAGGCAGTAAACTAAGAAAAGAAATAAGTCAATTTGATAAAGACGGTAAACTGATCAGTCACTTTAAAAGCATTAAGGAGGCTTCCCGAAGCCTGAGTATCCATCAAACGAATATCTCAGCAGTATTAAGAGGGGATACTATAACAGCAGGCGGCTTTATATGGAAGATAAAACGGTGAGCTTGAATACTCACAAAAGGCTATTTCTTAACCGGTAGCCCGGGGAATATACGCGCAACAAACTGAAGCCGTGCGCAAGCCTGGCAATGCGTAAATCTAAAACCGATGCCGGAATGCTGATTTGAAAGCTGCCATTATCGCTAATCAACTTGTGGTGCTGACAATGACAAACTAAGACATAAGTAGTCTAAAATTTCGCCTTTACTGGCTGATGTATAAATGCATGTGACCGGTAAAATGTCCCGTCATCCCACCGGCGTAGATATTAAAATAAACCTTTCTTTTATCGAAAATAGTGGTATTTTTGGAAAAACCAATTCCGTTGACCTCACTTCGCCAATTTACTTTCCTCGACTAAGGCCCTGAACTTAAGAACTAATGGTGGTCATTTTATAATTGGCCAACCGGGGTCAATTATGTGTGGTTAATCCAACCTCGGCCCAATTACGACGACTTTCGCCGTCTTAAGAATGACGAGATCAACAAGATTTATTCGTCTGTCGTTAGATCCTCAAACGGCGCGCTTATGATCCGGCGCGATACCGTCATGGTGAGCATCCTGCTGTTTTGCGGGCTGCGCAAGGGTGAACTTATTTCGCTGCAACTAAAAGATATTGACCTTATAAAAAACGAGCTGACCATTCTGGGCGAAACATCGAAGTTCAAAAAGACCTGTGTATTGAAAATGCACCCGACACTCGTGCTGCATATGAAGGACTATATGAAAGACCGGCGGCACCTCAAAACTGAGCATTTGATAGTTTCCGTCAAAGGCGACACAGGCCTTACCAGGCACGGGCTGAAGCATTGGGTGCAGAGCCTCATCATCCGCTCAGGTGTCAAATTCCACCTCCACCAGTTCCGACATACTTTCGCCTCAAGCTCTGCGAGGCAAACGTCAATGTGTTCAAAGTGCAAAAGATGATGGGGCACATTGATATCTCAATGACTATGCGATACGCCCGCTCAATGAAAACGGAAGACATGCTTGATGACATTAGCAAGATTTCTGTTGATAGTTGAGGGGAGGTCACATTAAATTGAATGCAGACAAAGTTGATTGTCAATATTTAAATGGTTGATTTTCAAATAATTAATATATCTGAAGGCAATCCTCTTATTAATTTACTTTCATATCGAATATTTTTAATATTTTTAGTGGAAATAATTCGATATTTAATATCTCTTTATTTTGTTTTACTGAACACCCCAAAGTTTATAACCTAATAATTATCACGATTCATGAAATCATTAAGGATCTCTATCTTCTCGGCAATTCTTATTTTAGTAAGTAGTGTAATAGCTTCTGCACAATGGAAATCTATAAGCGCAACAGTCCCCACACCAAATGCCGCAAGCCTTGGTCTTTATGGCGAAATACCAGTATCCTACTTTACGGGTGTCCCTAATATTTCTGTTCCGATCTATGAATTTAAAGGAAGTAAGATCGGCCTTTCAATACAGCTTAATTACAACGCATCGGGACTGCGCCCTGAAATGCATCCGGGTTGGGTAGGCAATGGCTGGAGCTTGTCAGCAGGAGGCGTGATTACAAGGAAGGCGAACGGCAATATTGATGAATATAGTAAGCCTTTTGCACCTACGCAGGGCTATTATTTCAGTCACAATAACTTGAACAACTCCACTTGGGCAACTACAGCCACGACCAATAACTCACAGGTATTTCCGCCGGCGGGCACTACTGTGAACACCTCCTTAGAAGACGCAGACACAGAGCCAGATGAGTTTAATTTCAATTTTATGGGATATTCGGGTAAGTTCTTTCTCGACCAGACCGGCACTTGGCAGGTGCAATGCGACAAGAATTTGAAGGTGGTTTTTAATGCAAGCGACTTTATAACGCCATTTATTGCCTCAACAACCTATAGCTCCGGCAACGTCGATATCGCCGATGTTTCTAAAACCTTCGGCAAATTTACGATCATTGACGAACAGGGAAATCAGTATATTTTCGGGAGTACACATCCTGCGACGGACCCAGAAAACAGTGGTATTGAATACAGTGATGTCATGGTACCCGCCTCAGGGCAGAAAGGCCTTTCATTCACAGCGACATCCTGGTATTTGACACAAGTAGTATCGGCAGATGGACTGGAAAGTATCAATCTGAACTACGAACGTGGCCCGTTTACTAGCTATATAGGCTTTTCCATGAGCAAGAGTTATACAGATACAAGTATCCCCGGTGCGAACTTTTTAGAGGCACATAGGTGTACAGAGACGCATGCAGATCAGTACGGCTTTAACGGCACAATCCTTTCTCCGGTCTACCTAACATCTATCACAATGCCCAGCCAATCCCTGCAAATAGATTTTAACAAATCAGCCAGCAATGAATTGAGCTATCCATTGGGGCCTGTAACCTTACTTGACGGCATTGTCAACGGCGCCTATACCCGTGTCTTAAACGATGCAGGAATTAGCACTAGCCCGGCACCGTCTGACTATCCCAGCTTTTACCTACAGAGCTTCACATCGCCAAACCTCATTCCGTATTTTCTCAATCATCCCGCACCGGCACCTGGCTCATACCTGTATGCCAACCGCCTGATCTGGCTGAAATTGGACAATATCAGCATCAAGAACACCGATCTGAATTTCGTAGAAAGGACAATCAGCTTTTCTTATAATAATAATCCACAAAAGCGGCTAACACTGAATTCGTTGACGGTCAATGACAAATCAGGGCTGGCGATCCAATCATACGGCTTTTATTATAATCCGACGCCATTGCCCAACTATCTAACTACGATAACAGATCATTGGGGTTATAACAATAATAAAAGCATATCTGGAACCTCACCTAATTTCGACCTGCTCCGCGCTCCTGACCCTACTGGCGTGCAGACCCAAGCAGAAATACTGACAAGCATCAAATGGCCTACGGGCGGAACGACGCAATTTACATATCAGCCAAATCGCTATGGTGCTGCGATCTACAGAAATAGCGGCAACACGCCGGTTAGCGAATCCGGCATTGCCGGAGGATTGCGCATAAAGCAGATTCAGAGCAGCGACAACAACGGCACGACACTTAGCAAGAACTATTATTACGTTAACGGCTTTACGGCGAGCGCCGACCCAAGCTCATTACCTTCAAGCGGCGTTTTGGACAGCAAACCTGTTTACTCGTTTGTGATCAGCGGCACAGACCTGACAAATGTGCCTTATACTTTTACCGCGTTTTCCTCAAATCCGGTAATTCCTCTAACCATAAACAGCACTGGTACGCACATTGGGTACTCCAATGTGGTAGAGCAGTCAACTGATGGAAGTTATTCGGTATATCAGTTTACAAACCATGATAACGGTTACGGCGATCAGTCGCCCGTAAGTACATTTAATCGCACATCGCTTAATTTTACGCCCTGCAACTCGCTTGCCTTTGAAAGGGGCAAGCTGTTCCATCAAATCAATTATAGCGCCCTGGGAGCGAAGGTTTCAGAAAATACGGTGACTTTTTCTAATACCGTATCATCCTATACCTCAATTGTTCCAACATTCGCAGCCAACGCAGTGTACGCGGATGTAATACCGATTTGTGATATCAATAATAGGGGGGCCGYTTCCCGTACCGCATATCTTTTAAATTATGCGCCATTTTTACCTGTTAAAACAGTTAATACTATCTATGACTTAAACGGGGCTAACACAACCAGAACGATTACGACTAATACTACGTACGACCAATATAAGAATATCCTAGCGCAGGATGTGACCAACAGTGACGGCACTATAGAAAAAGCGACTTACAGATATGCCTATTCCTTCGTTTCGAGCAATGTCAATAACCCGTACAACGCGATGCGGGACTTAAATATGAATGATGTAGTTGAAAAAGTTAACAGTTTTGTTGTGAATAACAATGAATATGTTAAAGGAGGGGAAATTAGGGAATATCAGCTTTATGGAAATCATCAGTTGTTTCCAAGCAGGGCTTTCCTTTTGGAAACCGCATCGCCAATTCCTAGTGGCACTTTTACTAATAGTAGTTATAAGGGCATCGCCAATTACGGGCAATTAAACATGGATGCTCATTATGTTATGCGGACAGCATTGGCATATGATAACAACGCAAACCTGACTACTATGACGGAAAAAAACGGCAGAGTATCGTCCTTTATATATGACTATAATAAAGCCAAGGTGGTCGCCAAGGTTTTAAACGCCAACAATGTATACCAGGTAACACCAACGGGAAGCAATATTCCTTCAACGAATACCTTTAACATGTTTATTCCTGGAGCTTTTGGCAATGCCATTAAAGAAACCATAACGGTGCAAAGAACGGGGCCGGTTACGGTTTCTTATGCCTATAATAACCCGTACATCAGTGGCAACAATTATTCCACTCTAAGTTACCAGCTGACCGGTAACAATCAATATCAAAGCGGGAGCCTGTGCGCAGCCACTAACGGAGCGACAAGTTCCTGCGGAGCGACAGCTAGTACGGCAACTATAAATAATGTAGCACCCGGGACCTATGTCATTTACCTAACATTAAACAGCATGGTAGGGTTTCAAAATTATTATGGTTTTACATCAGCTATCCAATACCCTACTTATCAGTATTATGCAGATGTTCCGAGGAATGAAATAGCGTACACTTCTTTTGAATACAACTTAGCGGCATCCCTTGGCTTTGGGACTGGGAATTGGAGCGGGCTTCTCTTCAACAAAATAGTAATCGGTTCTGGCGGTGCCACCGGAAGCAATTATTATACATTAACCTCGTCTACACTGACTACTCCAATATTGACTTCAACCCAGAAATATTACATTAGCTACTGGAGTAAAAACGGAGTTTACAYGGTAACAGGATCCCTGTCCTATATTCAGGGCGTAACGCTTCCTTCAGGCTGGACCTATTTTAGGCACCTGGTTTCTGGTGTTACCTCTTCAAGTGTTACTGGCACTGGGTATATTGATGAACTCCGCCTGTATCCGATTGGAGCTCAAATGACTACCTACTCCTATGAACCTTTAGTTGGTCTTAAAACTGTTGCTGATCTTAAATCACAGCTGTATTACTACACCTACGATAACTTCCAGCGGCTTTCCAACATTCTTGACCAGAGCGGAAATATTATGAAGCATTATGATTATAACTATGCAGTTACAGTAACCAAGCCTGTGATAAATAGCCTGATCCCAACTGGGCTTTCTGTGTATGTTGACTTTACACCAGTGAGTGGGTGCACGGGTGCCATGATCACCTATACAGATTTGAACACCTCCCAAACGTCGGGTTCAACAGGATCATGCTCTTCAAATGCRGTTACAGTACCCAGTCTTGGTCATACCTACCAATTTAAGGTTACCTGCTATTCCGCCCTTAACCCCGGCGGAACCACCTCTGTTCCAGTAAATATCACACTTTAACTCACGCTATCAAACCTAAGCCAAAAGATGAAATCCTTTAAAATTTTAATATGCGGGTTACTGTTCCCAAGCCTTCTATTGTATTGCTTTGATAGTCAGGCGCAATGTTTTACTCATTACAGCTTAACACCCAATGGTAATGTTTGCGGAGCCTCGGCTACTGTCACACTGGCCGGTTCTCAATCCGGGGTTACGTACAAGTTAATGATCAACGGTAGTTATGTCGGCTCTCCGGTAATCGGAAACGGATCAGCACTAAACCTGGGGACAGTAAACAATACTCAAACAGGCACCTATTTAGCATTTGCTTCGCAAACAGGCACAAGTTGTAATGGACCGGAGGTTGTTGCCAGCAATCAAGTCACATTCGTCCCAAGCCCAAGTGGCACAGTCTCGGCTAGCAATTCCGTAATTTGTGGAGGCAATGCAGTAACGCTGACATATAATCCAAATGTCCCCGGCGTTTATAATTACCAATGGTTCTTAAACGGCTCTACTGCTATTTCTGGTGCTAATTCGCAAACCTACGCCGCGACCTCTGCAGGTTCCTATACGGTATTGGTCAATAATCCTTGTGGAGGTTTTATGTCATCTGCGATCGTACTTACTTCTTCCCCAGCTATGGGCATCTTAAGTCCCATCAGCGGAAACCCAGTCGTAGCAGCAGGCGTAGCCACCTCAACCTATACGGCATCAGCCACCAATGCTTCAAGTTATGTCTGGTCCCTGAGTACGCCATCCGCGGGGACAATTATGGGTTCGGCAGGGACCGCAACAGTTAATTGGGATACCAGTTTCAGCGGAGTGGTAACTGTAAGCGTAACGGCTTATGGATGTTCAGGAACCGGCGTTACGAATGCCTTTGCTGTTGCTTATAACAGCAACAACAGCAATTATAATTTTATTACCGAAACCAATTTAAGGGTTCCCGGTATTACCTCAGCGGCTGCAATAAGTGGCGTCCCCAGTGATCAAAAAAATATTAATTATACCTATTTCGATGGCTTAGGTAGGCCTGTTCAGAAAGTAATGCAGAATGCGTCGCCAACTTCGAAGGATATCATTCAGCCTATCGCTTATGACAATTTAGGTCGGGAGTCAATGAAATATCTGCCGTATTCAACAGGTGCGGGAACGTCCGGATCGTACCGGTTCAGCGCATTGAAGGGCAATGCCGGCTATACAAGTAGCGATCAATACTTGTTCTACCAACAGTCAAACCAGGGGTACAATACGACTACCGCACCTTATACAAAAACGGTCTACGAACAATCGCCGCTGGCGCGACCGATTGAGGAGGGACTGGCCGGCACCGCCTGGCAGCCAGGTACCGGACACACCACAAGACTTGATTACTTATTCAATAACAACCTTATCTGGGCCAACGATCCGCTGAACAGCAGGCAGGCCGCACTGTATACCGCCACCATTAACAGCGATGGCAGCCGGACACTGTCAAGATTAAACAACACTGCAACCTACAACGACAACGAATTGCAAATTTCGGTCGTCAAAGATCCCAACTGGACATCTGGGAGGGCTGGCACAACGGAACAATACCAGGACAAATTCGGCAGAACTGTCCTGAAACGGTCGTATTTCCTTTCAGGCACTACATTAAAAGCATTATCAACGTATTATGTTTATGATGCCAACGGAGACCTGGCATTCGTGCTTCCGCCGGGTGCAAGTCCAGATCTCAATGTGCTGATAACTCCCGACGTATTGAATAATTACTGCTATCAGTACCAGTTTGACGAAAGGAACCGCATTACTGGAAAAAAACTTCCTGGTAGCGATATAATTTACCTCGTATATAACCAATCGGACCAATTGGTTGCCTCACAGGATGGTAACCAGCGGACTAGAGCCGAATGGCAAATCGTCAAGTATGACGCCGCTGGACGGGTAATCATAACGGGACTCTGGAACAATAGCGGCGTGACTATTTCCCCCACCGACTTAAAGTCCAATATTGAAAGTGCCCCACAATGGGATGTCAGGGATGCCACAAGTACTTTAACTGGATATGCAATAAGCAGCTATCCCCAAGCCTTGAATACCCTTTTGTCAATCAAATACTATGATGATTACGCTATTCCCAATATTCCAGGTTATTCAGCAACCCAAACAAGTAAAATGACAGAGGGGCTACTAACAGCAACAAGAACAGCGGTTATAAAACCGGATAACACGATGCTGGAAATGCTGTGGACCGTAAACTATTACGATGATTTGGGCCGCGTAAAAGTAGCCTTCAAGCAGCACTACCTTAAAGGCATCGTTAATGTCAACAATTACGACCAGGTTGTAAATACCTATAATTTTAATAGTGCCGTGACGACAGTTACCCGGAAGCACTACATTAATTCGACAACCAACACGTTGGTGCTTAACCTGACGGTGGCCAATAGGATCATCTACGACCAAGCCGGTAGAAAAATAAAGAATTGGGAGCAATTGACAAATGGTAGTAATAGCATCGATACGCGGGTGCTGATTTCCAAAATCGACTATAACGAGATCAATCAACAGTTAGCAAAACACCTCCATTCGGTTGACAGTGCCCATTTCTACCAGGATATTAACTATGCGTATAATGAACAAGGATGGCTTACCCGAAGTACCGCTCCGCTGTTTACGATGCAGTTAAAATATAATGATGGCACCACACCACGCTATAACGGAGACATCGCCGATCAGGTTTGGACCGGGCCCGCAGGCGGTACGCACACCTATACCTACACCTATGATGAGGTCAACCGGTTGACTTCCGGGGTTTCGGACGCGGGGTATTCGGAAACCGGCCCTGGGGGCAAGATCGATTACGACTTAATGGGGAATGTCGCACACCTAACAAGGGCAAATCCGAATACTGGAACCGTCTCTTATACGCTCAACTACACGGGGAACTTATTAAATTCAGTAACTAATTTGACGGGAACCGACACCTATCAGTATGACAGCAATGGGAACACCAAGCATAACGCGCGTGATGGCTCGGGTACCGTTTATAATATCTTGAATCTACCGGAGGTCGTTACCGTGACCAATGGTACTGTAAAATACACTTATGATGCCAGTGGGCGAAAACTAAGCAAGTTATCAACTATCAATAGCATGCCGAATTTGACCGAATATATTGATGGTATCGAATATGACCAGGGAACGCTGCGGTTTATCATTACCGAAGAGGGCCGGGCAATTGCATCCGGCGCGACGAATAACTATGAATATCACATGGAGGACCACCTGGGGAACGTAAGGGTGGCCTTTGATACCCACCTGACAACACCAACTACAGTTCAGCAGAATGACTACTACCCCTTTGGCATTGCAATCAATATCGGATCCACGCCCAGTCAGAAAAATGAGTACCTCTTCAACCATAAAGAACTTCAGGAGGAAACCGGCCTATACGATTACGGTGCCCGTTCTTATGACCCTATAGTCGCGCGCTGGCTAACCGCCGACCCATTGACCGAGAAGTTCTCATCCGTGTCGCCTTACAACTACTGCCTTAACAACCCTATCACAACGACGGATGAAGACGGGATGGCTGCCAAATGGAACGGCATGTATGGAGATAAGTCAGGCTACTATGATGATAAGACGGGGCAGACGGTGGGGTGGGACGATGTGCAGAAAGAAAACAGTATTGGTGATTACGCAAATAATTTAACGGTTATGCTTTTTCCGAGCGACTTCGCTTACGCGAACGGCATGGAAGATTTTGGTCATGCATTGAATACGGCATTGCAGTCAGCAAAAGGCATATCGTCATCAAACATCAGGATATTGCAGGTGAATAATATGCAAGATGCTGTGGATCAGGTTCGGCAAATTGGGGCATTAATCAACAGATTGTTTATATTTAGCCATGGTTACGGTAAAGACATCAGCGAGGCCCGTTTTAATATTGGATTATCCAGGGTAACTGTCGATAACGTGAATAGCGGTAGCGTAGGGCAAGGACTTAATGAACTGGCTGCCGCATTGGCACCAAATGCGGAGATCATTATCATGTCATGCCATGCGGGCGCAAATCATAACGGCGGCGTCAGGTTGCTTAGTTTGCTTGCCAAGAAAATGAACGCTACGGTATTTGGCAACAAAAGCTGGACAATGATGACTAACGGCATGTTCGAAGATTTGTTCAATGACGGATTCTTTTCCGGGTACTCGGGCATGTATTACCCCAAAGCCGACGGAGTGCCTGAAGCCCACAAAAAAGAAGCGGCTGAATACACAAAAGCAGTTGCCAATGAGGGCAAGTGGACAAAAGTGAGCCCCGATGGTACGAGGGTAACTATTATTAACGTATATTTCGATTCTCATGCACAGATACACTATGACATTGCTCAATAGTTTTTTGCTGTCAGTTGCTTTCATTGGCGCTGTCGGTTGTAGTTCGACAGGCGGCACCAAAAGCAGCGCTGTTGATAATGCTAGCATCGGTTATTCAGATATAGATATTTATCATCTGAAAGGAATCGGGCCAATTAAAGAGCGTAGATTTCCCCAAATTTATATCGCCGACTCGGGGGTTACGACAAAAAACGTTTCTTTTTGCTACGACGAAAAGCATCTCAGACGATACCGGTTTACATATGAGAATCAAAAATGGGCGTCCGAAAATGAGACGACCGATGAGGGCGAGCCGGTTATTTTGTTGACCTGGATTTATCCAGACAAAGTGCTATGGCTGACTTATACCAGCAGGAACGGCCACCCGGATTCCTTAAAGTCAGTATCAAAGCTTCAAAAGAACGTAGAAACACGATATGTATTTAAAACCATGCTTAAGGTTGATCCAGACAAAATGAGTGATGATCTTATTTCGAAACTCCCATTGATGGGCTTATCGGTAAATACTTACGTGCAGAAGGGCCGTTTTTTACACGTTGTAAATTCGATAGATAACTACTCAGTTGATTATCACGACAAAAACCAGGGATGCTATGACGTCGGGGTACATTCGGCAATCTGGTGGATAATGTTTAGAAACTATATTGATTTGAAAACTATAAGGAAGGATTGTAAATAAAATTTAGGGCGAAGACATCCCGATTGGGATAAACTTTTAATTATAACCTGACTACTTAAAATCAAATCTAAAGCAAAAAGAAATCGAGTTTTATTTTTAGAGTTATAACATCCTTGAATAACAAAAGGGCCTATATCTATTATTGCTCGAAGAGTTACGAACCACCACAATATCCCTCACACGAGGCTGTATCATAAATCAAAATTGAAATTCGATGTCGGAATTAAATTTTGTGAAGATATAGATCGGCTACAAAGATTCATCAAAAAGGGCAATTTTCGATTTTGAAAACTACCCTTTTTGATGAATAATAGACCAGGATTGAAATTTTATTTGGCGCTCATTGACCAAAAATGATTTATGATTGGACATTCCGGGGCCATTGATCACCTCGTTCCGAAATAGCAAACAGTTCATTCCGGAACACTTTGACCATTTTAATTTGTTGATTATTAATTGCGATTTTCTTAATTGCCTACACAACTCGATGATCCAAACCGCACGGAATAGTCTGGTCAAGCCTCTCGGAATATCCACCCATATCCCTGTAAAGCTTAGAAAAAGGGCGTTTGTGCAGATCTTCTAAAGTTGCGTAGTTCGGGAGATTACTTATCAATCTCCAAATTGTGCCCAAATAAGTGGTTGCATAAAAAGAGATCAATAAAATAGAACAGGAGCTTGCAGTGCCTGGAAAGAAAGCAAATTTGAGTCACTCATTTTAAATCGCCGATAAAGAGTCAATAAAAGCTCCCTTTCAAAATCTGAAATTCAATATTATTAAAGTGTGTGCTATTTGAAAAAATATCAATAAATTTAAATTGTAATAAATCAAGGTATATCACTTTTAAAATCTAAGCCATGCCTGTTAATCAAATTGTTATAGACGGACGAAAGAACGTTCAAGCGCCAATATCATCGCAATCAACAGATATTATATCGCTGCGCGAATCCTACACTTTAGAAAATGCTACCCGCGGCATCAGCCAAAGTCATATTGTTAATCTTAACGGAACTGACGTAGTTGAATTGATATTTGATGACGGTAGCGTTTGGCTGTGCAATTCTGACACCCTTACAGATGTATTTCCCGAAGCGGCTACGCAGGGCCGATCTGTTGATAGCGCCTTCGTTATACCCCAGGTATTAAAAAACAATCAGGATGACAGGAGCGTCTTAGGTAATATATTATTAAAGGCGATAAATGTTTTTGCCAAAAAAGAAGTTGACCATACAATTGCCACATTAGCGGCCAAACTCGAAAAAAAACAGCTTGATGAACAAAGCGGCTTGTATAGCTTAAGCAAGGACTTTAAACTCGAATTATACCAAGCCAAAGAAACAGTAAGCACTACATTGTTGTTTTTACATGGTACAGCGTCTTCAACGCTTGGCTCATTTGGTAATTTGGCAAATACCGATGTGTGGAGTAATATGTGCCTTACCTACAAAAATAATATACTTGCCTTTCAGCACGAATCGTTAACAAAAAGCCCCTTAGAGAACGTTTTACTATTGGTAAAACAACTGCCTGCTAATATTGAGTTACATTTGGTAAGTCATTCGCGCGGGGGCCTTATCGGGGATATATTAGCTCGTTTTGCTACAGCCGACGAAAGTAATTTTGGCTTTGATGAAAATGAAAAAGCATACTTAAAAAAGACTAATCGCACCGAAGATCTTCGTTTTATAGCGGACATAACTGGAACTCTTAAAAATAAAAAAATAACGATAAGTAAGTTTGTGCGTGTGGCCTGCCCGGCGGCGGGCACAATTCTGGCTTCAAACAGGCTTGATAATTTCTTTAATATTTTATTTAATCTTATCGGGTACGGTACCGGGGCATCGGCCAATCCGGCGTACTCGTTGTTTAAAGATTTGATTGCCGAAGTACTTAATTCAAAAAATGACATTAACGTATTGCCGGGCCTGGAAGCGATGAACCCACAATCGCCTTTCATAAAAATATTAAATAACCCGCAATCAAAAGTCTTAACCACTAACCGCGTATTTGTGGTAGCAGGTAATTCTAACACACGTTTTAACTTAAAAGCGCTGCTAATTTTAGCAAGCAAACTTTTTTATCAGGAAGATAATGACCTTGTTGTAAATACCCGCTCCATGTACCTGGGCTCCAGGCGGTATGATGACGGGTTATACTATTTTGATAATACTACCGAAACCGACCACTTTCATTATTTCACAAACAACGCCACCAGGTCGGCCATTAATAAAGCGCTTGCCGCTTTAGATAACGAGATACCTACTGGGTTTAAACCAATTATACTAAACCAGCAGGGCGAACTTCAGCGCAATGCGTTATTAAACCTGGAAGGCGGACAGGTATTTACTAACAAGGTTACCGGTAATAAACCTATTTTGGTGTTGTTGCCGGGCATTATGGGGTCGAACCTGACTTATGATGATGGACTGTTATGGATCAATTACCTTAAATTTTTAACCGGCGGATTAACTGAACTTGATACTCAAAATGACGGTCATATAAAAGCCCCGTCGTTAATAAAAACATCATACCAAAAATTTGTAGATTATTTTTCAAGCAAATATGATGTTGTTACTTTTCCTTTTGATTGGCGGTTACAGCTTAACGATTCGGCTAAATTATTCGAGAATAAAATAAAAGAATTGCTGGCGTATGATCAACCTATTAAAATTGTAGGACACTCAATGGGTGGCGTGCTGGTGCGCGATTTTATTGTGACTTGTAATGATACCTGGCAAAAACTAAATAAAACGCCCGGCTTCAGGCTGATATTTTTAGGAGCGCCGCTTGGTGGTTCATTTAGGATACCGGCGGTATTATTTGGCCAGGATGCTATTATCAAAAAGCTTAGTAAAATAGATATCTTCCACACCCCGGAGGAACTTATTACTGTTTTTGCAAAATTTTCGGGTATCCTCAATTTGCTGCCTTTAACTAAAAGTGCCAACTACGATTTTTCCGACGCCTCTGTTTGGCGCAAAATGGCTGGTGCTACCAGTACACAGGAATGGCCGGTACCGGCAGCAGCCGATTTGGCTTTGTTTGCTGCGTATCGCGATCAAAACGTTAGCAGCGCTGCTGATATCGATTACAGCAACATGGTGTATATTGCCGGCCAGGATAAGGCTACTCCTTGCGATTATGAAATAACTGCCGCCGGCGAGCTGGTGTTTTTAAACACGGCAGAAGGAGATGCAAGCGTAACCTGGAAAAGTGGGATACCGCAAAAAATAATTGTAAATAATAGTGTTTACTATGTAAACGTTACCCACGGATCGCTGGCAAATGAACCCTCGATATTTAAAGGTATTGAAGAATTATTAGACAAGGGAACTACTAATCTGCTAAGTAAAAACCGCCCCGAAGTTCGGTCTGCACAAAAGTTATTCAGGATGCCGGTGATAGATGATTTTGATGTTTCACAGTTAGGCCTTCAAAACACTTTGCTGGGGCTATCAGATAATAGAGAAAGTGAAGCAGCCCAAAAGCCAATAAAAGCATTTGTAAGTAATGGGCACCTCAGTTATGCCAATTACCCCCTTTTAGCCGGACATTTTAATAAAGACGGCATTTTGCAGGCAGAGCGCATTATTGATAAAATGTTGGGCGGTGCTTTATCAAACCGGCATCGCCTATCTATATATCCCGGCGAAATTGGAAGCAGCGAATTTATTGAATCGAGCACTTCAGGTAATCAAGGGGCCATTATTGTAGGGCTTGGAGACTACGGTTCCCTAACCGGGTTTCAATTAACTAAAACAGTTGAACAAGCCATAGCACGGTACTTGCTTAATCTATCAAATTCATCGGCAGGGACTGGTTTAAAAGGCAAATCGTTAACCGGGATTGGCATATCATCGCTTATAATTGGTTGCGATTATGGCGGCCTGTCTGTAGAGGGTTCGGTAAGGGCAATTATACAGGGTTTGCGCAATGCTAATAATAAATTGATGAATTTACTTGACAGTAATGCCTTGGTTGTTGAAACTATTGAGTTTGTAGAGTTATATCAAGACAAGGCAATGAGCTGTTTTTACTCACTGAAAAAGATAGCCGCCGAACAACCAAAAGACAATAATATAATTCTGGTAAAAAATGAAGTAAAAAAGCTTTTTGGCGCAAATTCACGGATCGTTGAAAATAATTCAGGCTCGTGGTGGACCAGGATCACTGTATGTGAAGAAGCGGTTATGGAACACCAGCAAACGGCAATGGTGAATTATCTGGAGTTTAGTCTATCAACCGGTGGCGCCCGTGAAGAAACGCAGCAACTATCTACAAACAAGTTGATTATCTACAAATTTGTTGAAGAAATATCTATTAACCAAAAATGGACGCCTGAATTAAGCACCACCTTGTTTGAATTGATTATCCCCAATAGTTTTAAAAATCAATTAAAAAAGCAAAACAATATAAATTGGATATTGGATAAACAAACAGCCTGGTTACCCTGGGAGTTATTGCACGATAAATCGAATGATGTAAAACCGATTTGCATTAACTCCGGTATGATAAGGCAATTAAAAACGGATGCAGCCCGGGAGAAAATAAATGCGGTGATACAAGATACCGCCTTGGTTATTGCCGACCCTAATCTTAATGGATTTGTGACGCAGTTAGCCGGAGCGCGTAAAGAAGGGGAAATGGTGTCTGTTATTTTAGATAACGAGGATTTTACAACCACCAAACTAATTTACGAATCACCATTTAATATCATTCAGTCGCTATTTAACAACGATTATAAAATTATACACCTATCGGGACATGGCGCTTTCAATGAAAAAAACCCTCAAAATTCGGGTATGCTAATTGGCGACAATGTGTTTCTCTCAACCCGGGAAATATGCCAGATGAGTACAGTCCCCGAGTTTGTATTTGTTAATTGCTGCCATTTGGGTAAGATTGACGGTGTTGCTGAAGAATTGTATAAAAATAGGTACAAGCTGGCGGCCAACATAGGTACCCAACTGATAGAAAATGGGGTGAAAGCTGTAATTGTAGCCGGTTGGCAGGTTGATGACGCGGCTGCTTTACTTTTTGCCGAAAAATTTTACGCAGCAATGTTTGCTAACGAAATTTTTGGCGAAGCCGTGCGGAAAGCCCGGGGAACGGTTTACGACCAGTATAAAGAGCAGAATAATACCTGGGGCGCTTACCAATGTTATGGCGATCCATTTTACAAGTTTCGTAATACAAACGACGATAATAAAGTTGTCAGCTTATCCTTTTCTATTGCAGAAGAAGCCGAAATACAGCTTTCTAATCTAAAAAACGAGCTGGAAACATCTAAATACACAGCCGACGAATATTTGGAAAGATTACATTCGATATCAAAAGCTGTAGAGGTTGCCGATGTAAGAAACGCCCTTATAACAGAATATGAAGCGCTTATTTACGCCGAACTTGGTGATTACGAGACCGCGCTTTTTATTTTTGACAAACTACTTAAAATAGAAAAGGCTGAGTTTGCGGTATCATCTCTCGAAAAATACCTGAACATCAAAGCAAAACATTTAGCCTACACATTTATTGCGGATAATACCAAACGTACCAGCCTTTTAAAAGAAATAAACGGGGTAATAACAAGCCTTAAAAACTTATTGATATTTGGAGAAACGGCCGAGCGATACGCCATATTAGGCAGCGCCTATAAGCGCAAGGCCTTGCTTTCAACTGGTAAAGACAAAACAATAGCTTATGAAGCTGCCGCTAAAAATTATAGGGAAGCATATAAGCTGAACCGGGATCAATATTCGGCATACGCGCTTAATAACTGGCTTGAAATAGTTAGCATGCTGATTATTGCAGGAGCGGCAAAATGGGGCGGACCGCTTGGCACCGAAAATTTACCTACCAGCAATTCTGCCAAAAAAATACTTAAAGATAAGCTTAGCGAAGCCCGGAATGCATACGCGGATATGGATTTTTGGAATGAGATATCATTTGCCGGCGTTAATTTATGTCTGCTTATAGTAGATGGTGATTTCGATTTTAAAATCGATAAATGGGATAAGTTGCATGATATGTTTAAAGATGTTTGGATGAAAGGGGGGTCTAAAGCAAAAAAGATAGCCGAACTGGAACATATAGAAATTTTGCTAGACGGACTGGGAATAAGCCCCAATGCGCCCAAGATCACTGCCGAACTTGAAAAAATGAAAAAAGCGCTTAAGGGCGTGGTGATATAATTAAAAACAGGATGAGCGCCAAACCATTATTAACAATATATCTTTCATCAAAGTTTGCCGATATGACTGCTTATCGGAAAGCGATTGAGGGTGTTTTAAAAATTGGTGAATATGCAGATACAATAAAGCTTTTATATGCTGAAAACGCCATAAACGAGGATATCTCGGGATGGAAAAAAGTTGCAATTGATGTTATAAGCTGCGATCATTATTTTTTGCTGATGAGCGAAAGGTATGGCTCAATTTGTAAAGACCCGCAAGTTAATCCGAACGGAATATCATTTACCGAACATGAATTTATTACGGCGAAAAATAACAATAAGCCAATAAGGGTATTTGCCGGAACAGATCCCGATTTAATGAATTTTAAAGATGTATTAGAAGACGGGACAGACATTGATAAGAAGAGGAAATTAGAAAATTTTAAGGCTGTATTAGCACTCGAAGACAGATATGGGCCGAAACCCTTCGCTACCCTTAATGAGTTATTAAAACAAATTCAGGCGGTGGTATTTTCACTGTTTATAAGGCGCCTGCCGCCCGGCAACGAAAATTACATATACACATTTTGTAACCGCCTTTATCAAACCACTGTATTTAACAATAACCAGTTAACCACGGGCGGTTTTAAAGCTTTTATTGTGCGCGGCGAAGATGCTGACCTTGGTAATGAATTGATAAAACGATTTTGTTTGCGTAAACTGCTTGTAACTGACCACAAATTTTGGAAACAGGAGCTGGTTTTAACAGAAAAGACTAATGAAGGGAACGCAAAAAGCCTGCTTAATTGGAAAAAACAATTACGTTGCCCCCTCTTCGCCAATTTACCTTGTGGCTATAATTAACTGTATTTCAGCCTTTAAAGTGATCAAATCTAAATTGGCAACTGGGGTCAATTAGGTGCGGTTTATCCAGGCTGAATGAAAACCTGCTAAAAGCCGAAACACACATTTTTTCTCATACCAAGTCCGATCATCAATTGGACAATGTGCTCAACTGGCAACTTTAGCCGGGCAATTAAATATAGTAAATGAATTTGCGCTGGCTAGTGCGGATATTGTCCGCAGCGGTTAAGATATCACCGATCATATCCGAGAATTTTAAAGTTACGGGCAGCCCATCGCCATAGATACAGGCATTATAGTTCAGTTTGGTCAGTGCCATAATATCTTTTAACACCGTTTCGATTTCGCCGTTGCCCCGGTTGATACGAACATGTATTGGATTAGGGATCTCCATACTTAAGCTCGTTTTTAAACGGGGAACATATCCTTTGGTAAATAAATAAGCCTCGTGCGGCGAAACGATTAATGTCAGGCCTCGCAGGACGCCGTAACGACTGGTCCCGGAGATTGCATCCCGGAAGAATTTCAGGTCACGTGAATATTTGATCGTAATTCCAACCAAATTTGTAGCAGCATCCCGTGCGGTAAGCGCGGACATAAAACCGTTCCATTCCTGGTCCGTAAAATTAGCTTTGCCATGAATAAACATTTCTACGGGGTAGCGCGCCCATTTGCTGTAATAATCGTCCAGCGCCATACCGAGCAGTTCTTCGGCGCTCTTTCCATCCAGATGATATTCTTTATTGGCCGCTTTCCAGAGGCCGATATTTCCCCGGAATACAGTGCCGTCGCCGTCTTTCAAAAACATCTGCGCCGCGCTGCAGGCGTACTCATTGCGTTTGTCTTCCGAGAGCTGTTTAAAAACCAGCCCGATATAGCAAACACCATCGCGGATATCGTTTAGTTTCCAGGGTAATTTACCCAGCTTATAATAAAGCGTAGTAGATTGCGTCCAGGCGATATGCGCTTTCATGTTTTTTTCAAAAGCTACGTTGGTCATCTTATCGCGGAATTCCAGCGTTGACTCCAACATGATCTGCACCGGTGTCTGTATTTTTTCAGCAATGAGCCGTGCCTTAAGCAAATGATGAAAGTTTGAGCTGGAACCCATCAGCTTTTCAAGTTCACCGGCATAAGCCTCGTCACCAAATAAAGAGCTCTGACCACCTTTGGCCATGTCCAGAAATGATTGGGTTCCCTTGCTGATATCCTTACCTTTACTCAGTGGGCGACAAAGCTTCCATATATTGACCGGTATGATGATAAACCAAATATCTAATTGCTCCTGTTCTTCGTTTACAAACTCAACCAGTTTTTTCAGATAAAGGTCAACCAGTGTGGAAGAGCGCTTCTTCTTGTGTTTTTCCTTATGCAGGATTTCCCGGATACGTTTTTCAGGCACCGTTAACCGCACTTCCGGTTTGGCCGGCCATTTGACATTAAACACGCTCTCAAATCCCGGAAAACTGGGGCGTTGAACTTCATCTGTTTTGAGTTTGCCGTAAATTTTCTTGCTGGAGAAAAGCGGTGAATTTAGCTCATCTACAAAAGTACCATAAAGCACTTCAGCTTTTTCAGTCCCGATCACGCCGGCACGCAGTGTATGCTGGTTAAAACTTTCATGCGGCCCATAGAGGATCAGCCCGTCCCGCGGGTCCTTAGCCTCCTGGTTATAGCCAAATGTCAGCGAAGGCTCTTCGATATAGGTGATCCTCATGCTTCATCCTCCTCTTTTACGGGCTCCTGGTAGCCTACTTCAGATTCAAAACTCAATGGCACGGTATCTATAACGATCTCCGTTTGCCCGTGACAGGGGATGCGGATCTTGAAATCTGTTGCAAAGTTTGAAAACCGGTATAAAAAGGCCACAATCGTTTCGAACCATTTTTCATTGTACCAGTCTACGGTACTGGATTTACGGAGTTTTTGCAAAGTCTTTGTGTCATATAGCGCTTCTGTCTGCGTATCCGTGTAAAGCACGTGATAATTAACCCGGTAGGCAGTCAGTGGATGAAGGATTGCTTCGAAACTTAAACCGAAGTGCCACATACTTCCTTTGGTTTTCCCCACTATAGTCCGGCGTTTTTTACCAATATGTTCCAGAGAGATCTGTTTAATATTCTCCGGGCCGGAAGAATAGAAATAACAAAAACGGTCACTGGCCATTTCATGCTTACGCGACCTGGTTTGCGGGGCATATTTAATCAGGCTGGTATTCATGAGCTTTATCAGCTTTTTACGCGCGTCCTGTATCTGGAATTCATGCAGGTCAACCGTTTGCCTTTTGAACTCATCAGTTTTAAACAACCAGCATTTTAAAACCGGGACTTGATATTCCTGCATGGCAGTCTCATCAAAAAAGCCAATCACATAACAGGATTCTACAATAAAAGCATAGGGGAACCGTGCCGTAAGCATAGCTGGGTCACATTTATAAACATAAATGTCGTCCGGCAGGGTAACCGGCAGCCAGTTGGAATAATAACGTTCCACTTTAGCCAGCGGCTGCGGGCCGACCGCCAAAAAATCATACCAGCGGCCCAGTATATTAAAAGCCGGGGCGGCAACCGGCAACTCCAACGATTTTAAATGCGCCACCAGTTTTGAGAGTCCGTCGCCCCAGTTCCTTGAAAAGTCGATTAGATCGCGGTCCACGATCCCTACCGGGAAGTCATTATTAGATAAAGTTTGATCCATTAGAATCGGAACAATAAAACCGGCTGTGTTTTGTTGTTTACCTACAATACGGGCCAGCGACAATTCGTTGGCCACGCCGGTATCTGGCTGACCGGATTTATGTAAATAAGCTGCGGTCAGGATAGGCAGAAATAACACAGCCTCATTGCGCAGACCCTGTTCATAAAGCTGGTTAAAATACTCGCCTGGCGCAATAGATTCGGCATCCACCCAGGTCGCATAGCCCATGAGCTGCAATTTGCTGGATAGCCACAAAGCAAAATAATTGTCTGCCGGGTTGGCATGACTAATAAAGAGTTTTGTTTTAACTGAAGCGGGCATATCCAGGTTTTAATGCAAGGTTCTAATTTATGGATTACCTAAAATAAAAACTGAGGTTGTGGATAAAAGTCAAAATGTGGATTAATTTTCCAGGGTTATCTAAAAATCAGGAAGGTATTCTTGATTGCAATGCCCTGAAATGCGCAGTGCTGTTTCTTATATCAGGAAGCACCTAAGCCAGGTCGCGGATACTTTGGGCCACCCTCCGAAAAGCCGCATCGATATTATCCTGCAGGTCGATCACCTGGCCGTATTCCACACCATTCTGGAACACGCTTAAGGGCGAATCCTCCCAAAGACAGCTCCGGATAATCACCGGAACAATCCGGAATTTTTGATCAGCTTTCTGGCGTTCCAGAGCATTTTTGATCTCGACGTCCCAGATATAATTGGAGGCCAAGAAATCGTCGCTCACCAGGAAGATGACGATATCCGATTCGGCCATTTCCTTTTTGATCCGGCTGTCCCAGTCATCGCCGGCCTGCAGTTCCCGGCAGGTCCAGGTACTGACCGTGCCGTTCCGCTTCAGCAAACTCAAATGGTTTTCCATTTTTTTGAGATAGGCAGTGTCCTCCTTTGAAAAAGAGATAAATATCTTTTTCAGCTTAGGCTCCTTCGTTAGGTAAGCTTTAAAGTCCGCCAGTTTATAATTAACGTCCTCGTACTGGAATAACCAGCTCTCGTTCTTTTCACAGCTATGAATAAAGGACAGCGGTATAAAATGCACACCATCCACCGTCACTTGCGGCGTAATCTTGCCCTCATCATTAATTTCACCGATATGCCGGACAATATCATCCAGCAAAACTTTCCCCTTTGCTTCGTTCATACAGTAAAGATCAATGTGCGGCTTTTCCAGGCTGGCGCCATCGCGGACAAAGCGGACCATCACGATTTCCCCGGTCGCATGATCTTTTAATACCAGGCCTTCCCGCCAATAATAAAAATAATCAGTACCCTGATCCTGCATGGTTTGCTGCGCGTAAGACTGGAAAAAATCAAGGATTACATTCTGGTGGATATAACCCTCAAAAATGAAACGGTAAACCGGCTTCTGAAAAGCGCTCAGGAACAATTTAACCCCGTTTACCGGTACCTTGGGCAGGTATAAAGGGGCGATGAATCGGTCGGTTGTCCCCGGTTTTTGCACAATGATTTTAAATTGCATCATCAATTCCACCAGTGTCTGGCAAGCCCCGTCGAACTGTGCTTTCTCCAGCGCCTCAGCAATATGGGTTTTAGTGAATTCTCCCGCGTCATGTTTAACCTTTAAAAGGATATCGTAAATATGTTGCAACACTTCGTCCAGGTTGAGAAATACCCGGGTTTGGAGATGCCTGTTCTCCGGATAATATAAAATCAGGCCAATATCGTTCAGGTAACGTGCAAAACTTTTGACATCCCGGTCATCGAACAGCAGCGGTTTGAGCTGAACCTGTGTAAAGCCTGCYAGCTCGGGGCTGTTTTTGATCGCCTCATTGCAAAAGTTCCGGAACTTAAGGAAACTCATTTCGACTTTTTCCGCTTTAGACAGCGCTTCCAGCTGGCTTTTGGCGATACCCCAGGTGCCTGAAAATTCCTGGTCAACGATTTCGTTCGTTTCCAGTAGCTCTGCCAGCTGCTCCTTAAACTGCGTGAACCGCCGGCCCGTGGCCAGGGATAAGTTACCGAAATCAAAGATCTGAGGACAACCCTTTTGCAGCTCAGCCTGGTTAATAAAACCGATGTCCGTAATCCTGTCCGCTTTATTTTGCACAACCAGGATATTGCGCGGCTCCTGGAGCAATTCAGCCACCTCTTCATTGGTGTTGTTAACCGCGTCCAGTATTTTAGTCATATCCCCTGTGATCGCGGCAATTCGCTCATCGCGTTCATTTAGGATATTACGGATCTCCTGCTCACCGGTGGAGATCTTTCGCCGGCTGGTAAAAAACCTGATGGTATCCAGCCAAAAGGGCAGGGGATAACCCTGGACATTCACTTCGCGGATAACACCGTCCCTTTGCCTTTGCCGGATCGGGTTTTCTTTAAATTCATCGCTCGCCTTGTCCCATAACAGGATATATGCCGATTGATCGGTAAAAAACAAATAGTGTGTGTCATGATAATATTCCTGACCGCCGAAGTCAAAAATGGCGACATTATAAGTTTTTTTATTGAGCTCCAGGGGAAAACGCTTGACCTCCATCCAGTGCGTCGTAGACAGATTCAGGTTAACCTCACCGGTCTCCAGCCAATGCGCCAGGGTAGATTTACCGGCATTACTGTTACCGACCAGCAATAATTTGATCGCATCATTTTTAAATGACGGCACACTGGCCCGGCGTTCGATATCTATACGGTCGAAATAAGCCAGTACCTCATACTTCCCCTGGGCGACCAGTTGCGGCAGCGGGTGGCTTAACTTCGTCTTGGCCACGTTGATCGTATTTTTCTGCCATTTCGTATCCGAGATGCCGATTTTCCGGATCAGCTCGCGGATGTCCGCAAGGTCCCTGATCGGGTTCGCATGCAGGTCGATCGTTTCGATGCCGTGAAAAGTATTCAGGAAACGAATATCGCTCAGCCCGTTATTGCTGAGATAAACCTCTTTCAGGTCGAACAGCATGATGTCGTTCCGGATATGCTTGATCAGGTTGTTATTCAGGTGGAGCCGCTGCGATTTCTGCAGTTTGCCGATTGTTTGAAAAGACCCGATCTGGTTATTGCTGAGGTTTAAGTGCACCAGTTTCGACAATTTGGAAAAAGGCAAAAAATCTTTTAAACGCCAGCGCCGCTTAAAAGTGCCGTCTTTATCTTTCCAATCGCCCCCACAGATCAGTTCTTTAAGGTTTTTTAAGAATTTAATCCCCACAGGGACGTAATAGAGATTATTCGGTATTCCCTGGTTTGCACTAGTTAACCGCTGCCAGCGCCCATCTACCGCTTCAGCCCATTCGTTACTGAGTACCAGTCGTTCCAGGTGGGTACAGGTAAAGAGCTCCGGAAGTAAAGACAAATCGGTGATCCCGCAGTTCCCCAAGTCAAGGCTGCTTCGTTTATTTAACTTGCAAAACTGGATTTTTTCCTTGGCAGGCGACAGCAAGGCGTCAAACGATTCTACCACAATTTGGGGGAGGCGAAGGTCTAAATCAGATGAGGGATAGAGCACCGGATTGAAACTCGCATCGAAAAATGCCGGGCTTGAGCTTAGCTGATCATACAAAGGGCTTAAATCATAGATCTGGTTGCCGGAAACATCGATATAGCTCAGTTTTCGGAACTTTTTGAGCATCGTGATGTCTTCGATCAGGTTATTGCTGAGATCAAGATATACCAATTGAGTAGCGTCTTGTATAAAATGAAGCGATGAGATCTTATTATTAGACAGTGACAAATGCTGGATTTCCGTCATTCGCTTGAGCGGCGAGATGTTGCTAATCCCAAGCCCAACAAGCGATAGTTCAATCACTTTGCCGATAGCGTTCCGTTTAAAATAAGGCCCACTGATCATAGAGAGTTGTTTATCATCGGTATATTCATCGAGTTCAATACCGTAAAAAGCTTCCAGCTTTAGAATACTCTGAGGTTTAGGATTCATTTGATTATAAAAAATTAAGACAGCAAGCCCGACGGATTCGCAGTGCCAGAATAACAATAGTACAGCCTAAGGTTGATAATGATAGGGTCATCGGTAGCCAAATATATCTTATCGGGCGCAATAAACAAATTAACTTTTTGCATACCGCCCGGCGCTGAAAAAATAAAACTCCGTGGTCGCCGGCCTGGCCGCGGTGATCCGTGAATGTTACCCTAAACTGAAAGCGCAGCAGGTCAAAGACATCATTTTTAAATCGGTGGCCTTAACCCACACCCGCCTATGGCTTGGTCAGAAGACTCCGACAATTGCATCAGCGTTTATACCACATTGGTAGACCTTGAAAAGAATGATCAAAGCGTACATTTCGCCGACGCTGGCCCACTCAAAATGCAGGACCTCCAGTTTTTAAATACCACCAAGACGCCGGCACTGCAACTGAATGATGCTACTAGGCTCGCTAAAACGCTCAATAATATTTTCATCCGCACCTTCCAGGCGCCGTACCGGTCGGGATATGATGCCGACAAAGCCGTTGCCGCGATGATCACTTGTCCTGATCTCCGCCGAAAAGACCGTGATCAACCTGTCCGATACCATCGCCTTAGCTTATAAAATCGGTACCGCATGAAGAAACTTTATCTGATCGCCGCCCTCATAGTCAGCACTTGTCTTCCCTTCATCACGATGGGGCAGGGGCACGGCGTAGGCTCCCTCGGAAAGAAACTACTCGCCAAAGTAGTTGATAACCCTGAACTAACCAATGATGCCTACACCCAGTTCCGCTCCACGCTACTGAATGCCGCACCCGGCCGGTATGATTTCGTTCGCAACCTTGATCTTAAATTCAAAACTTTTAAGGCCGGAAAACAATCCGCCACACTTGGTTTTGAATATAAATACGATAATAGCTGGACGCGTAGCTCTTAAACTGCGGATTTCTCGCAGCGCTTCAACCTGAATCTCGACGGCAACGTCGCCTTCAAACGCGAACTGAACCCCAACAACCCTCTCGAATCCAAATTTACGTTTAACCTGTCCTGGTTCTGGGGCGGCCAGTCCCGCGACAACACCACTGAAGAAGCAGCCGAAGTAATCAGCGGCCTCCTCGTAAAGATAATATTGGATATCTGCCTGGCTAAGATACGCTGCGATCTCGCGGCATCTCGGTTTATCCACCCTTTTATGGCTAAGAAAATCGCAGGGCCGGTTTCGAACCTCATCGCTTTCAAAAATTACAGGTGTGCTTTACTGCCAATGGCTTTATTGATCCCCTTGGTCATCTCCAAAAATACAATAAGCACCAATAAAACGGGTGTGTGGAGGGCTCGGAACCGGGAAATTATTTTTTTTTTTAGCGACCTACTTGCAATTATTAATCTTATTTATTTAAATTACAACTTATTCTAAACCAATTCAATGAGTCCCGAAAGTAAACCTAAACCGACGGAAATACAGCAACTTTCAGAGTTTCTGTATGCCACTATAAGTGATGACATTTTAAGAAGGACAGGACAGTGCGTACTTATCCTTGGACCAGAACTTTCTATCAATGAAAATGGGGTCGGTTACAAAAAAAGGTTCAGGGAAATTGTCGATGACACCACCAATAATTCAAAGTATTTATACAGGGATAACCTTTTTCATTTCAACGACGATATTGAACGGCGATTAGTGATGAGCCAGATCATGGACTTCTACAAAAAAGTCGGAGACCCCATGCTGCTCGAAATGATCTCGCGAATTCCTTTTTCACTGATCATCAATGTGTGTCCTGACGAGGCGTTAAATAACGTTTATCGCAAAAAAGGGTATAAATTCGAGGAGGCGTATTTTTCTGCCACAAATGTAAATTTGAAGGCGGAAGTAAACGTTCCGACAAAAGAATGCCCGTTGATCTATAATATCTTTGGTTCCATCGAGTTCCCTCAATCGCTAATCTTTGATCATAATAAATTATATCAAACTATAGCGCAACTCCTTCCGCCATTATCCTTGCCACGGAATTTGGAGCAGTATCTGTTAAATACAGCTAACAGCTTTATATTCTTAGGCTTCAATTTTGATTCGTGGTATTATCAGCTGATATGTCACAAACTTGGCCTGGCACCCAAAGTTAATGTTTGTACCCCGAACATAGAAGAGGATGACCATGTGAGCATCCTAATGAAGAAAACCTTTAGCATGGATTTCACAGCTGACACGCCGGCTCAATTTATTCATGAATTGCTGATCAGATGCGAAAGCCAATTACGCGCAGCTGACACGCGTGGGAGATACAGCGCGTTTGTTTCTTACGCCTGGAACGGGCCTGAACAGGCTGACAGAGCCTTCATCGTGGATCTTATCGAGAAAAGCTTCATGAAAAAGCTTCCTGACACATTTAAATTGTTCAGTGATCATTCTGACCTGCACTATGGTGACAGCATAAATTCCTTTATGCACATGATCGGTACTGGTAAAACGGTATTCCTCGTTGTTAGCGATAAATATCTGAGGTCAAGGTATTGTATGACAGAGGCGCTTCGGGTCAATGACTATAATGATCCCGACAAACGAACGTACATTGTTTTACTTGAAGATGCTGCCAAAGTGATCAATGCCGATAACGTAAGTACAGAATCTGAAAGCACCTATGCTTTATTTTGGAGGTCGGAATGTGAGAGATTGTTAAAAAAAGGAGGTTTTGAAGATAAGAAAAAACTAGCACAGGCGATAGATATCTACAGGTTTATAGATTCGTTCATCGAATTGGTAACCGAGAGAGTGAACTTCTCTTTGCAGTATAAAGATATCCTCACGAATGCGGCAGGCGAGCTGGATATAATCGAAGGAAAAAAAGATAAATATGAGAAATTTATAAATGAAGTGGTCACCAAATTAACTGCGAACTGATATGGCTGGAAAAAAACTTCGCTATCCTGGCTTAAATTATTTTTCAGAAAAAGATGCGAATATATTCTGCGGCAGGAGCGAGGATTCGCAAAGGTTATATACGCAGATCATGGTTGGCCAGACCCTTGTATTGCACGCCGAATCGGGAACAGGAAAAAGCTCATTGATCAGGGCGGGCTTGTTGCCCCTGCTTCGTAACCTTCAACCTGAACTGGTCACCAGGATATTTAAATTTGATGAGCGGAGTTTTGCGCTCAAAAAGTCGGATGATTTTGACCCTAAAAACAGCAATGCGCTTGTGCAGGATATTATTAGTTCATTAAAAACTGGTTTAGATCCGGGTGATGAACTGCCGTTTTTAAAAGGAGCGGAGGAAAGCCTTTGGCTGATCGCAAAAAAAATATCAAAGAACAAAGAGGCTGGCGCAAGGCAGCCGCGCTTACTGCTGATCTTTGACCAATTCGAGGAATTTCAGACGTTTGCCAGCCCGGTCATTAAAACGTTTAAAAAGGAAGTAGGGGACCTGATGAGCCTCGATATCCCTCAAACCTATTATGACCGCATGCAGCGCCAGCTCGATGAAATGTTAACAGACCGGGAACTAACCCCGGTACAACGGGAAGTATATAACCGGGAAATCCGGTTCCTGATGGAACCCCTTAATGTAAAACTGGTGTTTGTTGTCCGGGAAGACAAGTTAGGAACAATAACCTATCTGTCAGACATACTGCCCGATATTTATAAGAATGATTTTTACCTGCGTTCGTTAACCACTCCCAATGCTAAACTTGCATTTATGAGGCCTTGCCAGGCAGAAGGTGAATTTGAATCACCACCGTTCCAGTTTGATAATGAACAATTGGTGGATGACCTAATCCTGGCTTTAAAGGATAAAGATACCGACCTGGTTGATCCTATAGAGATCCAGATCGTTTGCAGCAATATTGAACGGAATATCATCCACCGGCCAAAACTAAAACTATTATACTCAACGCTGAAAGTCGCGAAAAGTGACATTCCCGACATACTGGATATTATCAATAATTTTTACATAACCAGCTGGACGAATGTAAATGAGGTCTTATCGGTGAAATTTCCTGCGATCACAGAAGAAGTATTGGATAAGGTGCATAAAAAGATCGTTAAAGAATTGGTTGTCGGAGATCATCGTAATCTTGTAAATGAAGAAAAGTTGGTTTCTGATCCAAATAAAGGCGAAAGTCAAATTGCTGTAGCAACGCTGCTATCGGCAGGTTTGGTGCGTTCAATTTCGGCCGATAATGAAAAATATATTCAACTTTGCCATGATCGCTTTATTAAACCGGTATTGGAGGACAAGCTGAAGATCAAAGCGCTTGAACAGGCGGAAAAAGAGCAACAAAACTTAGCGGCCGCGCTACTTGCACGGCAGGAAAAGAATAAGCTCAATCGAATGCTATGGATCGGCGTGGGCATTGTTCTTTTTATCATTTTTGGTGCAATTGGCTATAATTTGTTACAGGCAAAAGCAAACAGGGAAAAACAACAAACGTTGGACATAGCACGCATCACCCGTCGAACTAATCCACAACTCAGTTTCCTGATTGCACAAAGCTGGCTGGACGACCACGGGAATGATGCCGATTTTAAAGCGTTTGCTGATGGATTTCGCGCATCGACCACACCGTCTCTTTTGGGAATCTTTTATCAGCCCTCTAAAATCAGTGAAGTTGCAATCGATCACGATAAGCTATCAGTGCTGGGTAGTAATGCTTTTGTCAACTGGGACATTAAATCAAGGCTGATTGATTCGAATAAAGACATATTCATGGGTGAATGCCTGCACCGTTTCACCAGAAACAAAAAAGTTTATTTCATGCTGCACACCGGGAAATACCTTGAAGTTCGTGATGAAAATAAAAAAATAATACTCCAGGACCAGATCGGCAATAAACAACCCACCACTGCTGTTTCGCATAATGGCCGGTGGATATTGGTAGGTAAAGATTTACTGGAGTTTGAAAATCCCAAGAAGATCATCAGCCTACCGGTATTTAATCCGGTTAAACATTCAGAAGTAGTGGCAGCGGCGTTCTTAAGGGACCCATCGCATTTGGCAGTTTCATTTACCACGGGTTATAAGATCATTTACAAGATCGACCGGGATGATATTTCCAAAACAAAGGTTATACTTGTACTGCCTCCATCCAACCACCAGTTATATACTGCTGCTAATGCAATTGCTATAGATACTGCAAATAAATACCTGGTGGCGGGTAATACAAAGAATGAGGTTGAAGTTTGGAGGTTACCAGCACTTAGAGGACTAGACTTCCTGTCAGCTGTAGTTCCAGATAAGGAGTTTCAAAGCAGGGTCGCTGATAGTATTATGATGTCGAAGCCGCTTTACATATTAAAAGGACATTCCGATAATATTTTAAGCATAGCCATCTCAGCAAGCGGAAAATACATATTAAGCGGTAGTCGTGATCATTATGCAATTCTTTGGCAACTGGCGACAGGAAAAAAGATCGCTGCATTAAAAGGGATGACCTCATCCGTAGTCATGACAGCATTCTCCAAAACGGAAGATGAATTAATTACCACAACAGCCCAAGGCGAGATGTACGTTTGGAGTACAAATAACATCGCACGTCTTTATAAAGAAAATAGGCTCAATAGATTTTCTCCATTTGATTATTACAACGCGGGCCTGGATCAGTCTAACCCACTTGTTAAGGACTTTTCTGACACAACGTCCGATATTATCAGATCTTACCAGTTAACATTTGATTACATTAGCAATATGCCGGATTCAAATGCTTATCTTCATGACGATGATTATTTGCATAATCTTGACCGCGCCTTTAAAGAAATAGCAAACAGGTACAATCGGTTGGCATCTAATCCAGCCTTCAAGCACTTGACCATTCCTCAACAACAATATATCAAGCAACTGTATAACCGTTTGATACTTCGTAAAAGCACGCTTTTAGATGAATCGGATGATGAGGAAAAAGCAAAAGTTCTGCGAAAGGGGGAGCAACTTTTGCAGGATGCCCGGATACAGGTACAAATCTTAGATACGAGTGATATGCGATCCGCTCTTATTATAAGTGAAAAACTGATCAATTATTCTATATACTACAGGGACTTGATCAAAAACTACAATAGCAGCCTCGAGTATCTTAATGCGGCCAACGATCTAATTCTAAAATATGAGAAAAAAAACCCTGATAACCCCGATTTGCTGTATAGTCAAACAGTGATCACCTATTATATGGCTTTAAACTATTTATACCTAAAGCAAATCAATAATGCGCAAGTAAAAGCCAAGGAGTTAAATCAGATTAACAATGGCAATCAATTGTCAAATGTAGTGATGATCCTATCTGATCTTTACAACAATAGTTATGACGCCGCCCTAAGTAATTTTTATTCCAAAGAAAACATTGTGATCTGGACTGGTGACCAAAATATTTCTTTACGTACAAGGCTCATTGCTTTATTAACAACTATTCGAAGTAAAAGACAACTGACACCAGCAGCCGCCAAATTCCTGGCAGCGATTCAATTAAGGCCTAACCCGGTCAAGCTTGTTAAAGTTAAACGACATAAAACTAAACACAGGCACGCATGAAATTAGAACCAAAAGCTAATTTCAATTATTAATAGGTCGGCATATCGAATTCATACTGGACATTCCGCCATGCTTGACCATGCTCTTCCGTGCGAATTAGATCAATTAGTGGTGTTGTTGAATAATAGTTATGACAATTTTAATTCAGCTATTTAGCATGGTCAAAGTGTAACGGAACACCCTGAACTCCTTTTCCAGAACGCGGTGATCATTGGCTCTGGAAAATCCAATCAGGAACTGATTTAGCGAAATATGTTCGTTCCTATTTCATTCCGAATTTCTCAAATTGGTCTTCTGAAGTTGAGTTCAGGAAGTCTGTTGAAAAATTGATTCAAGGTCTGCGACTCGAAAAACAATGATCCTACCCGCAAACGGGCCAGCAACGGTTCATCATCAAAAAGGGGGAGGACGGTCCTGGTTTGATTTGCCTATGTAAATTTAACGCTAAATTCACATAAATGCAATTCATTTCAATAAGCTTCAGATAGGGGTCGCAGTCCATACTTAGGCCAAGCTGCTGCCGGAGAAAGCCCAGGGGCGCGTAGAACGCCGACAGGTTGCCGTTGCTATACGCCGTGATGATTCTGCTGCGGTCCGCATTCAGCGCGATGCCGGGGATCCTGTTTTGCATGTGCAAGACGGTGAGGTCAAATTCGAAGAGCTGCTTACCCGCATAATCCCAGCTAATGACCTGAATATCCCAGATCCGGAGCATGTGCCCGGACAAGGTGACGAACCTTGTGTCCGAGAGCCAGGTCAGGGCATTAATCTCCAGCGGTTGACCGAAGAGAGCGCCGGTAAGAGGAAACATATCCGTTTAAAGAAGATCGATACCAGCGAATATGCGGCTTTAAGCGACCCCGGCGATCTGAAATTTATCGAGTCGGCTAACAAAAACCACCTCCCGATTACGCCTGCGCTGGAAAATATCAAATAACATTTTACAGGCGAGTGGTCGATCGAGTCGAGCTCCAGATCCTCCAAGATGACGCGTTTATACTCGCGGTCTTCAGTTTTGAAACATATGTAACATCTTCTTGCCATGGTGATAGGTTTAGGTTTGCAAAGCAAATGTAACTTTTAACTTTATTTCAAACCGTTTTTTTTTTTCTCGAGGTATTGTGCAACCAACTCATGGCCAATCTGTAGTTGATTCCCATCAAATTGAACCAGTGAATATTTCTCAAGAACGTCCAGATCGTTTTTGGCAGATAATGGATATTCGTCCTTGGAACGCAGAATCCGTTTGCCATCAAAAAACAGGGAAAATAATAAACTGGCCTGTGACGGAGTGAGTTGTTGAAAGGTCTGATCAAGGACTTTTTCGATTGTAACCTGCAAAATGTTTAGACGATCCTCTGTAATCCCAATAGCCTGGTCCATGCTTAACGGGGCATCTCGAAGCGTTAGTTTTTCATCTTCCAGTTTTAGTAGTTCCAGCTCGTTTTGCAACCGCTTATTTTCTTTTTCAAAATTGGATATTATCCGTGAATTCTCGTAGGTAAGTATTAAATTATTGCTTCCTTCGATAATTTCGTCAACTACGTCCGCGGAGTGTTCAATTATTCCCCCCTGCTGTTGGCTTTTTACAATGTTATCAACTTGCTCTCGTAGCGTTGGCCACATTACCGAAAATAATTTCTCACGTTGGTTAATTTCTAATTCGGTGCCAGTATTTTCATGCAGTATGCCAACAAGTTTCTCCATTCCGCTTTGATCCAGCGAAACTGATTGGAATTGGGATAACGGACCATCAAGCTCGCTCGCTGTAATGTCAAAAAGAAGGGGGATTACTTTACCATCAACCGGCCTGGCGATTGCGCCGGCTTCGAAATGAATCCATGGCGAATTCTTGTTCTCCTGGGTTACGCAAATAATTGCGATGTTGCAATGTTCAAGAGCATTGCTCAATACTAGGGCCCATCTTTCGCCCGGTGAGATATCTCTTTGTGAAATCCAGAAATCGGCTTTTTGAACTACAATGCCAAGCCAGTCCTGAATTTGCCGTGCAATGGCTCTGCTTGTGTCACCGGACCATGATATAAATACCTTCATTGTTTTTTTTATGATTTTATGACAGCTCTACCCTTAAAACGATGCCCCACCAGGCATGAAGGCATAAAATTTAGTCAAGCCATTTTACCTGTGGCCTTCTCTTTTTCATTTTTCTTATCCAGTTTGTCCAGCGATTGTTTCATTTGCTGCACCCAGCCGTCGTACTCATTTTTTAAAGTCGTTTCGGTGCGGAGCACCAGTTCGTCCCTGTTTTCAATGAGTGATTGCGCGGCGGGAGGCAAGCCATCCCACCATAGCATAATTTCGTTCAGGTTGACGGCATTTTGATTATAGGTGCTGACGGAATTTTCCCATTGCATCTGCCCGATCCAAGCGCTGATAGTTGTGCCAACCGTCGTGGCCACCGCTATCCAAACCTGCTGGCCGAAAACTGCAAGCAGCGCCCCGGCACCGGCCAGTATATATGTGGTCCATTGCAACCAGTCCAGTTTTTTTCGGAGCTCGCAGGTTTTTGTTTCGTAGTAGCTGACCTGGCCCTTCAGGCGTATTCGGATATAGTCTTCCGGTGATAGTTTGCTGAAGCCATCGTCAAGGGCTTCTTCACCGTACATTTTGGGCGGATATCCTTTAGCAGCGTCGTAGGGCTCAATATAGGTGCTGTTTATTTCTGTCCCCATGGCTTTGGTGACAATCCCTGACAGGCGTTGAGCAAAAAGGGGGCCCGGGGTCTTTCGGTAGGCACCGGTCCGGGTCCTGTAGGCAAATATCTCTCTTTTTAAATTTTCGGCTGCGGCCCGGAAAAAGATCCATTTCTTTCCGTTTTTGAAATTGTGAGAGGCGACGGTCACGACGGTGAGCACGACCGGGAGCGTGACGCTAAGCGCATAAAAGAACCATTGCCAATCGCTGAAGTCTGCCTGTTTGGTCCCGGTAAATAACACATGATACAAGGTCGCTGTCAAAGCGACTGCGATGCCCAGCCGGATGAGATTTTTCTGAAAGCTTTTATGCTTGTCCTGTTGTAGTTTGGCATTCAGGTCGAATTTGGCGAATTGTACCCAGGCGCTGTATAAAATGGCGTCGGTCGTCAGTGTTCGTTCGATCTGTTCGCTAAGTATTTTTGGCGGGCCGTCCAGGTCATAAAACAAAAGGTCGCCGTCCTGCAGGATTTCCCGTATCGCTTTATCCGGCGGCGGCGTTTTTTTTTTATCCCATGCCGCAAAGAGGGTGTCGGCAAAACCGCCGCTGTTTTTAATAATGATCAAGGTAATGCCTTCACGAACGGCGTTCAGGGCCTCCTTTGCAGTAATTGATCCGCCGCCGATCAAAACCGCCACCGAAGGTTTGTTTTTTTGCCCTATGGTTAAGGCCCGGGCCAGTTTGAACATGGTTTTGGTTTCGTCGCCCCACTGGGTCCCGCCCGTAACCAGCAGGAAATGGGAATGATGTTCATCAAGTGGGGTAAGGTGCTCGCCAGCTTTGCCCGGATAGCTGACTAGTTGCTCCGGAACTACGCCGACCAGTGGAAGGCAATAATTATCTTCCGCTATAGACGCGCCCATGAGCTGCATGATTCCCGCACGGGTGCCACCGTCGATGATGACGCCTTTTTTTTCTTTAATGGCAGGTATCAGGCCATTTTGAAAAAGCGTTGTGATCTGGTTTTTTTTTGTTTCATCGAGGGTGTCTGCTCCGCCAAACAGCAACAAGACGGTTTCATAATTTGGCAGTTTAAGGGCCGCCGCAATTTCTTCGCTGGTTGCTGCAGCGGACACGTTGTAACTGAATGCTTCGTGTTCATCGAAAGCGATATTGAAGGCGGCGATAGGTTCTTTTGCCTGATTCATGAGCTTGCTGTATTTATTTTGTGTTTTTAACGCTGTTAATCACTTCTAATATGGCGTAGCGGGCTTTTGCACGTGCGATAATGTTACCCTGTTCACGTGAACCGCTCAACCAGTTGGTCACTTCGCTGAACCGGGTTTTAACGGTTTGCGGGTTAATGCAGCCTTTAAGGAAAAATAGCTGGATGTGGGTATTCTTTTCCCAAAGGTATAAGCCAAATGGCGCTTTAATGACCGTGAGATCCGGATAGCCTACCAAATTTTTGGCCTGTCCTTCGGTCACATTCCCATAGACGCCTACAAAATGAATAATGCCGCATGCTAAATCTGACCCGAGGATTTGATCTTGCTCTTTTAAAAAGGGACGCCCGACCAGGTTGCGGGCCTCGGCTACCGACATATGATCCGGTATCCCGTAATATTGCCTGATCACCTGGGCAAAAGTAGCTAAGGGCGCAAATACCGCTTCCATTTTTTCTTCGAGTTGTTCCTTCCGCTCAGCATAACTTAATTTACTCCAATCCAGCGTTTCACCAAAAATGCTGGAACCAGCCACGATCGATTTTTGCGTGGTCATTGCTTTATTTATCGCGGCAAGAATGTATTGTTTGATTTGGGTAAGGCAATTCGCTGTCAGTTCCGCCATCGTCGTTGCCGGAACAGCTATCCGGGGTAAAAAGGAATTTATAATATCTGTCGTAAATGCCAGGTTCCGTTCAAAGGCATCGCCCTCAGCGGGCAGGTCCGCAAATGCCGTCAGGTCCAGCATAAAAGTCATATCTGAAAACTCGTTCATAGCCGCCAGCAATTCTTCATGGCAAATGCCGTTGGTGGATTCGGCGCCGGCTACCGACCAGCCAGCTTCGCCGTTGTAAAGTATGATGATAATATTGGATCCGCGCAATACCCGCATACAGGATTCGAATGCGTTTGTTGCGATGGAAGCGTTGAAGTTTTCTTCATTGATCAGGACTTCCAGTACCAACTGGTCCAGAAAAGTCTGTTTCTCCAGGTCAGCGAGAAGGGCGTGCCTGAGGTCTGTCAGGGTCGGATTGCCTGGCAGGCCTTTAAGGACGGAATTGACCCGGCTGGAAAAAAAAACTTTGATCTTTTCCATTTACAGGGGAACATTTGCCGGAGTGCCGGCGTTTTGACAATAACACTTTTGGCAGTTAAATACCTTAAGGGCTAAAAACACTTTCCAATCTCCAGATTTAGCCATATTGATATGATTTAGCAGCGTAAATATAATGATTACTGTTTAATGGGATTTTGGTAAATTTAGATTTAATTTCTTTAAATTGCTGACATTCAGCATTGGATTAATTTTGCCTGAACTGCCTTATGCCTGATCATCATCAAAAGCCATTATTTGACGCATTTATTTCCTATTCGCACACCGACTGCGGGGCTATCGCCCCGGCCATTCAAAAGGGGATCCAAACTATTGGCCGCCCCTGGTATAAACTGTCCAGAAACCTGAACGTCTTCCGCGATGAATTGAACCTGAAAGCCAGCCCGCATTTATGGAGCAGCATTGAAGAGGCACTGAAGGGTTCTGATTATTTTATTCTTTTTGCTTCCCCGCTGGCCGGCGCCTCGGGATGGGTTGCTGATGAAATAGCTGTCTGGATCGAAAAAAACTACGCAGAAACGGATGGTCTGAAAAAAATATTTGTGGTACTGACCGAGGGGGAGCTTGCGTGGAATAAAGAAAAGAACGATTTCGACTGGGCAGTCACCAACACGCTGCCGCAGCAGACACTGACCGGGCGGTTCAAGCAAGTCCCGGAATGGATCGATCTCCGGCCTTATGTTAAGCAAAGTGAAAACGGGAGGGAAGTGGATATCAAAGCAGCAGGTTTTACCACTGCAATGACCAAGATCATTGGCGGGATTGAAGACAGGGAGCCCTGGCTGGTGGAATCCGACGAGTTAAAAAGTCAGAAAAATGCACGGACGGTGCGCACCGTAATAGGACTGTTATTGCTTTGCCTGACGGTGGCTATCTTTATTTTATATCAGAAAGCAAATACGGCGCAAAAAACAGCCGTGGCCGAAAGAAAAATAGCCGTCGCTCAAAAGGATACGGCAATTCAGAACCTGAAGAAATTTAAAGTCGAAGAGTTCAACCGCAATATCCGTAACGGCAGGGTATACCTTGACGCCCAGGAATACGATTTGGCCCGGTCCGCTTTTTTGAGCGCCGATTCTACCTTAAAAAACCATGATTTTGGTAGCATTCCGGCCATCGCCGGCCGAAAAGCAGAAGTGGAAGGCGCGCTGCAGGAATGCATGGAAAAATTGAACAGGCAAAGTGCGACGAAATGAAAAGTTTGATCTTAACGATATTCGTAATTTTTGCGAGCCTGACCGCCACGGCGCAATCGTGTTCGGGTATATATGACCAGGCCCGGTCCCTTTTCACAAATGGTAAATATGACCTGGCCCTTAAAAAACTTGAAGCCTACAAATTGTGCGCCCCTGACAAAATTCCCCGGGCTGATTCCCTGATCGTCAAAATCTATCAAACAGTCAATAGCCAGCGGGTCGAGGCCGAGTACCAGACCACTATTGCCAATCAGCGCGCGAAAGTTATTGAAACCCAAAAAGATTCTATAGAACGGGAGAATATAGCCAACAAAGCCGCCACACAGGCCTTGCAAGTCAATGAACTGGATCCCACGTCAGCTATCCAATATGTTTATGCCGGCTTGTGTTTTTCACCGGGCAACCCTTCCCTGGCCGAAATAAAAAGAAGAATATTTGCGGATGAGATGATCCGGAAAAATCTGGCAGGCGCGTCCCGGAATAATACCACTGCGATCGGCCAGGTGACCGGAGATCTGCTTTATTCCGGCGACGACGAAGGTAATATCAAGCTGTGGGACGCCGGTGGTAAAAAATTAATTGCGACCATAAAAGTCTTCAACGGCCGGATTTCGGCAGTTACCGCGATAGGGTCCCGTTACCTGCTGGTCTCCGGAAACGATAGTAAAGATTTCAGGCATCCGGCGGCGGGCCTGAAACTGGTGGATTTGAATGGTCCCGGGATAAAGCAGATCGCCGCTGATATGCCCGCGATGGTTGACCATATTTCGTATAAGGGAGACAGCAGCACGGTCGTTTTGAGCGATGCGCAGAACAGGCTCAGCAGTTTTTCACGCGCAGGGCTGTCGCTTAAAGTCCTGAAAACGGACAGCAACAAGATCATAGGTATCCAATGCTGGCAAAAAGCGAAGCGTACGTTTTATGCGACGGCATTTGGCATTTACGAACTTGAAAGTGGTAAAACCATCTATAAAGCAAAACCCAACGTATTCATCACTTATTTTGGATTTTGCCAGTCCACAGGGATGATGTACATCGGAATAGGAGAGGACCTGGTGCTGTTCGATTATTTAAGCAACAACGAGCACTTGCTGTACCCTATCCACCGGCAAATGATCACCTCCTGTCATTGTGCAGACAGCACTGGCGCTTTTTTAACGACGAGCCTTGACGGAAACGCTGTTTTGTGGACCGCGGACGGAAACGTGAATAAGATATTAAAAGGCAACAAGCCGGAACTCTATGACGGATACCTTCCCCCGGACGCGGGGTATGCGATAACGGTTGGGCGAAGGGAATTGAATGCAGGAACGTCAGCCGATACGAATACTGTAAAATACTGGTACCTAAAAGGGTTCTTTAATAAAATTGTAAAGTATGCTCACTTTACCGGTGCAACTGCTGTAATCAACACAGGTACAACGGATCTTTTTATTACTTCCGGCGTAACGGGGTCGATAAAGATATGGGACACTAACCTGAAGCTGCTCCACACCAGGCAGATAGCAGGCGCGGGTATCAGTAAACTGGCCTGGGATCCTGAAAAAATGCTGCTTGCCTTCTGCACGTTTTCGGGCGAAAGCGGAACACTGACGGTCAGCATTAGCGGGGAGATCGGGGAACCGTCATTTATAAAAACGCACACGGCAAGCGCGGTAACCGCCCTTGCTGCCCGTGATCAAAAGATCTATACGGCAGGTAAGGATGGCATGGTCTTCATTCAGTCCTATAAAAATCAGCGCCTGGATTCCATTTACTTTAATGCCGCCATTACAGCAATGGATTATTCCGGGGGCGACGGCCGGCTGCTGATCGCTTCGGGAAACAAGGCTATTCTCTTTGCAGCTCCCGCGAATCAAGTCCCGTTCGAACACAAACAGCGGATCAATGCACTGGCCTGGCTTTCACCGAAGCGTTTCGTAACGCTATCGGGGCAAATGCTGCGCATTTGGGACGTAAACAATAACCGGAAGCCCATTTTGGAAGTCAATAACAATATTCAGAACGAAATGATGTCACTGTATATCGACAAAGAAAACAAAGTCATTTATACCGGTACCTGGTCAGGGTACATCATCTGCTGGGATTATTCCGGAAAGCAGCTATACGAGTTTGACCAGCTGGCCGGTCTCGGCAACACGAATATCGTTAACGGGATCGCTGCCAGTAACGATGGTTCCAGGATCATTACTGCAGATTATAATGGAAACATTGGCGCATTMTATTCCCCATTTGCATTTTTGGAAAGTGAGCTGAAAATTAATATTGATTGTGGGAAGTTTTTGAAAATGATGAAATGAAAAAATGATACTGAATAGTAGTTATTAGCTTTTATTTAGGCAATTTAGAAGACAGAATTTTTATTTTTAATCGACGATTCATTTTAATGACTGCCTCGGGACCCTGTTTTTTTTCAATAGGTTTCCATAGAAGGTTATCAAACAATTCTACTAACTTGGTAATATTAATTGGTATAAACTGAACATCGCAGTCTTCCGACAAAAATGGAGAATCTTTGCATCTTGCTGAAACTGCCCAGTGCGAATTCGGTGTCGAAGATAATTCTGCATTTTGAAACTTATAGAGATTATCAGATTCCCAACCTTTGATTTCTTTAGCTACTTCTAAACCTCTAATTCTATAGGGCACCTCGTTTTTATTTTTAAAATAAGCCCGATTAATCAGGAATGGGCTCAGTTTATTGAGACCTATTGAATAATTATATTCCCGGTTTTTTCCAAGGACATGAGCATTCAAAGTATCCCCTTTTATTTTCAAGTTAAAAAATTGGCGGTCATTTTCTAATAAGGGGAAATTAAAGAGTTGCCATGATTTTGTATTCCATATCCTAACTGTGTCTCCTGTTGCCAAAATAAGCCATCGCCCGTCTGTTGAAAATTCAATATCGTCTGCACCTTTATTGAATGAATATAAATTGCGTGTTTCGCCCGTTTGTATATTTCTTATTTCAATACCCGAGGTCACTTCTTTATCTATGAACGGAACTGCAAGCCATTTGTCCAGCGGGTCTGCCGCCCCGGCACCTATATAGTGTCTGTTCTTCATGGATTGGAAAGACCAGAACTCAGCTGGCGATTTTTTAGCCTCCCATATCCTTACATCGTTTGCTGAGGATGAAATGAACGTATTTCTTATTCGATACAATTTTTCAACACCTTTTTGATATGCTTTTCTTGTGATCGATCCTGTTGCTATGTCGATAACGCAAATATTTCCGTCATAATCACAAATAGCAAGATCTTTGTTGCCTGATAAAAAGATCATGCTTTTAATAGGAGCTTTGCCATTATAGTCAATAGTTTTTATTTGGGCAGGAAAATCAACATCGATAACTTTAATTGTGAAATCAAGCGCGTTTATAGTATTCCCGGAATAGGCCAAAAGATGATCGCCCTTACTCCATGTATATGAATCGGTAATCCATCCGTCGTGACTAAGCCATTTAAAATACCTTTTTGTTGGGTCCCAAATTCCCAATTCATTTTCACCGTTAGTTGCCAAAGCAAGATACTTTTCATCATCCGACCACTGACCGCCCGTTTCAGAACGGTCAAAAGAAACATTGGTGTCAGTGTTTTTTACCAGTTTCCCACTTTTATTTACCAAAACTAACTCATTATTGTATTTGGCAGCCCAGTAGCCATCGTTTCGTATTGCTAGTGGTTGATAGAGGCCGAGATCGTCGGTAGCCGGGTAATTGTCAGTTTCGTGTTTTATGTAATTTTTTTGGCCTGAAGCAAGGTCCCAAATGAGCGTACTATCTTCCTTGTTCAAATAAATACTAACTTTTTTTTGGTCAAAAAACTGGACCCTTGTTAAAAAGTGTGCTTGTACCTTTTCACTTATTGCTTCATTTCTGTCGTTCCAGAGTTGGAATAGCGGCATTTTACTCCCAGCCCTTCCCTCAAAGGTTTCTGCAAACAGCCGCCAGGAATGATCAACCAGTATTATCCAGGCCTTTTCTGCAGAAATAGGTATTGCAGCAAGATGAAGGTTAGTTAGGTTCAACATAAAGAACTCTTTATTCCCGCTGCCCGAATCTTCTGTTAATAAAACAAAGGGCTCTTTAATATCCTCAACGGTATATCCCGCAAATGCGCTTTTGAAGTATAGATCTATTTTAGAAAGRGCGCCCATTATTAATTTACGGTTTTCATAGTCTGGACTCATAGTATAAGCCTGCTGGGCTAAGCGAAACGCAATGAGCGGCTCGTGGGTTATTTGGTTCATCGCTTCAATCCGTAAATCCATCATCTTTTCCGTGTCTTTTAAATTGTCAGATCGGGATTGTAATAGGTCAACTTGCCGGCTTATGCTGTCAGCAGTATGGTGCAGGCTAAAGTTGGTCTTCATAAGTTTCAGCGAATTGTTTTGAATAGACTTGTTTTTGTGTGTCAAGAATTGATTACTAGCAGACAATCTTCTCGTAGAATCGCTAATGGCACTTAATCTGTTTGCTTTAAATGAAATTTCGTTCCTTAATGAGCTCTGATAAACCAACGTGGCTGCTCCAACAAGAATTATTAAGGCAACTGACAACAGCATAGTTATCAAAAACCGTCTCCATGTGTTCATAAACGAACCAGCAGCTGAAAGCTTTTTTATGACTTTGGGATCTGGCACCCCTTCGAGTAATGCCGCCAGTGTATCCGGTTCGTAAACAAAATTTGAAAGTCTGCCCCAGTTCGGCTTTCTGGAAGAGGCCGAGCTGAGTGCCTGGTCGACATTGATCGAAATAATGCGCGAGAAGGGCCTTCGGTACCATTTATCGATCCGGTTCGCTAAATATCCTGAAAGTTCGTCGTAAACATTTTCGGATTCATAAACACCTGCGGTTACAATCATAACCAGGCACCGGGCGGAACAAGCTAGTTTAACAAATTCATCTATGGAAGTTCCCGAATTATCTTTTTCCGACTCGTCACGGAAAACTATAAGTCCCTTTTTCTCCAAAACTTCATGTAAATTTTCAGCATAAACTTCAGCATCAAGGTGCCGGTAAGATATAAAAATATCATACCCTCCAAGTTTGGTGGCAAGTTTTCTTGTGACGCCTTTTGGTTTAATTCGCAAAATATTTTAGTAACTCTGATTATATACCGAAATTACTCGAATTATTGGAAATGGCCAAGCGTCCGGAGTTTACTTCGAACGATTTTAACAGGCTGGAATGTCATCAAAACAAAATCTAAAGAACGTCAAAATTGGTTTGGAAACTTTTATTCTGGAACATCCGGAAATTCCTTTTGTTAATTTCCTTCATTTAAATATCAAAAGGATGGAATATGATTTTTATCTTAACCAATCGCAGAAAAACGTATTGGCAGATGCGATAAAAGAAATTAAAAAATTGCCTTGATCGCATGCTTAAGCTTTGACTATCAGACGGAGCAAAAATAGTATTGTATCCGCGGTAGAAAATATTCCTTACATTTATCCGCCCAAAAACCTGGATCATGGCCAAAAAGAAAATTTTCATTAGTTACGATTATAATAATGACCGGCATTATAAGAACCTGTTGCTGGCCTGGGATAAACACAGGGACTTTGACTTTTCGATAAACGATCATTCTATCGATATATCTGTCGACAGCACCAGGGCAAAGTATATCAAATCTGTCATTTCAAGAGCTATAAACGATGCTACCTATTTTTTAGTGATCGTCGGTGCAAAAACTTATCGAAGTGAATGGGTAGCCTGGGAAATTGAAAAAGCTGAATCGCTCGGAAAAAGAATAGTTGCGGTGAAAACCGACCGGGAAAACCCCTCGCCCGACGAATTGTATGGTATCGGGGCAAGCTGGGCCATGTCTTTTACTTATTTGTCGATAGTAAACGCCATCAATAATGCCCGCTGATGAAAAAGACTTGTTTTGTGATCATTGGCTTTGGGCCTAAAAAAGACCATGCAACCAACAGGATGCTCGACCTGGATAAGACCTTCGAAAACCTCATTAAGCCCGTTTTTAAAGAGCTCAAGATCGATTGTTTCAGGGCCAAAGAGATAAGGCATACCGGAACGATCGATGTTCCAATGTATGAGTGGATATACAAGGCCGATATAGTTGTAGCGGATATTTCCACCCTAAACCCGAATGCCCTTTACGAACTTGGTGTCAGGCATGCTTTAAGGCCATTTTCAACGATCGTGATATCGGAAAAAGAATTAGACCCGCCATTCGATACCAACCACACGGTTATAGAAAAGTACGAGCACCTTGGCTCAGATATTGGGGTTTCGGAGGCCCGCAGGTTTAAAAAATCATTAAAATTAAAAGTTCAGGCAATACTTGATGCGCAAAAAAATGACAGCCCGGTCTATACCTTCCTGCCAAAACTGATCCCGCCCAAATTTGAGGAAGCTGCGCTTACACCCATTGTATTAGAAAAAACAATTGATCCGTCCTTTTCTGACCTTATACAAGATGCGGAAAGGGCAAAAGAGAAAAACGAATTAAAAATCGCTGCAGAGCTGTACAAAGTTTGCCTTGATTTTGAGCCCGGCAATACCTTTTTGCGGCAGCGGCTGGCACTCGTAACGTACAAAGCAGGGAAGCCCAACCCGGTGAAGGCATTGGAAGAGGCCGAAAAGATTTTGGACGACCTGAATCCGGAAACGACTACCGATGCAGAAACGCTCGGTTTGTCAGGCGCGATCAATAAGCGTCTTTATGAGATTAACGGAAACCTGAAATGTTTGGACAAGGCGTTATGGTTTTATGAACGCGGTTATTATATCCAGCAGGATTATTATACCGGGATCAATTACGCCTACCAATTGTCGCTGAAAGCAAGTATTACTGACGATAGAATGGAAGCTTATAGTTACTTTCTGTTAGCTAACCGGGTAAGGTTAAACGTGGAAAAATGGTGTCTCGGGCTTATTGCGGATAACAATTTTAAGGAGAACCCTGATATAGAGTGGATTTACCAGACCTTAGCGCAGGTTTACCTAGCCATGGAACGGAGAGAGGAACTTAACCAGGTAATCGATAAGATTCAAGCGTTCTCAAAAGGGGCATTTGACCTTCACACTTTTAATGAACAAAACTGGAAGCTAATTGAAATTTTAGAAAATTTCAAAAAGAAGCACGGCGCCTGAACATAAATGTGACTTTAACCTAAAAACATGGCAAAGAAAAAAGTATTTATCAGCTACGACCACAGTGAAGATCTGCTGTACAAGAACCTGTTACTGGCCTGGCACGCGAACGATTCATTCGAATTTGAATTTGACCAGCGGTCGCCGAACGTGCCCATTGACAGCTATGACGCCGTCAAGATAAAACAATCCCTGACCACAATGATGAAGAGCGCCAACTACCTGCTGGTGATCATCGGCGCAAAATCATATACGAGTAAATGGATGGCCTGGGAAATCGACAGGGCGAAACAATGGGACTCGAAACTAAAGCTGGCTGCCATTAAGATTAGCTATTTCAATACCACACCGTCCGGCTTGTTAGCTTGTAACGTTGCCTTTGCTTCGGCTTTCGAACAGGACAAGATCATGGACGCTTTGAATAGAGCGACCAATAATTATTGATGAAGAAAGGTATCAATAAAGCGAACAAGCTGGAAAAGGCCTTCTCCCTGCTTGAATCAGGTTACGGCAGAAATGATCTGTGTGTTTTTTTGAGTTATAAAAGCGAGGACAAAGCCAGCGCCAGGAAGATCGCCGACTATCTCCGTGAGGCGGGCATCGATTATTACCTCGATGAATTCGACGATGCCCTGCAGCAAGCCGCACTTGCAAAAGATCCGCATGCGGTGACCGAAAGTATAAAAAAAGGAATCCGGGAAAGCACCCATATGCTAGTTATCGTTTCCGCGGTTACTTTTGATTCGCCCTGGATACCTTTCGAGATTGGCTTCGGTCATGCGGCGATCGGTACCCAGGGGCATAGGCTGGCTTTGCTGACCCTTAAAAGCGCCGCGGACCTGCCGCTGCCCGATTTTATGCGGACCGCCTATGACATCCGGGGAACAAAAAAGCCTGAATGTCTATATTTTCGGCATCACTGGCTTAAATGAATCGCTTTTAAAGTCTGAAACCCGCATCTTTTCGCATACAATGCATAATCATGTACTCGACAATGTGCTCAAATGGGACGCTTAAATAGGCTCACCTTTTTCCCCGGTGCAAATATCAGCGGTCAAAAATGAGCAAATGCACCTGGGCCGGTAGCCAAACGAGCGTCAGCACGATGAACAGGCTTAACATCTTCACCAGGTTGACTTTGACCGAGAAAATGCTGAGTAAAAGCTGCAGGCTAAGCACGGCGCCAAAAATAAGCGTTGCGATGCCGCCTATTTCGATCCAGTCATGAATAAAAGGCCGGCAGAAAAAAATCTCCGCGACGATCAGCAGCAGGGAAGGTATGCCGATCATCCAGCGGAGTTTCGGTACGAGCCGCCATATCTTAAAGAATTTTTCGTGTGAGATGTCCAGCAGCCGCAACATGGGCGGATGAGCATCGATGAACGGCATCCTGACCGGCGGCTCCGGGGATCCAAATAACGGGAAATTCCCGGGGATTACGATCATTACACAGGGATATGACTACGCGCTACCTTCGCACCGGCTGGATTTCGGTTTAAACCCGCTCAGGTGGTACCGGCCATTTATCCGCATGTTCCCCGGGCATGGCAGCTGGCTCAAACCCCCCCATGCAATTGCGGGGCATACTGGATGCGCATGTTCAGCGAGATATCGTCTATACATGATTTTCCTGTTTAACGAAATGATCATCTGCACCGGCGACCTGTTCTGTAAAATGCCGGGCGTTGGCAATAAAGTATTCCAATCGATTCCCGCTGTTCGGTCGGGGAAAAGGGCTGGACCGACGAACTGCACCCCCTTGCCCAAACATTTTCGGATGACCGCCGAACCTTTATCGACTGCATCAACGCGAAACCCTCGCTGCACGGACAGGTATATGTTGTTAACCAATTACACCCATTGCCATGAAAATACTCCTCTGGATCGTTTTTATCAGCCTCGTCCTGTTGATGGGCTTCCAGGCGCATGTCTTAAAATATGCAACAAGGCAGCAATATACCATCGTCCGCCTAGAAAAAGCCGGCAAGGCAGAAGGGCAAACCATACTGAAAGCATGGAACGGCCTGCCTTATCGGAACGGTACTATGCTGGAGCTGGCAGTACGAAATACGCACTGGGACTTTTTATTTATTTTTTGCTATGTCTCCCTGCTATTGCTCCATTCCAACGACCGGATGCAAAAGGAGAAGGCGCTTTGGCTCAATACCCTGCTGCGGCTGAATCTGCCCCAGGCAATACTGGCAGGTCTGCTGGATATTGCGGAGAATACCATCCTCCTGCATAATTTCCGCCATGTTGCGGACGGACGCTATTACCTGGAGACACTGTTCGTCACTGCCCCGAAGTTTGCTTTTGCAGGTTGGGCATTGCTGTTTTTTTTGGTATCCCTTGCAAAAAGCCAGCTCCGGAGCTGGCTTCCGGCCGAAAGGCCAAATAGCCCCGTAACCGCATAGACGCAGCTATCGGAAGTGATTGATTTTTGTAAAATATTGGCAGGATAGCCGTTTTGTTTTCGGTTTTTATATTTTGATAAGTTTCAGAATAGCAGGGGCCGACAAGAGGCAATTGTATTACTTCAACTTATATTTCACCTTTAGGTCATTGTCCATTTGCCACACCGTACCCAATTGCTTTTGGACATCAACCTGCCTGATCAATAATTCGGGATTAATGGTTTTAATAATTACCTGGCCATTCTGGTCGCCTTTGTTTTCCTCCTCTTTCGTTTCGCCGGAATGCCAGCGCAATCCATGGGTAGCCTTGTTTTTGATATAGATATAATTGGAATTATCCGCAAATCCCACTTCATCGGGCGCTTTTTTGAGATCGTCAAAATTATAGATCTCGTTACCATGAAAGTCCCACAACCTCACGGTTCCGTCTTCTGAGTAGGTCAGAATCCATTTGCCGTCTTTGGAGACATCCACTTTCATGATCTTTTTATAATGCCCTGTCAGTTCCAGCGGTTTTTGCGTTTCAATATCCCAGATGGTGATATTGCGGTCAAAATCATAGGTGATGATAAATTTCTCATTTGGGGAAATCTTTGCATCTGCAATTCTGATATCCTTGCCCTTGAATTGAAAGGAACGGTTTTCTTTAATATCCCAAAGTTGAGGGATCCGCGCCAGGTCCGCTTTCCCGGAAAGCCCAAACGAAAACATAGCACCGAGCGTTTCGGTCAGGCCTTCTTCAACGTCTAAAACGCCGACGGTAAGAAAATAACGTTTGTCTTTTGTAAACATCGAACTGAAGCTCATCATCCCCTGGTTGTTTTTAAATAGCGGGCGATTGTTGCCGATATCCCAGTAAATCATTTTACCAAAAATATTTGTGGTCATCGCGTGCTGCCAGTCGCCGTTAAAGGTAATTTGCTGGGGCACTGTATCCCTGTAAGTCCAGATCTTTTTCCCGGTAAGGGTAAAAAGCGAAACAACTGATTTATTATCGATGGTGATGACGGTTCCTCCCTTTCCGTCATGTGCCAATCCGCCCCCCGAATTTTTTGTAATTACGATATGATCGCTTTCCGGCGTGAAAGCTACCGATGTTACCGCTTTTAGAACAGGAAGGATCATCGTTCCGTTCAGATCGTATACCGCAACGGAATCCCTTCCGAAGGTAATAGCGATATGATTGCCGTTAGGGGATATTTCTGTACGATCGATTTGGGATCCTGACTTGATAATATTAATCGAATTCCTGTCTTTCCATAATACACCGACCGAATGATCACCCAGGATCAGGCTATAAGGTTTCTTTTCAGCATTCGTTACGCTGGTTATTTTTTCCCCGAATACATAATTTTTCCATGCGCCCTTATCGAGGATAAGAATAATGTTCTTTTTAATAATATAAGGTACCCCATTTGTTAAAAAACCGGCATCGTCGACATCCCCCAGGCCAGAAAATTCTGATTGTCTGCCGGTTGCTATATCTTTGACAACCACTTTTTTAAAGTCATAGGCAATCAGGGCAGGAGAGTTGATATCCGCCTTCATATCTGTAAAATCACTCATTTTGTTTTCGGCGGGCAGTTTATTGTTCCAGAGGATAAAATAATTATCGTCGCCAAGACTTGCGATCTCCCCCCCGTCAGGGGAAAATTTCAACTGGTTGATCTTGTTGCCGTAATGTCCTTTCAGGATGGTCGGACTATACTTGTCCTTTGTCAGGTAATCCGAAGACGCAGCCTTGTCCGTTAACAGGATTAAATTATTTTTGCTGCTCAATTCCAGGTTCCCATGAAGCTTTTTATCAGGTTGATCACCGGCCTTTTTTGAATCTGCGAGGTGCTTATCGCCGCCAGTCGGGGCTGTACTCCCATCGGCGTTCAGTAAAACAGCTTCGGGTATCAGTGCGTTTAGCAGGCTGCCATCTGCGGAATAGTCTACCTTCAACCGGTTAAACAACCCTTTATTACTGAGTTTGACGGTTTTTTGCCGGCCGGATGCCCGGTCGTAGAATATCAGGAAGGTGTGGCCGTCCTCGCCGCCGATTATAGCGATCGTCCGGCCATCAGGGGAGTAGTCAAAATCCTCCACGCCCTTGAGATAGAACCGGGCTTTGTAAAAGGGGGCTCCCCGGATGCTGGAATAAATGGCGCTATAGCTGTCAACATTATCAGGCGCAGTATAATAAGCGACCTTTGCCAGGTTATAAGAAAGGGTTGGGTCGTAGCCACTTGCTCTTGAAGCATTCATTGCAAGAAAATTGGAATGCGAAAGTCTCCCTGATTTTAGCGCTTCAGCTTTGGCCAGCCGGCTGAGGTTTTCCGCTTTTATTTTTTCAGTCAGCGCTGTGTCCCGTGCTTTATCAGCCGCCTGTTGCCGGGTCAACGCGGCTGATGCCTTTGCATCTGCTTTTACCGCGCGGGCTTCAGCCGCTTTGCTCAGCGAATCCGCCATTAACTTTTTTTGCTCGGCAATGCCTTGTGATTTCAGCGCCATTGCTGCTTTTGTGCTCGCGAACCAGGCGAATCCGATCAGCACCAGGCTAAGACATGCAATTGTCACTGAAAGGTACCTGAGCCTGGTACTTTTTCTCGTAAAATGCATGGCATTGATAATTCTGTCAATAACATCCTGTGCAGGGGCGCCTGACCGCAAGTTATCCAGGGTATCATCGATGAGGGCGAGGCCTTCAACAGCATAGAACCATCGTGCCGCCGGATTGATTGCCCCCCCGATGGTTACCGGTATAATCGGTTGATTCCGGTTCTCTTGCAGGAAAAGCTTAATTTCGTTTTCTATGGGTTTGGATACCTGCGCCGCTTCGCTCCCGACCAGGATAAATGCGGTTGCTTGCCCTACAGCCTTCCGGATGTTGGGCGGCAGTTCCTTTCCGGGGCTGATGCTTGATAACTGGTCAATATAACATTCGTAACCGTTCTTCATCAATCTCGATGCAATCGCGTAAGCATAATCCAGGCTGTCCCTTCTTGAATAAGAGATGAAAATATCATAGCCAAAAATTGCTTTTTTAATTCTGCGAAAGATAGACATAACAAGATAAAGATTAAAAGTGATAACCCCGTACAGCGGCGCTATTGCTGTTATAAGCCCGTTTGCAAATACCCCTGGAAAGCCCCCGCTATAAGCGTGCGTTCTTTTGGAGCAGGCCGGAGCTTTTCCATGAGTAATTTTGCTTGTTTCCAGGTCGATTCATGGTTCCCCTTTGAGTTTTTTTCATAGGAAATCGCTTTGCCGTACATATATGCGGCCTGGTCATATTTTTTCTGGATCAGCATGACCTCCGCTATCGTGGCTGTTTTCCAGTAATTGTTGGGCACCTCCTTGGAGCCTACAATTTGCTCTACCTGCGCGGCGAACCCGGCCGCCTCGTCTAATTCACCCAGGAACACGCTTTTGGCGGCGGCATTGATCCCGGTATAATAATCATCATCTGTCCGCTGAAAGGCTTCTGCATAATAGTCCCTGGATTGTCTGAGGTCCTTGATTTCACCTGATTGCTGGTAACGGTCCATCCAGGTCCTGGCATAAATACCCAGGGTCTCCGGGTCCCTTTCGCCCTGCTCATAAAGTTTAGCCAGAATCCTTTGTGCCTGTTTGAGAAAGTCCGGGCTACCCTTTCTTGCAAGGGCCAGCGCATGGAGCTGTTTTGGCCTGACCGCCATCTTAAACCTTTCTTCCGTCTTTTCCAGGATGTTGATGGCCTCGTCGTATTTTCCTAATTTAGTAAGGTTTTCCGCGGCTTTGCAGGCCAGTGAGGGGGTAGTTTTCCACGGTAGCGTATCCGAGTCGGATAAGGCGATAATATCTTCCGGGTAACCATTCCTTACCGCCGCATCCAACTCCTCGGAAGCGCTCACCGATGCCTGTTCCTGTTCATCGGCAAATTTAACTGTGGCCGCGTCCATTTTTTTACCGACAATGCCATGAACAAGCCGGATCAGTTCCCCGCCGTTCGGCCCGTCCGGGTAGGAAGAGAAGTCTATAAATATCCTGCTATCCGCAAATTCGGGCAGTTCGGCCCGGTCCAGCTTGATCGGGACAAAGTTAAAATCAGGGTTTTTCGTGGATTTGGTTTCCAATCGCTCGTATTCCTTATACACCCAGGCTGAATCCGCAGCAGCATCCGACCAGATCAGTATGCCGGACTGACTTTTTCCAAGCGCTTCATTCAGTCGGTATATCAGTTCCTCGCCTGCTTTTAGTTCGCACTGGTCAATAAATACTTTATACCCCAGTTCGCTTAAAATATCATATAAATTGAGCACCCAGGTACGGTTAACTGACCTGTAGGATAAAAAAACGTTCCATAACTCAGTCTTTCCCAGGTCTTTGGGTTTAGGTGCGTGGTTTAGCCATTCAGTTGGTATCATATGATGAAGGTATTATAGCAATGGTATCAGGGATATTCAGCAAACAGGTGTTGATACGGTGTTAAGGTTCAATTTTTAAATTTAAAAACAATTCGCTGGTATCCAAAACAATATTCGAGGTATAAAAATAATTTTTCTGCCAGAGGGTACCCTAAGCCGCTCCCCAAATTGTCTGGTAGCAAATGAAGCCAGGAACAGACATGACCAAATTCAAAAAATGATATTGCGCCCGGTCGTAACCAGGCGATCTTGTTGCTGGCGAATGGTAAAAAGATATTGATTTCGAAAAACCTGAGGTGGCAGATCGCGGTGCAGGGGTATTCTGTTGTTGATCAGGTTATTGTTTATACGGCTAACCAGCAAAGCAAAGATATTACTTATAATACGCTGACGACGGCGAGGGGTGAGCAATCGCCTTATACACTGGTGCTGGCTGATGGTACGAAGGTTTTGCTTAACTTGCGCCCGCTGCTGGTTAAATCCCAGTCCTGCGGAACGATTTATGATGCGGCCGTCGTTCTGTCCGCGCAGGGAAAGTATGACCTGGCGCTGAAGAGGCTGGCGGGCTATAAGCTGTGCGCTCCGGAGCAGGCCAAGCGGGCGGATCTGCTCATCCTGAAGATCTATCAGACGATCAATGATCAAAAGAACCAGGCAGTCACGCAGCGCAAGCTCGCCACCAGGCGCGCAATGACGATTTCCGCACAGAAGGATTCTAATCAAAATGAGAATATGGCAAATATATTTGCGACACAGGCGTTGCAGCTGAACCAAACCGATCCGACCACTGCGATCCAGTATGTTTATGCCGGGCTGTGCTTTGCACCGCAAAATCCCTCGCTCACAGAGATTCGGAAAAATATCCTGAACAACGAAGTGATCCGGGCGAATCTGCCGGGGGCTGGTCGGTTCGCGACCAACTGGATACAGCGCTTGTCTTCCAGGTTGCTTGTCACATCCGACACGGAAGGCTACCTGCGCTTCTGGGAGGCCGAAGGAAAAAAACTTAATCACAGGTACCGGGTCTTCAAAGGGGCGATAACCGCCTGCACGGTTATCGACAGCAGCCGCGTGCTGGTAGCGGGCAGAAATCATACAGATCCCGGCAACCACATTAATCAGTTAAAGCTGGTGGATACCGCCGGTAACGTAAAGCTCCTGGTAGCGGACCTGACCGATCCTTTGCTGTTCCTGGCTTGTTTGAATTCCACTGGTAAGGCGTATGCCGCTAATTCGCGGGGAGTGGTCAGTGAGCTGGACCTGGCCGGCGGATCGCATGTCATCATCAGGAAGGATAGCAGCGGAATCGTCGGCCTGCAAGCCTATAATGCTGCAAAAAAGATCTTTTACGCCACACCACGCGGTGTATATGAACTGCTCAGCGAAAAATTGGTCTACCAGCCGAACAGTTTCGCCGCGACCACCGCCCTGGGCCTTTGCCCCGCTAACGGGGACCTTTATATCTGCAGCGGAAGGGATATTATCCAGTACAATTATTTTACGCGAAAGGACCGGCCGCTGTATCCCATCCATCAGCACCTGGTGTCTTCCTGCCATTGTGATGCGCTTTCGGGAGATTTCTTGAGTACGGACCTGAATGGCCTGGCTGTGCAATGGAATGCGGCTGGCAGTCTAAAAAATACGCTCAAAGGTAATAAGGGGGAGCTGCTCGACGGTTATCTTTCACCGGGTGCAGGTTACGCCCTTACCGCCGGACGAAAAGAAATGAACAATGTTGTTGATACGATCACCCTTAAATATTGGTATTTAAATGGCTTCCTAAAGAACGCGGTTAGTGAGGCGCACCGGTTCGGCGCCACGTCGGTTGTTTACGCAGTGGGGCGCGATATGTTCATTACCGGAGGTATGGATGACCAGCTCAAATTATGGGATAGGGACCTTCACCTTCTGGATATCCGAAAAATTGGAGGGACCGGGATCGGCCCGCTGGCATGGGATGAACAGCGGGGGGCGGTAATCTTCGGCGACCTGTCCGGCCGGACTGGCTCCCTCAAGGTCGGTAGTCAGGGCAATTTCGGCATGCTTAACATCCTTCAGGGGAAGCAGATCCCGGTTGCCGGTATCGCCGTCGATCGGGGTATGATCTATACGACCAGCAGGAACGGTATCTTATACAGTTATAATGGAAACGGCGCAAAAACGGATTCGGTCTTTTTCGACCGCGAGCTAGGTGCGGTCAGTTTGTCGCGGGATGGGGGGCGTGCCGCGCTGGTGGCGGGCAAGGACGTGTTTATTTATGAATTTAAAACAAAGATTAAACGGGGGCTTCCGCATGTCGTGCGCGTTAATGCCGTGTCCTGGCTGGCGCCCGACCGGCTGGTGACGCTGAGCGGGCAGTTCCTGTATATCTGGGACACCGGTCATCGGGATGCACCATTGCTGAAGATAAACAACAACATCCAGAATGAGATGAATGCCCTGTGTGTGGATGAAGAACACCGGATGATCTACAGCGGTACGAAGAAAGGCTACATCATTTGCTGGGATTACGGCGGGAAACAGCTGTTCGAGTTCGATCAGCTCGGCAGCCTGGCACCACCCAGCATTGTGCAGGACCTTGCACTTGACGGGCAGCACACGCGGCTCCTGGCGGTCGACTATAACGGAAGTCCCGCAGCTTTTTATACACCACCATACTTTTTGGGAACGATCCTGCAGACCGGTATTAATTGTCAACTCTTATTAAAGCAACTCAAATGAGATTACGCCTGACTTGCCTGTTCATGATGGTCTGTCACCTGGTCATGGCCCAGCGGCAAACAAAAGATGCCGACTGCCGGCGGATGCTGGCCGAGGCCCGCGCTTCTGCTGCCGGCGGGCACTACGCCGCTGCGATCAACAAACTTGCGGCGGTCGGTACCCGTTGCCCGGATTCCGCAGCTGCGGTTAGCGGGGAACTGGTCCGGATCTATACCGACATCAATAGTGCTAAGGAGAACGAAAAAAACGCGCGGAAACGAGCCATCACGGCAAAGGACGAAGCCATCCAGGCGGCAAAAATAGCCGAAGCCCGCCGACTGGCGGCCGAGTCGCAGAACAATCTCATCTTGTACCCGGCCTCAGTAGAGGCGAGCGCTGCGGCTGCTGTCAGATCGATGGAACTCTATCCATCCCCGGAAGGGGATCGGGCGCTCCGGGCGCTGCTCCAAGTCGCTGCTCCGTTAAAAAAGGCTATACCGTTTAAGCTTAACCCGGACTATGTAGCTATTTCTGGGCTTATGGCCGCTGCGGGGGGATTTTGCACCGAAACGCTCGAGGACGAACTATTTGTTTATGACGCCAAGACAGACCGGCAGATGATCAAAAAGGATTTTGGTAAATTTAGTATCTCCGCAGTTAGATTTTCACCAGACGGTCAATACCTGGCGGTGATTGCCTATGATATGGTCCAGCAAAAATGCCGGATAGAGGTGATGAGGGGTATAAACCTCGCCCCGGTATTCCGCACGGAACGCACGGCTTATTTTGGAAGTGTAGCGTTCAGCCCGGACAGCCGTTTCCTGGCCTTCGCGGAATCTGCCGGTCAGGTTGTTATCTATGATTTACCGGATGGGAGTATAACCCGCCCGAGTATTCCCATGATCTTGAGCGGAGGCTCGAACCGGTCGCTGGCATTTAGCCCTAGCGGCAACTACCTGTTGATAGAGCAGGCCAGCGCAGTCACCATTTGGTCTGACTGGCTATCCGGTACTTTAAAAAAAGTTTTCTCCCAAACCAGTACGTCGATTTCCGGTTTTCAGTATGATTTTGACAGTACCGGCAATCGCGTAGCACTGGCCATTAATGACACGATACGGTTAACCGACCTGTCCTCCGGATCGACCGGAACAGGTTTTGCCATAAAGCAACTAAAAGCACTGGCTTTTAATGCACAGAATCAGCTGCTCACTTTTGATGGCAACGGTATATTGGGAATTCGGGACCCACTGGCACTGGCCAGCCCCACCAACGTTTATATGGGGCCGGTTGACCTGCCCGACAAAAAGATAATGCTGGCGAACCAAGGGGCTTACCTTGTCACCAGCCGCCGTGACGATGGTAAAGTTTTTAACGCAGCCAGCTTACAGGAAGTAAATTCCGGTAAAGAGGTTACGCGGATGTATCACAGCCAGTATATCAGGTCGGTCGGTCCGGCAGCGCGTGGAAGTTCGGCTATTACTGTCGGAAGTGATGACCAGGTCCGTATCTGGGGCGCGATCGATGAAGGGCAGCGTGTTTACCCGAGTGCAGAAGCGATCAGTTGCTTTAGCCTTTCTGAGGACCAGCAGGTCCTGGCCTTAGCTACTCGTAGTCGGTTAATGCGGACCCGTGAGATCCACATCTCGACTCAGGGTAAGCGGGACGTTGAGTTGGCCGCGTCTGCCGATATCAGTCAGATGCGTTTAAGTGCAGATGCCCGTGATCTCGCCGTACTAACCCGGACCGGAATAGAGTATTGGCACGGGTGGCAGGGTAAAGGGCGCACACTCGAGCGCCATGACCTCCCGTTGCTACACGAACCGACAGCCCTGGGATCTTTTGATAAGATTGGTCGTATAGTTATAGTATGCGACGGGAAAGGTCACCTGTCTGTGTTAAATGCAGCAGATGCTACCCTTATTAAAACAATCAGCTACTATAACCCAACAGGCGTGAACTCGGCCGGTAATGTGTCAACCATTTGTGTGAGTCCGTCGGGGAAGTATGCAGGGCTGGTATTGGATGACGGTGTTGCGCTGATCAGCCTGGCTGAAGGGCGGCAGCTGAAGTTTATCCCGGAGGCGGTCCGGCTGTCAAATTTAGTTTTTAGCCCGGACGAGCGTCAGTTCATGTTCGTGGCTTATAATATACCGGTACAAGGTTACTTAAATCCATATCCAAGCCTGGTCCGCACAGATACCGAAAGTCCGGCGCTGGATGTCATCGATTTGCCTGATACTTATAATGGCGATATAACGGTTGATGACGCCGGAAAACTCATTGCATTTACGTTTGGAAAACTCATTCGAATATACCGGCTCCCCAAAAAAGGGGATAAGGCCCTGGAACTGCTTTCAGAGATACAACGAGAGGCGACGGTTAAAAAATGCGCCTTTTCTGCAGATAGTCGTTGGCTGGTATCTTGCTACGGGCAAACCAGGGATGAGCTCCTTTTTTCGCTGGTCCAGCCAGATGACCTTGTCAGGGCGGTCAAGCGAAGGTTCCCCACGTTGTGGCCGCTGGGGACCGCTCCCTGAACCGAAACCCCGGCCGGTCAGGGCCAGTTCGTTACGATGAAATATATAGCGAAGCACCTTTACAAAACAAGATTTTAAAACGGAAAATAATGGCGGAAAATAAATCGATCAAACTGATTGGAGCGGTCAAAGAGTTGAATATATGGATGGGCGCCATCGTTGATTTTCTTGCCTATAAAGGTTACAAGGTTGAAAGGCAAACTATGGCCAAATTGGATGAGGAGATGTATCAGGTTATCAAAAAATTTAGATAATTGCCAGAAAATTATTATTGGGGTGTTAAGTATCCTAGCTGGCTTATTTAGCGGTCTTGAAAGCTTGTTTCAGCACCAGCAAAAATGGATCAATTTCCGAATGGCTTCAGAACTGTTAAAACAGGAAAAAATATTTTTCCAAAGCCAATCAGGCCCATACTTAACTGATAGCTCGTTGCATTTACTTGTTAGCAGAGTAGAAGGAATTATTGTTTCGTAGAATTCCGAATGGAAAATCATAGCTCAAAATAACGTTTCGGATAAAAAAGACAAATAATTTTCCTAATGAAACTTTATTTATCATCCACTTACAAAGGTCTTAAGATCTATCGTGCAGCTATCGTCAATCTTTTTAATTCAGAAGCGTTATCCAGCAGATTCACGCTTTTGCCGATGGACGGTTTCGTAGCCAAAAGGGGAATCAGAACGTTGAATGCATTAAAGAATAACCAATACATTATGTGGACCTTGAAGGACCAAAGACTACCTTATTCTGAAAAATATAGGGTTGACGATTCTGGTGGACTTTAATTATCCTAAACTATTCAAAGTAAATATATTCTCTGCTTTGAATTTACACAAATTGCTACTCCAAATAGCACAGAGTGAGCTGGTCAAGGTCATAGGAACCTTCAATGGAGGTGGAGGTGTTGTGGACGAAAGAAAAACATTACAGATGTTGCCATTTACAGTTAGAGTGTTTTCTAATTGCTAATATTGGTCAATAAATATCCACAATAAGGAAAACTTTTCACATAGTGATAAATAAAATTTGCAAGAACTATAATATATCACAAAAGATTATGATATTTAATTTTTAGCTATAAACATATTCTCCAGCAGCAAATACAACCAAATCAATCATTAAATGTAGTTCCTATATGTTCATCCATTGTGGCTTTAAGAAAATGTGTGTTAAGAGCAAGATGCTATGAATCTAAACCTTGATCAATCGATCGTCATATCAGAATTTGCGTTAACGCAGCTTAAGACAATAAATTCTCAATCCCGTGATATTCAAAATTTAGTACATAACACAATCCAATCAATTTTACGTCGTGATCTAGCTTTTGAATTATTGCATATTAAAGGATACTTACGTCCTATTTGGCGTCATGAAATTGACAACGAGTATGTGATTTACTATACTTTCGGCAAAGGAAAGGAGAGAGAAGAATTGCGTATAGCTTACTTGGGCGGACATTTTGACCATAACAAAGAAACTTTAGGCAAATTGTTAGTTCTGGCTGGGGAAACGTCTTACGGTGCGCTTTCCGACGAAATTTGCATAAACGAGCTACTGACTATGTGCCAAATTCCTGAATTTCCGGAACGAAAATTAAAGCCTCATGGTACTTTGAAGGAATATTTAACGCCGAGTGAAAAGGATCTACTTGATGCGATATCTCAGGAGAATAGAGAGGAAGACCTTTATGGCATGTCGTATAGAGTTATACCCAATTTGAAGTCAGCAGCTTCTTTTCCGATAAGGCTGAGTCCACAACAAGAAAGAATTTTAGATAAGCCATTGCCTTTATTGCTTCAAGGAGTGGCTGGTAGTGGCAAAACTACAGTTATGGTAGCTTACGCACATCGATTATTACTAAAAACGATGGGGGAATCATCGATATTAATTCTTGCATACACAAATCAATTAAAGTATGCTATTCTGCAAATTTTGGAATCTACTGCAACATTAGTATCCGCAGATGTGTCTTGTATAAAGGTGCAAACCTGGGAAGAATTATGCAATGATCAGGCAGAAACATTAGGAATTAAACCATTCAACTGGGCTCCCGAAAGTTTTTTCCTTGATTTTCTCAATATGTACTTAAAGAAAAATTCAAGTATAAAGAAGGTTGCCGAGATATCGACTGATATACATGAATTCATTCGAGGTACTGTGAAGGGAGGTTCTATGGGGTTATCAACTGTAATACCAACTAGGGCGGAATTTTTGGAGCTAAGGAAAACGCCGCTTGATGAATACATCAAACGCACGGAACTCTATGACCTTATACAACATTATCAATATGCTTTACAAAATCGTAATCTGCTTGACCAAACGGATGTTGCCAGATCACTGATTCAGTATATTGGTAAGTTAAAAAAATACGACTATGTTCTTGTTGATGAAGTCCAAGATTATGCAGCAGTACAACTTGAATTGATTACTCGAATGGCAACTAGCGCCAAAGGAATCCTTTTTACCGGAGATTTGAACCAAGTGCTTTACCCAAGTTATTTTTCTTGGGAAAAAGTAAGATCCGCGATTTGGAATCCGTGGAAAATACAAGCCCCACATCCTATCTCAATTAATTATAACTATCGCAATCCACGCCCAGTTGTTGAAATAGCCAATATACTAATCGAAAAGCGAGACGAGGTAAGTGATCATTCGCAAATAAAAAATATTATAAGTAACCAATCTTTAACACCCAAACCATTAAGATTTGTTGGCACACAGAAAGACATTAATAATATTATTGAACAACTAGCCATAAAAATCGGTTCATTGGCTATTATTCGAGAAGAGCAGCAAGATGAGCTAATTATTCAAAATATAGCAGTCGAACGAATATTTACGCCGCAACTAGCAAAAGGATTGGAATTCAATGTCGTTTGCCTTGTAAATTTCAACGAACGTTATCACCATCTTACTTCGAAGAATTTTTTTTCACAAAGACGATTATTACAGGACTATAACGAAATTTATGTTGCAATTACACGTACACGAGTTCAACTTATTTTACTAGACAGAAATACATCTAATGCAGGTATTTGGGGGATACCTGAAATTTACGATCATATTGAACACGAAAACGACAAAGTGAGCCTGATCAACATAGTCAGTGCCCGTTTTAGTGATAACACTAAGCAGGCATGGGAGTTTGATGCTCGGGATTTCGAGTCGCAACTAGCTTATGCGTCAGCTGGTGAATGTTGGGAACGAGCGGGTAATCCGCTAAAAGCTGCAAAGAACTACGAACTTGCGGAGAAGTGGCAAAAGGCATTAAATATATATTTAGCGAATTACAAATTCCGAGAGTGTGCAGAAGTGTTTGAAAAACTTGAAAAACTTGAAGAAGCTGCTGCTTATTACGAAAAAGCCGGTTTGTTACAAAAAGCAGCAGCCATTTGGGGTAGAATAAGGCAGCATTTCCACGCAGCAAAAATGTATCATGAAGTCGCAAAGTCAAATAACACACATGAGGACTGGCTGAACGCAGGATTTCATTACGAAAAATGCAACGAATTTGAGAGCAGCGCCGAATGCTATTTAAAAGCTTCCGATGAAAAAAATGCTGCCCGGTCTCTAGAACGGTGTAAACAGTTTCTAAAGGCTGCATCGTTATGGGAACGAGCGAACGACCCCAAAAATGCAGCCGCTTGCTATAGTAATTGTCAGCAATATGCGAAGGCAGCTGAAATGTTTGAACTCTGCTTTGAATGGGAAAATGCTGGTGATAATTGGGAACTCGCCACACAATTTCCTGACGCAATAAGATGTTTTCGACGATCGAGCAATAAGGAAAAAACGGCACGATTACTTTCATATACAAACCAATGGCTCGAATCCGCAAAGAACTACGAACAGGCAGGGCTTTATGCTGATGCGGCTGTATGCTATGAAAAATCTAATAATAAAGAACGTGCAGCAACTCTATTTCATCATTCCGGCCAATTTTTGAGAGCTGGTGATTTATGGGAAGAAATGAATCGATTTGAGGATGCATTGCAAAGCTATATAGAGGCAAAACATTCAACTGGAGCAGCAAGGTGTTTCGAAGCATTAAACCTTTGGGATCAAGCCGGCAGACATTGGTTGCTTACTGGTGACTTAGCGAAGGCCGCAAACTGTCTTAACAAATTCGGTGCATATGTAAAGGCTGCTAAAACTTGGGAAAAAATAGCAATGTGGTCAAATGCAGGAGAGTCATGGGAAAAAGCTGATAAATTCTCGAATGCGTTAAAATGTTATCAAAAAGTCGATGATGCTTCTGGAATAGCCCGTTGTTTGGTAAAGTTGACACGATACAGTGATGCAGCACTGTTTTATCAAAAAGCAGGCGACGACTACCAAACTGCGGTATGCTACGATATAATTGGCAACCATACTAAAGCCGCGGAATTTTTCGAAAAGTGTAATGGTTATGCGAAGGCTGCTGAATCCTATGAAAAAGGAGAAAACTTTGACAAGGCAAGTCTATTTTATCAACGTGCAGGGTTACATAAAGAATCTGCAGATTGTTACGTAAGATGCAAAAATTGGTTTAAAGCTGCAAAAATTTATGAACTTTTAAAAGATTTTGAGCAGGCGGCTATTAATTTTGAAAGAGCCGACCATAAAAAAAATGCAGCATTGGCATTTCAGAATGCCCATAAATGGATTGAGGCATCAATCAGATGGCTTGCCCTAAATCAGTATCAGCAGGCCGAATCTTGCCTTCTTCGAGAAATTAATTCAAAAGCAACCATAATGCTTATCAACCAAGAGTTGCTAAAGGACTTAATATATAACTGCGTTCATACCTCACAGCGTTGCAAGGCAAATCGAGATAGAGCTGGGGCTCGTACATGTTTCAGAATGCTAGGCATAATTTTCGAAAAAACAAAAAACTATCAAAACGCAAGAAGATATTATCAAAGGGGGGGGTATTACGGGCATCCCGCAATTTCCAGCTGCCTATGATATTCACACGAGTAGTACAGTCAGTAACATGACAAAAGGATTATTAACGGCTGAAAAGACTTATTTAATAAATACGCCGACTGAATTTCTATGGGCAGTTCATTATTATGATGATTTTGGCATGGATATAAGGACGTTTAGGCAACATTATCTTGGAGGGTCTTCAGCTCTAAATCTGAATAATTATGATGATCTCACGACTAGTTACACTTTCACAAAACAAATAAATTCGGTTACTCGACGGCACTATTTTAAAAATTCTGGGGGAACAGCTACTCTTGCATTAACGGCATTGGACGCGTACACATATGATCAAATAGATAGGAAAAAAAACTATTCCCAAACGATTACGGTCAATGGTGTTGCGCAACCTAAGGTTATGCTACTATCTCAAACCTATAATGAAATTGGACAAATGATAAAAAGGGGGCTGCATTCTGCGGTTTCACCTTACACAAGTTTCTTGCAAAATGTTGATTATCGTTATAATCCCAGAGGATGGTTGTCCAGTATAAATAATTCTGATTTATCAAATGATCAAGGAGTTACAAATGCCGATACCACTGATTTGTTCGGGATGAATATTCTCTATAATGAAGCAACGACAGTAACGCCTCAGTATAATAGTAATATTTCAACTATTAGATCAAAATCCGGCAAATACGGTTCAGTCACTCCGACAAATCTTAATTTTGATTACGCCTATGATCGACTAAACAGATTAACAAATTCATTTTCCTATTCTTCATCAAAATCAGCTTCGACAGCTTATTATAATGAAAATCTTAGCTACGATGAGATCGGAAACATTAAGACACTCGGTCGATATGAATTTTATAATGGTCAACCGCAACAGATAGATTCACTTGCTTATTCATACACAGGCAATCAATTGACCAGGGTGGATGACAATTCTACATTCACCGGATCTTACGGGTTTTTAGAAGCCCAAAAAGCACCTAATGAGTACACATATAATGGCAATGGTTATCTCTCAAAAGATTTAAATAAGGGAATTTCAAACATAACTTATAATGAATTAAATCTACCTGAAGTTATAACTATCAACGGCAAAACTGTTACATACACATATGACTCTGATGGTAATAAATTAAAGAAAGTATATTTAGATGGTGTGAACACCACAACGACTGAGTATGTTAGTGGTATACAATATACCAATGGTGTCATTGATTTTTTACAAACAGAGATTGGCCGTACAAGAAAGAGCGGCAACAATTACATCTATGAATATGATTTGCAAGATCATCTGGGCAATACAAGGGTAACAATCAAACAAGATGCTATTACGTCCAAGCCTATTGTTTTACAGGAGGATGATTATTACTCGTTTGGTTCGACTATAAAATCGAGAGAATATATTGTATTTCCTAAGAATGAGTATCTTTTTAATAAGAAGGAATATCAAGAGGAAACGGGATTCTACGATTATGGTGCGCGCTTCTATGATCCTTTAATAGCCAGATGGAACGGCGTTGATGAGTTAGCAGATAAATTTAACGACCTATCTCCGTATAGCTATACGGCCGACAATCCGCTTAATTTACTTGATCCAGATGGAAAAGATATTGTTTCAGTCGGGCGAGATGTATATTTTGACAACAAAAACAACCCGGATGCGACAAATTTCTTTAAAATACTTAAAGGCACTGCTAAAAGTTTGTATATTGACATTGAACGTAGGCCAGAGTTCAGAAATTCAATAAATGACCAAGAAAAAAGAGACTATTATAGTGAAAGGTGGGTTGTTTTCTCTACTGCAAGCTTAAAAACGGCTGCCGCCGCTGTTGCCGTTATTCCAAATAAAAGCCTGGATAATTTGGTGTTAGAAACACATGGGGGTGAAAAAAAAGGAGAGGATGACATTATGACTGCAGACGTTACTCCTGACGATAAAAATTATAACAAACGAAGTAACTATCTTACTACAAGTGAAATTCGAACATTTGCAAAGACAGGTAAAGGCTCTTCAAATGCCGCCGCGTTAAGCTTATTAGGAAGTAAAGTTGCAGATAAAGGCAGGTTTATTTTTGCCGCCTGCAACGTTGTTCGAAAAACTGGATTAGGCAATGATTTTGGAAAAGCAGTAAGTGCGTTGACTGGGAACAGACTTAATATTTTTCTACCAACAAGTTTAATAAGTACACCCGACTACATGACCGTCGAAAATGGCAAAGGAAAACCTGATACTGATCCTGCGTTGGGAATGCATTATACAAATTCTTTTTTTGTTGTGTCCGCCGAAGTCGGTTGGCTGCAAATCAAACCAAGTGGTAAGACGAATAGTATTAGGGCCATAATATTGAATCCATTTCCTGACCCTAAGCTTCCGCCTGTTATTGTTAAACCAGTTGAAGATAAAAAGAAACATTAAATTTTTAAGCATGAGAAAGTTACTGATAATTTTTATCGCCAATCTTGCCTTAGGTAACGCCTTTGGGCAAAGCTTAAATCCCAACCAACATTTATATATTATGGCGAAATTTCTGGATTCGGCAAAATTAACGAAAGATGTGATTGAGAGTAAAGAGATAGCAAGTATTTATAAAAATTTAGCAAAAAAGAATGACTACGTTAATTACGAGTATTATTTTTCAGTGTCAAAAGACGGTAAGGTAACGCCAAAATTATACCCTGAGAATGCTATACTAAAACAGTTTTTTTCTAAATTTAATACCTATGGATGGCTGCCAGCATGTAAAAAAAAGTCGGCGGCGAAATTAAATAGCCAGGGCACTTTCACTTTAACGATTTCACCAGTGAACAAACTAATAATTGCAGTTGTAGATGTTTCGGCTGGAGAATCAAATAAATCTTTTGGCACAGGAACCGTTTTTAGAAAAGAATTTAAAAGATAACCTCCATTCCTTTATCGACCCAATGTGAGCATTGGCAATGGGTTTGAATTTACATTTCCCATTTATTATAGATGCCATAATTGCATTCGCAAACTTTGGATTCTTTAATGGAGATTATGATGAATGAGACCACACTATTTCGGCGCAAGCCCTGATAACAGTAACATTATTGACGCATTGCTGGTGGATTACTTGGAACAGGAGCCCCACCTGCACAATGTGCTTATGTTCTTTGACCTGCCATTTTTAATTCGTTTGATGGACAAAAGATTAAATCCAGCTGAATTTAAAGATTGCTATTTTGTAAATAAATACGAAAAGTTATTGAGCGGAAGGGGAAAAGATACTTCTAATTCATTAAAACGAATCAAACGTCGCTTCAACACTGAAACATACAAAATATACAAGACCCTGGTGTTGGACGAAAAGCGATTTCAGGGGCGTTATGACGATTATGAAATGCTTCAACAGGAAAAACTGGTTTATTTATGGCGACTTTTTCCCGTAGCTAGCGTATCTGCCTTTCAATCACTTTATCGGCACCTCCAGGTGATTTGTACATTTAAATTCAGGCATCAGTATTCAATAGCCAACGGATTAGGACTTGTACTGGTAAATGCAATCAATAATGAATTTAATACTGGGTTATCGATACTTCGTTTTTACCTTCAGGAAGGAAATATTGCTTATTTAAATTCATACCCGATTTTCCTCGCGACTTATAGACAAAATAAAGATTGCGTCACCCAGCTTTATCAGTTTATTGTAGAAATTGATTTCCAAAATCGTCAAACCTGGCTTGAAAATTATTTCTATTGGCTGCCCGAAGATTTGGTGACTGCTGACAGCGCTTAACAATTATTAGCCTGTTACAATAACTCCAATACATCCAATCATAACCTGTCACCCGACGTCCTTTGGAAATACGAACGGGCAAAACCTCAGCTCATTAAACAATTACTTTACTTATTATACAATAAAAAACAAGCTGAGCCAGAGTTCAAATTTCAGATGCATCACGAATTTTTTCGTACCGTAACTTATATCAGCGATGAAGACATGGTTTTTTCAAAGAATCTTTATTTTCAGCAGGAACAAATGGATAGTCACTATGATTTATACGGTAATGAGTTTTATTATTTGCTCGAAAAGGATGCGAMTWTCTTTGATGATTATATAGACCAATTGCTTGATAATGTTGAGCGCGGAACAGCTAAAGGAAGGAAGCCATTATCAAAAGTTTGGAATTATCCTGACGCAGATAATTTAATCCATGGTGCACTGGTCAAAATTCGCCAAATGAAATACCATAACAGCATCGACCATATCAGCAGTATTTTTTTTATTCAACTCGATGAAGATAATAAGCTTAAAGCTTCGCGCCTTATCAGCAGGTTAATTCAAGAATTTAAAGAAGATTTGATAATGCTCAATATATTACTTGATAATCTGCGGAATTACCTGAGTGAGTTTCTGGATCGCTTTATTGCCGAAATACTCACAGCCAATCCTGACTTTGAAATATTTAAAAGGTTAGTTTTTTATAACAGTCACTTTAGCTCAACTGGTAACCAAATCTGGGCTGAATTTAAGGCTACCAAACTTAAACATGTCTACGAAGTGATCCACAGCCTGCATAATCATTATGATTACATCGAACATAAAGATTTTTTGGCAAACCGTATTGCTGACCTTCAGGAGACTACCGCTTTTGAGAGAAAATTAATTTTCAGAGGGTTTCGATAATACATTCTCATATACACGATTGTGCTCAAATAAGGAAATATCCGGTACGATGGTCAATATGAAATTAAATTAGTAATCATATGTTCCCTATCTACGCAAATAGGCTGCGCAATGGCATTTTATTTTTGTGCTGTTAAGTCAGAACATCCAAAAACTATAGTGATATACTTAAGTTTAAATTAGGAACTTGACCTTACAAGCCCGAAGAAATGGTACTTTAAAATAAAAAGCTCAAAATGAAAATGCACACATTTCGTTGGTTTTTGCCAACATCAATCAGAAGCAGAACCAACTATTTTGAATTTGACATAACAAAAGACTGCGAGGTTTTTCTAACCCAGCCGTTATACTATAATAGAGCAGTAAAATTCGATAGTCAGTATAGCCTTGACCAGGCTTTTACTGAACAAATAAAACAGATCTCCATAAGGATCCATCCTTTTACAAGTGCACCAATGAGTAATACGCATGAAGCAAATGCGATTATGTCGAAAGAAATTGGAAGCTTTCCTGATTTCGATCATATTATTCATAGAGGGAATTTGAGGCGTGCAAAGGGTTTGGTCATTGTTGAAATAATGTTTGAAGGGGAATACACTTATACACAAAATTTAAAGACTGACGAGGAAACTGATATTGAAAAGATGTTGAACTGGAACATGGATTTTGAAGATATGAGGCGTAAAATGATCTCTTTGGCCAGTGACATTTGTTCATTCTTTCTTTTAGGGCTTCATATCACGTACCCGACCCATTCCAATTCACATGAATCTCATAAACCCCAATCAAGCGGATTATTATCCTTTGTCGGGGATGGAGAGTATATCATGGACGAGCATTCTGATATTTTTTCTTATCCATTATTGTTGGAGGAAAACAGGGTAGAGGCTTTGAAAACTGTTTTGCCGCAAATTGCCCAAGTCTGGCACAAAAATATTTGGTCGTTTTACCGTTTTTTAAAGGGTGTTCGCTCGGATTATATAACAATTGATAATTTCTTAGATTTAGTCTTCACCCTAGAGAGTTTTTACGATAACAACACTTCCACAGAGATTATGAAATTGGTGTCATCCGTTATTGTTGCGGAAAATAAAGGAGACGCAAAAAGAATACAGGAATTGCTCACCTATTGTTTTAGGATACGGAACGAAGTAGCGCACGGCGGTACAAACTATAGGCTATATGATCACGTACCCAAAAAGCCGAGCGAACCGCAAGATGAACTATTGATTGTTCAATTGTATTGGGACCTTAAAAACCTCAATCTCCAATTGCTTTACCACGGAATCCTCAAAATATTAAATAACAAGCATTCAATGCCACCCACGGCGATTCGATTTGGTATCTCTGATATAAGCGACAAATGTATTCTATTATAAATTCAAGATTTTTGGTTCGGAGCATCATCTCGATCAAGGATTTTTGAAAAGCCGCCTATTTCAATCAATTCATCCACAAAACGGTGCGGATTTTGCACCGTTATCCACCCTTCACGGGGCAAGAGATTTTTAGAAGTCTTTTGCCCCTTTTTTTTGTCTCTTAATTGCTTGTTTGCCAGATATATAGACCGGAAGCTATCACTCACTTTAGCGGTTCGATGTTTTAGATTTTCAAGAATGATGGTATGGGATGCTCCGGATAGCCATCTAAACGACAACCTGTAACAAGCTTTATTTCGGGGTAAGTTCGGGCATGGTTCGTACCATAGTATTGGTAACTCGTTTGTTTCAGAGGTAGGTTATTTATTTTTCGCAGACCAAATAACGGAATCGACAATTTTATATCGTTAATTACGAATTTATTTTACTTTTATGCTATTCAAGTGTACTGGCTTGCTAAAGACCCGGTTCCTGATTTAGAAATCTCAACCAATTTTAATGCGTTTAAAACTATATATTGTCGTTTCAGTGTTGTTTTTTGCTTGCACGAACAGTTTTGCGCAAAGCAATCAATACCGATTTTCGCACCTTGACATAAGTAACGGGCTGTCGCACAATCAGATCACCAGCATTTTTAAGGATTCTGAGGGGTTTATGTGGTTTGGTACTTCTTCCGGTCTCAACAGGTATGACGGTTATAACTTTAAAGTATTCAGGCACGATGCAAATAATAAATATTCTATTAATTTCGATTATATAAGAAACATTTTTGAAGGCCCTGATAAAAAATTATGGATATCAACACCCCGCGGCTTCTGTTTCTATGATCCGGAAACGGAACGGTTTAATAATGATATGTCATTATTGTCACGTCCTTTGAAGCTACCAGTTAATGATCCTCAAAAAATAGAACGCAGCAGCGCTGCAGACTTTTGGTTTTTATATGCCGATTCGGGCATTTACAGATACAACGCTATAAGCAAAAAGACGATGCATTATTATCACAGTGTTAACGGGGGGCCCTCGTTATACCCAGGTTCCATTGCAGATATCACTTCTGACGTTAAAGGCAATATTTGGATAGTTTATACTGACGGAATGGTGGAGATGCTTGATGTTAAACTTAACAGGATCAGCTATCGCACCAGCATATTTAACAAGGTAACTAATAATAAGAAAGATCATTATGCATTGTTCGTCGACCGCGATGGTGATCTATGGTTTTACTTGCCGTACAATGATTTGGGCCTATTTTATTACCGGCCATCAACAGGGACTTTCAGGGATATTGATAAAGAATCACCCGGGATAAAGTTAAAAACGAACCTTATTACTAACATTGTTCAGGCTGATGATGGCTTGATATGGATCGCAACTGACCATGGGGGGGTAAATGTGCTGGATAAAAAGAATGCGACAATCACCTATCTGCTAAATAAAGGAGATGACCCTACCTCATTAAGGCAAAATACCGCAACACTCTATAAGGATAACTTAGGTATTATATGGGCCGGTACTAATAAAAAGGGAATAAGTTATTATCATAAAAATATTATCAAGTTCCCGATTTTCAGGCATTTAGACTCTGATCCAGCCAGTTTAAGGTTTAACGATATCAATAAATTTGTAGAAGATAAACTGGGGAATTTATGGATCGGCACCAATGGCGGCGGCCTCATTTATTTTAATCTAAAAACGGGCGTATACACCCAATACAAAAACAATCCTAATGATAGCAACAGCTTATCGAGCGATATAATTATTAGCCTCTGTATAGATCATGACCAAAAATTATGGATAGGTACCTATTTTGGCGGTTTGGATTGCTTTGACGGGAAAACGTTTAGCCATTATAAACACAACGATAAAGTGGCCACCAGTATTGCTGATAACCGTGTATTTAGCATTTTGGAAGACTCGTCTCACCGTTTGTGGATAGGAACGCTTTTTGGGGGCCTCGAAATTTTCGACCGTGCAAAAAAAATATTTTACCATCCATTAACGCATGCTGATATCAGCTCTACTATCATATTCTCAATCTTCGAGGATAAACATGGCAATATTTGGATAGGGGGGGGATGGGGCGTAGATGTTATATGGAAGGACGGCGGGCCGGTAAGCCACTATACCACAAAAGATGGTTTAATTGACAATGAAATAAGCAGTATCAGTGAGGATAGCCGGGGTTTGATATGGATAGCGACCGCAGGCGGATTGAGTGCGTTAAATCGCAAAACAAACACTATTATCTCGCTGACAAAAAAAAGCGGGCTCCCGGCTAATTCAGTGACCAATACGTTGGAGGATAACAAAGGGGTAATGTGGTTAAGCACTTCGAATGGTTTAGCCCGCGTCAGGTTAACACCAACAGCTGGTGCTTTTAATTTTCACGTCGACAGCTTTGACGATACAGATGGTTTGCAGGGCCGGGAGTTTAACAGAAATTCAGCTTTAAAAACACGCGCCGGTGAATTGATATTTGGGGGTCCAGATGGTTTTAATCTATTCGACCCCGCAAGCATTGTACCCGATACCGCCAAGCCTAAATTAATCTTTACCGACTTTCAGTTGTTCAATAAGAGCATATCAGCAAATGAGGCGGTTAATGGCCATATTATCCTTCCAAAAAGTATATCAGTAGTACATTCAATAGTCCTTAATCACGACGAAAATATCTTTTCGATAGAATTTGCCGCCCTCGATTATATCAATCCGGGTAAAATAAAATATCAGTATATGCTGGAGGGCTTTAATAAGGCATGGGTAAATGTAGATAATAAAACGCGAAAAGCCGGCTATACCAATCTGGATGGGGGAGATTATACTTTTAAGGTACGTGTGTCCAATTCTGAAGGTGTTTGGAGTCTGCATGGTATTTCTTTAAAAATTAAGGTATTGCCGCCCTTTTGGAAATCTACTTTAGCTTATGTTATTTACCTGTTGCTGATAACCGGGACCCTCTTTTTTATACGCCGGCGCGGAATACAGAAAATAAGAAGACAATTCATAGCAGAGAAAGAAAAACAGGAAGCAAAATTGATAATTGAACAGGAGCGGCAGGAGATTAAGCGAATGCAGGATATTGATCAGTTGAAAACCAAGTTTTTGACCAACGTAAGTCACGAGTTCAGAACACCGATTTCGCTGATCATGGCACCGGTCGAGAAAATGCTTACCCGAGCTGATCAGGAACAGCAACAACAGCTGGGCATGATAGGAAAAAACGCCCGGCGATTATTGAACCTGGTAAACCAGTTGCTTGATTTCAGGAAGATGGAAATTCAGGAATTGAAACTACATAGCAAGCCGGGGGATATGGTGAAGTTCATCAACGAGATATACCTTTCATTTACTGATATCGCTGAACAAAAAGAGATTAATTTTATTTTTGATACCTCGATCGATTCGCTGTTTACCAGTTTTGACCATGATAAGATAGAAAGGATATTGTTTAACCTGCTTTCAAATGCCTTTAAATTTACACTGCCTGGCGGCCAGGTAAGCGTTTTGCTTAATGTAAATAGCGAAGCCGGCGATGCCCCGCTTGAAATTAAGGTGATTGATACCGGTATTGGTATTCCGCATGAAAAACAAAGTAAAATCTTCGAACGGTTTTTTCAACACGACATTCCAGAGTCGATGATTAACCAGGGCAGCGGCATTGGCCTTGCAATTACGCATGAGTTTGTGAAGATGCATGGAGGCGAATTAACCGTTGAGAGTGAGCCCGATCATGGCAGTTGCTTCACCGTTAAACTGCCGTTTGTCATCTATAACCGTGGAGATATAGATCTGCCATCGGACGATGACATTGATGAGGAAATCGTAAACGAGATTACTCACATTGAAGATAAAAGTATCGTCAAACCGCAGCGATCAAATAAAAAGCCGGTGGTTCTGTTGGTAGAGGATAACGATGACTTTCGTTTTTACCTGAAAGATAATTTAAAGGATATATATAAATTAGTTGAAGCTGTAAATGGAAAAGATGGTTGGCAGAAAGCGTTATCCCAGCACCCGGATCTTATTGTAAGTGATATTAGCATGCCCGCAATGACAGGTATTGACCTTTGCAAAAAACTAAAGAATGACAGCCGCACTTCGCATATTCCGGTTATTTTGTTAACCGCGCTAACCGGCGAAAGCGAACAATTGAAAGGTCTTGAAATTGGAGCTAATGATTACATAACAAAGCCTTTCAATTTTGAGATACTTCTTTCGAAGATCAAAAACATCCTCGTACTTAAGGATGTCTATAAGCGGACATACAAAAAGCAAATGGACGTTCAATTACAGGAAATACCTTTACAAAACGAAGATGAAATACTATTAAAGAATATAGTTGAGTACATAGAACTTAATATCTTAAACGACAACCTTTCAGTGGATGAATTAGGTCGTCAGATGGGAATCAGCCGGGGATCGCTTTATAATAAAGTTTTGATGCTCACGAACAAATCGCCTGGTGAATTTATCCGTTCGATAAGGTTAAAAAAAGCAGCGTATTTGCTCGGGAATAGCCAGATGACCGTTAGCCAGATCTGCTACGAGGTAGGCTTTAATACCCCCAAGCATTTTGCGAAAATGTTCAAGGAAGAATATAACATACTTCCTTCTGCGTATGTCAATTCCATTCGTCGGAAAAAAAGTAATTCCGAAGCTGAAAGTAAAGAATAACGATCTCTATGCTGTTTGTTTGCTGTGAATGCGAACGAATGAGCGACAAGTCACCGGGCAAAAACATATATTCAAAACGGTGTTGCAAATATAGATATGCCTTTTACCGTTCGGTAAGCCCCAGAAAAGCATAGCATTTATACAGGAAGCGGAAAGGCTTGGATGCACCAATTATTGTTTATTTCAAATTTACGTGTCATAACAAAGGCGAAGCTGTTGTCAGCGTTTGTTTTGGCCGGTCAATGACCATTGGTCATTTGCATTTTAAAACGGTTCGTTCGGCTCCAAATTACGACTCCCGTTCGGTATTTATGGTAAAATAAGTTAGTATTAGTTCTTAAGTATCTTATTTACAAGTAGATATGTAGTTTGGATTTTTGGTCTATACTTTTGGCTAAAACTACCCTTTCCCATTTTTTAAGTTACCATAGCTTCATCCCCGGAATATGAGTCCAAAGTAATTTACTTAAAGAAGGTTGCCTTGAAACCATATCCCACTAATAACCAATAGGACCAACAGTTAACTTTTTTGAATTAGTAAACATGCGCCTGACTGCACCTGAAGTTTTTTAACTGATTGTTCGGGTAGCTGTTTCATGTGAGCAAACTAACAGTAAAGTAGTATCAAAGGTTGCTTTTGGGCTATCTAAAAGATGTGATAACCAAATAAATTATGAATGAGAGAAAAACCAATTAATTACTAACCAAACACCAATGAACCAATTGTCAAACCTTAAAATCCTTTTAAAAGATGGATAAAAATTTACAAAGAAAAATGAAACACCAGATTTCATTATTTATCACGGGCATGTTTCTTTATTTTTCAGCCCATGCACAAACGGTAAATATTACCGGCAAAATAACAAGCGCCGACGATGCCCAGCCAATGCCAGGCGTAAGCATCAAAATTAAAGGGACGGGCCTGGGCACTGTGTCCAGCATTGATGGCAGCTACAATATAGCGGCTGAGCCGGGCAAGGTACTCGTTTTTAACTTTTTAGGCTATGCGCCACGGGAAATAACTGTTAAGCAGGCCGGTTCAATTAACGTCAGGCTCAGTTCAACATCCAGCAATTTGAACGAGGTTGTTGTTATTGGTTACGCTAAAGCAAGAAGACCGGATATAACCGGCGCTATCAGTTCCATAAGGGGCGACGATTTGCGCCAAACGCAACCCACTACTTTTGACCAGGCCCTGCAAGGTAAAGTTGCCGGGGTTGTTGTTCAACAAGTGTCGGGCCAGCCAGGTGGCGGTGTCTCTATTCAAATACGGGGGGTATCTTCCATAAGTGGTTCTAACTCGCCAATGTATGTGATAGATGGTATTATTATTCCCCCGGTTGGCGATCCCGGGAATGGTGGAAATCCGTTAAACACTATCAATCCTGCTGAAATTGAATCAATAGATGTATTAAAGGATGCTTCCGCGACTGCCATATACGGTTCGCAGGCAACCAATGGCGTAGTTGTTATCACTACAAAAAGGGGTAAAGTCGGACCGCCAACGGTAAATTATGATTTTTATACAGGTGATCAGGAGTTGCCCAAGAAACTCCCTGTAGTTAACTTGCAACAGCTCGCTACTATTTTGAATGACCGGGCACAAGTTTGGGGCTTCGATGCCAGACCCGAATTCGAAAATCCTCAATATTTAGGTACAGGTACCGACTGGCAGAAAGAACTGTTCCGCAGGGCGCCAATGAACAACCATAACTTAACAATAAGCGGTGGCGATTCCAGAACCCAATATTTACTATCAACCTCGTATTTTGACCAGGAAGGGATAGCCCTTGGATCTGATTTTAAAAGATACTCCGTAAGGCTGAATTTAGATAACAAAACCACTAATTGGCTAAAAGTAGGAACCAGCCTTCAATTGGCCCATGTTTATGAAAATCAAAATACTACTGCCTCGGGCGTAATTAATTCGGCGTTAAACATGACACCAGATGTTCCGGTTCAAAACTCTGATGGCTCCTACGGCGGTGTTACCAACCCGAACGGTTATACCGCACCTGTTCCTAACCCGGTGGCGATGGCCAAGATTGTCACAAACGTAAGGAGAAGGAACCAGATATTTGGCAATGCGTATGCCGAAATACAATTTACTAAAGATTTGTCGTTGCGCAATGAAGTATCCGGTAATTTCGATTTTAGTTCTGAAGATAATTTTAACCCAACTTATAAATTTGGTTTATTTACTAATGGTATTAACAGAGCTAATTCGAACCTAAGCCAAAATTTTTATACGGTAATACGCAGTTTTTTTACTTATAACCATAATTTTAGTAAATATAGTGTAAATGTTTTGACAGGGCATGAAGCGCAGATGAGCTCTTTCGAAAATGTTGGCGGCTCACGGACAAATTTCCCTTCAAACAATGTGACGGCCCTTAATTCCGGCGATGCGACTACAGCCAGAAATAGTGGCGATAACTCAGGCCCTAAAGGTAATGGCGGCACGGCACAGGAATCCTATTTCGGACGTGTTAATTTTTCCTGGAACGATAAATACCTGATCACCGGTAATATTCGGGACGATGGTTCTTCGAATTTTATGGTCAACCGAAATTGGGCTGTTACCTATTCGGGCGCAGTGGCCTGGAAAATTAACAATGAGGCATTTTTAAAAGGCGTAAAATCTATAAATGAATTAAAGCTCCGGCTTGGTTATGGGCTTACCAACAATCAGGGCATACCCGGCAATACATTTGTTACCCAACTTTCATCAGTGGCCAATGGCTTATCGGGTACGGCACAGTTTCAAAACAATTTGGCAAACCCTTTTGTAACCTGGGAAAAAACAAAATATTATAACGTGGGCCTTGATGGTACGTTCTTTAACGGGCGGATTAGTTTTTCATTAGATGTTTACGACCGCGAAACAAACGGACTTTTATTAAAGGTACCGTTGCCATTGTACAGCGGTACTACATCAGGGTGGTCGCCTGGATCCATGCAGGCACCTTTTGTCAATATCGGTGCTGTAAGCAACAAAGGGTTCGACTTCCGGGTCAGTTCTACCAATGTTAACAGCAAAAATTTTTCCTGGAAAACTGATCTTACATTATCACGCAATGTCAATAAAGTACTTAATTTAGGTTCAGGCGGATCTGATGCTAACTTGAGCCAAACCTCTTATGTGATTAACGATGTGGTGGAAAAAACGATGGTGGGGCAGCCCATCGGCGAATTTTATGGCTATGTATTTGATGGCGTATTTGCAACCTCAAAAGATTTTCTAACACATGCCTTGCCAGCTAACCAAGCCGGGGTACCTTATCCGGTTTCTGCGGTAGGGGGCGGTATTTGGTACGGCGACCGCAAGTTTAAAGATTTGAATGGCGACGGTATTATTGACTCAAGGGACGAAACTTTTTTGGGTTCCCCGCTCCCAAAATTCCAGTATGGCATCAATAATACCTTTAGATACAAAAATTTCGACCTGAATTTTTTCTTCAGCGGCAGCTATGGCAATAAAGTATTCAATCAACTGGCTGTAGCACAAAGCAATCCGCAAAATAATAGCACCTATTTTACATCAGTATTAAATTATGCCCATTTGGCTTTAATTGACCCAGCCGGCTCGGCATCCGATGTTAACAATGTATATGTTACTAATCCGAATACAACCACTGTGGGGTTAAGAAACGACAATACCAACGGTAATAACCGTTCTAATAGTCTGTTTATCGAAGATGGGTCATTCCTGAAGTGCAAAAACATCACCTTGGGTTACCGATTGCCAGAAAGTATTTTGTCGAAAATATACGTGCACTCAATCCGGGTTTATGGTACAGTGGCCAACGCCTTTACAATTACAAAATATACCGGCATGGATCCTGAAATTGGTTCATGGAACCCACTCCAGGCAGGCTGGGATGGTGGTTATTATCCTCAGCCAAGAGTATTTACTATTGGTGCCAGTATAACATTTAACAAATAAGGAATCACCAATTAAAAAGGATATTTATGAAACCAATTAGTAAAATGATAATTTTTTTGGTATTTGCAGCAGCAATTGCCGGATGTAAAAAGAGTTTTTTGGAACGCCCTTCCAACTCGCAGATAAGTTCTAATAATTTTTACAAAACTACTTCCGATTTAAGGCTGGCCACAGCAAACCTATATGGCGGTTCCGAGTGGTGGCAATTTCATTCTGCTTCTTTGTTGCCAATTAGTGACGCATTGAGCGGAAATGGCTATAAAGGGTATTATCAGGATTTACATGAACTTTTTACGCGCACCATTACAGCGCAAAATGGCATTGTATCGCAAGCCTGGATAGGCTTATACAACGTTATTGCACAATGTAATACGGTTATTGATGCGATTCAAAGCCAGGCATCATCTTCAATTTCCGTTTCTGATAGAAATGCCGCCATTGGCGAAGCTAAATTTATCCGTGCCGTAGCCTATTATCATTTGGCAGTTTACTGGGGCGCCGTACCTATTATTGAGGATAACAGTAAACTAATACAAAACTCCTTGCTTAACCGCAATACTGTTTCGGATGTTTATAAATTTATTGCCAATGACCTGACTTACGCGGCGCAAAGCCTTCCTGCAAAAGATGTAGCTGGCAGGGTAACCACATGGTCGGCGCAAGGGATGCTGGGCAAAGTATATTTAACCTGGGCGGGCTTGGGGAAAAGCGGCTCACGCGACCAGGCATTGCTGGACAGCGCCAAAAAATATGCAGGCAATGTGTGTAATAACAGCGGCTTGTCATTGCTTCCCAGCTATTATGATCTTTTCACGGTGCAACACAACGATGTCCCCGAAGATTTATTCTCCCTTCAATGGGCAGGAGGCGTGGGTTATGGCAGTGGCAACACCTGGGCCGGACTCCTTGCGCCAAGCACCGATGTAACCGCGCAGAAGGAAGGTGCGTGGAGTACCATACAGATCACCTACGACTTTTATCTGGCATATACAGCGCAAGATAGCCTAAGGCGCAGGGCCACTATTATGCTCACCGGAGAGCATTATCCTGAATTGAATGCTGCGGGTGGTGGTTATACGGCAACACAGGTGAGTTTGAAAAAACACATTATCGGTAACGAGAAAGATAACAACTTGCCAACAATGGATATTTGGTCATCTCCCGAACATAATGCAATGCTTAGGTTGGCCGATGTGTACCTGATATATGCCGAAGCCATTTTGGGCAACAATGCAACCACTTCCGATGGTACAGCCCTGAGATATTTTAACGCGGTGCGGTCAAGGGCTGGGGTGAATCAGGCTTCGGTGTTAACCCCTGCAACCATCCTAAATGAAAGAAGAATTGAATTGGCTTTTGAGGGGCAATATTGGATAGACCTGGTACGGCTTTCTTATTACGACCCCGCAACGGCTATCAATATCCTCAATAACCAGCAACGCGTTACATTCAGTTATAAAAGTGGGGTTGCAACACCAACAACAGCGGGTAATGATGGCGGGCCGCAAACTGTTAATCCGGCAACAATAGACTCATTTACATTGCCAATACCGGCATCAGAGGTGACCAGCGACCCCAAATTGCTGAACCCGCCGGTACCTTATTATTAATTTTTTAACAGCTAAATTATATTAAAATGAAAAGAAATTTAGACATCCGCTTGTATTTTTTGCCGCTATTTTTGATGATGGTGGCTTTACTGCCGGCTTGTAAGAAAAATACCGAGAGTTCTTCTATCCCCCCTGTTATTACAAGCGTAAGATTGTATCATGCGGCAGGTAAGGATACGCTTTTGAGTACTGGTGATCCACAAACTGATCCTACCTGGTCAGGTGGATCATACAAATATGTGGTTATAATTGGGCAGAATCTGAAAAATGCAACAGAAATTGAGTTCGACGGCGTTTCTGCATCCTTTAACCCTGCTTTATTAGCATCGGGAAGCGCGGTAGTACGAATACCAAACATCATATATTCAAAAATTGACACAGCTAAGCTCTATACCTTAACCTATAAAACACCGGCAGGTTCAACAACCTTTTCTTTTAAATTAGGGCCTGCGGCACCTGCTATTTACGCTATATCCAATGTATTTGCTAACCCCGGCGACTCGGTTTATCTTTTTGGTGCCAATTTAGTGCTGGTTCAAAAGTTTGTATATGGAGGAACCCCAATCACAAAGTTTAATTCGAGCTTTTATGGCGACTCCCTCGGCTTTTTGATGCCGGCAACGACATCCAACAAGCTAGTAACGGTAACTACTAAGTCTGGTACCGTTATGGATACAATAAGAGCCACACCAGTTACTTCCTGGATTTCCAACGAAAATCCCAGCCCTGGCGATTCAGTTTATATTTATGGCACTTATTTTAAGGACATTCAATCGCTAACCTTTGCGGGTACCGCAGTTACTTCTTTTACAACATCAAAAGATACAAAGTCTGTTGGTTTTGTTGCGCCTGCGCTATCGCAAAGCGGACCGGTATCTATTACCACATCGTACGGCACGGGTACTACTCCTTACAATGTTTATACTCCAACATATCTAAAAAACGGTGTTATAGAAAATATGGATGGTTCTGGTGTCCTTTATGCGGATTATGGTGGTAATGCTTCTAGCTGGGGGGACGGTATTGGTGGTATTGATGCCAACAACAATAACCGGTACGGCTGGTTTACAGAAACAACTGCCTTTAATGGCGTAATGGGCACAAACCATACTATGTTTATTTTTGTGAATACCGGTGTTTTGAGTGGCGGTTCTTCTAATGGTGGTATTATTTTAGCAAGTAATCAATGGGTACCAGCAGCCAACCTTACTGACGCCCCGGACAACTGGGCCTTGAAAATGGAAATAAGTGTACCGACCGACTGGAATGGTGGTGCACTGGATATTAAAACAGATGTAGGCGGCTATATATACAGATGGGAACCATGGAAAACCGGAAAAGCGTACAAAACAAAGGGGTGGGTTACTATAACTATCCCGTTGTCGTCGTTTCGTGCAAGTAATGCATTGGGCGAGGGTATGGGAGCTCCCTTAACTAAGATCACCGATTTGGTGGGCTCATCAGGAAAAACCGGCGCCTACCTATATAGGCATAATTATGACGCAGCAACTACAACAACTGGCTTTTATGTTGCATTCGATAATATTCGTGTTGTAAAAATTAAATAAGCTAAAGCCTCCACGGCAGCATATCGCTGTGGGGGCTTTTTGCCTCGAAAATATTGGTAAAAAGGATAGGGAAGCGAAACGAGGGAAATAGGGAAGAGAACTTAGGGGATCCTGATATGACAACCCCCAATTTACCATTTTGGATTCGCCAAAACGGAGAAGATGTTAGAGTAACGAAATTAACAGTAAAAAGATCAACGTACAATTGAGCCGCTATCATAGCGGGCAAAAAAAAAGATATCATGCTGATATTTTTTAGTGCGGGAGATGTTTATGCAATTTTTTAATTAAATGATAGAACAAAATGAAAAAAATGTATTTTTTTAAATCCGCAGTATTTCTTGCTGCGATTATCGCACTTTTCGCCTGCACAAAGGTGAAAACTCCGGCACCGGCCCTCACGGTTAGCGTGTCGACAATTTCTTTTGCGCCCGAAGGAGGAAGCCAGGACATAACCGTTACCAGCAATGCCGACTGGAGCGTAAGCAACCCCGCTTTTTCATGGCTGCAATTAAGCGCAACTGCCGGCAAGAGCGGGAGTACTGTTATTCATGTGACGGTGACGTCGCCAAATGGAACCGGGGCAAGCCAGTCGGGCATTTTAAACATAAGTTCATCAAACGGGCAGGCCAGAAGGGTGACGGTTACCCGGGGTCCCACCATATACCCAAGTTATAACACCTCGCCCAAAGCGCCAGACATGACCGGAATGACCAGTACTGCCGTGCAACTGGCGGCAAAATTTCAAATGGGAATAAATTTTGGCAATACTATGGAATCCCCAAACGAAGGTGATTGGCAGAGTAGTAAAATGACCCTATCGTATGTCAAATATGTCAAACAATTAGGTTTCAATTTTGTACGGATTCCCTGTAACTGGGTTTGGACTCATTTAAGCGATCAGAAAAAGGCAACAATTGACCCTGCATGGCTTGCGCGGGTGAAAGAAGTGGTTGGATGGTGTGTGGCTAATGATATGTATGTGGTACTGAACGATCATGATAGTGCCAATACCAATGTCAATGCAATCAAGCAAGATTCTGTTAATGCGATGCAAAAGGCGATTTGGGAGCAGATTGCTACAACCATGCGCGATTTTGATGAGCACCTTATTTTTGCCGGTTTGAATGAACCTCCGGCTGATAATGCCGCGCAGATGGCCACACTTAATGGTTACCACGAAACATTCATCAAGGCAGTTCGCTCTACCGGGGGCAGGAACAGTTACCGGGTGCTGGTCGTGCAGGGGCCTCACACTGATCCTACTTTAACTACTACTTTGATGACTACGCTTCCTCACGACCCGGTACCTAACAAATTGATGCTCGAAGTACATGACTACACGCCCTATGCATTTACCATTTTGGCGGATGGAGATGCAAGCTGGGGCAAGATGCTTTACTACTGGGGCGCTGGGAATCATTCTACTATTGAGCCAGACCGTAATGCCACCTATGGAGAAGAGGATGCGATCACTGCTGAACTCCAGGCGGTGAAACAGAATTTTATTGATAAAGGTATCCCTGTGATACTGGGTGAATATGCAGTCTGGAGGAGGACTGCCGCCGTCACCAACCCCAATTATCTTCCTAAGGATATGGCTATGCACAACAAGTCTGTGGATTACTGGACAACTTTTGCGACCAAAACGGCTAAGGCGGATGGTCTTATGCCATTCTGGTGGGAGGTAGGGTTTCTCCTAGACAGAAGTAATAATGTGATAAAGGATCAGCCTATGTTTGATGCCCTTAAGGAAGGATATAAGTAAAAGTAATATTGAACTAAGGCTTTCCCGGGATAATAGTACTATGAACAGAAAGGAGAAGTATGAAATAATGCATCAATAAGCACTAAAAAGAACATGAATAGACAGGTAATAACAAGCCTACGTAAGGTAAGCCTGGCCTTAAAAGCACAAAGACCTGACAGAAGCCATAATGCTACGCAGCAGGTGGTTTTCAGGCTTTTTCAAACAAATAATGAAAAATTTTTAAACTATAAATTATTAATATTTAAAACTCAAGTAAAATGAAGAAAATCACACTATTATTTTTGGCCCTTACAACAGGGATGTTCGCCAAAGCACAGCAAACTGTGTATGCCGAAAATTTTGAATCAAATGTTAAGGCCGTTAGTGATCGCTATACGTATACATTTGCACCATCTACAAAGGCAGGAAAATGGAATGGTGGAGTAGATTTAAAAACCGCTGGCGATGCCAATATAAATTTGCGTCAAGGGTGGGGTGACGGATTTGTATTGAAAATAGAATTCAAAGGTGCTCCTGTTACCATACCTAATATCAATGTGGCTGGTTTTACAAATTTAAACCTGTCTTATGAATTTGCTGTTGAAGAAGGTGGAGATGCTGTAAAACCAAAAATTGAAGTAAGTATTGATGGCGGTGCTTCTTGGGTATCTCTACCTACAATTGCCAGTGGTGCAGGGTGGAATAAAGATGCAAAATCGGTTGCTTTGCCTTCAGGAAACTATAAAACAATAAGCCTCAGATTGAATCCTAATACTGAAACTTCTAATGCTATAATGTTTGATAATATTATAATTACTGGAACGAAGTAAGCCTGGCGACTGAATCGAACCAATCATGTGACAAGTCAATTGTGGTTTAGATTGAAGGAGTAAAATCAAATTACTTMTTCAATCATTTAAGTTGGTTAAAAATAAATCATTGAATTTTTTATATGAAGGCCAGACGCATTACTATTGAGCCGGACTGCAACGCCGCTTTTGGAGAAGATGATGTGATCGATTCTGAATTCCAAAAAGATTAAACAGAAGTTTGTTGATAAAGGTATCCCTGTGATACTGGGTGAATATGAAACTTTTAGACGGACTCCCGAATGCAAAGCGGTACTCCCTTGGATATGGCGGCGCACAATAGGTATGTGGATTACTGGCTAACTTTTTCGACCAAACTATGAGAGCGAATGGTCTTTTACTATTCTGGTGGGAGGTAAGTAATGGTTTTGACAGAAAAAATAATGTGGTTAAGGACCAGCGGATGGTAAATGCCATTATTGCTGGATATAAGTAAAATTTAATGTTAGCCAGAGGCAAATAAACGCTGATTCAACAAGCCTAAAATTATCCTGAATAATTAATAAAAAATGTTATCAGATGTTTTTAGTGCCGAGATTATTTATAAAAAGTTTAGTTATAGACAAAAATGAAAAAAAAATATTTTTTTAATTCTATAATATTTCTTATTGCGATTATTATGCTTTTCGCCTGCACAAAGGCGAAAACTACCGCGCCGGAACTCACGGTTAGCGTGTCGGCGATTACTTTTGCTCCCGAAGGAGGAAGTCAGGACATTACCGTTACCAGCAATGCTGATTGGAGCGTAAGCAACCCTGCTTTGTCATGGCTGCAATTAAACACTACATCCGGCAAGAGCGGGAGTACCGTTATTCATGTGACAGTGGCGTCGCCAAATGGCACCGGTGCAAGCCAATCTGCAATTGTATATATAAGTTCGTCAAACGGGCAGGCCAGAAGGGTGAGGGTTACCCAGGCTCCCACCATATACCCAGGTTATAACACCTCGCCTATAGCGCCAGACATGACTGGAGTGACCAGTACTGCCGTGCAACTGGCTGCAAAAATGGGAACGGGAATGGGAACAAACATTGGCAATACCATGGAGCCCCCAAACGAAGCTGATTGGCAGAATGGTAATAAAATTACCGATTCATATATAAAATATTTGAAAGCAACAGGTTTCAGTGCGATACGACTTCCTTGTTCATGGAATTGGAATCATCTAAGCGACCGGAAAAAGGCAATAATTGACCCTGCATGGCTTGCGCGGGTGAAACAAGTGGTTGGATATTGTGTGAATAATGGTGTGTATGTGATAGTGAATATTCACTGGGACAACGGCTGGCTGGAAAATAATATTACCGATGCTAAGAAAGATTCTGTTAATGCGAAACAAAAAGCGCTTTGGGAACAGATAGCTACAACCTTGCGTGATTTTGATGAGCACCTTTTGTTTGCCAGCGCCAATGAACCTGCGGCTGACAACGCCGCGCAGATGGCCATATTGAATAGTTATCACGAAACATTCATTAAGGCAGTTCGCTCTACCGGGGGCAGAAACGCCTACCGGGTGCTGGTTGTGCAGGGGCCTCACACTAATATTTCTATAACTGCTACTTTGATGACTACTATGCCTCACGACCCGGTACCTAACAAGTTGATGCTCGAGGTGCACGACTACACACCTGCTGGATTTACTTTACTAACGGATGGAGATGTAAGCTGGGGCAAAATGGTTTACTACTGGGGGACTGGGAACGTTTCTACTATTGAGCCAGACCGCAACAACACCCCTGGAAATGGAGACGAGGCTGCGATAACTGCTGAATACCAAAAGATGAAAGTGAATTTTGTTGATAAAGGTATCCCTGTGGTGCTTGGTGAATATGCAGCCCCGAGGAGGACTGACCCTAACAGGCCTATGCCTAAGGATACGTTGATGAACAACAGGTCTGTGGACTACTGGGCAACTTTTACGACCAAAACGGCTAAAGCGAATGGTATGCTGCCCTTCTGGTGGGAGGTAGGAAATATGTTAGACAGGGCTAATAATGGGATAATAGACCAGCGCATGTATAATGCCATTAAATTAGGATATAAGTAAAATTAATTCTGGGTTAAAGCTTTTACCGGAACAGCGGTACCGTGAACAGATTAGACAGTACCGTTTTCTTGACGTATATGATTGGTATTGAGCGTGAAAAGATAAATTAAACTAGCAAAAATGAACAATATAATAATATGAAAAAGGGCGTTGCTATATTTTTAGGTTTACTATTTTTGGTCACATTGCCTGCTTTTTCCTGTAAGAAGAAAGAGATTGAGACTCAACTCACTGTTTCTTCCTTGCAAGTTGTTTTTGAGTCGGAAGGAAGTAGTGCCGATGTTGCTATCACCGGCAATGTTAATTGGACAGCGACAGCCAACTCAGTTTCATGGTTAACGATCAGTCAGTCATCGGGAGGCCCGGGGAATGTTACGCTTAAATTAACAGCTAACGCTAACAACGCGGGTGCTGGCCGCGAGGCGATAGTGACTATCACAGCTTCGAATAGTGATGCCAGGCAAATTCAAGTTACGCAGCCAGATAATGAAGAACTGGAAGCAAAATTCGCAAAAGTTTCGCCGAAACTTCTCACCAATAATGGGAATCCTTTATTAGATTTTATGTTTACGGCCGACCCAACCGCTATAGAATACAATGGAAGAGTTTATGTGTATGCCACGAATGATCATGAACAGTATGAGCATGTAGGAAAGGATGGGAAAAATTCATACGAGCATATCCGTACACTGGTCATGATGTCTTCCGATGATATGGTCAACTGGACTTATCATGGCCTCATAAATACAGCAAAGCTGGCACCATGGAGTCAGAATTCCTGGGCGCCTTCCATTACATCCAGGCTGGAAGCAGATCGCAAAACACACTTCTATTTGTATTACTCCAATGGCGGCGGTGGCTCAGCCGTGCTTACTTCCACCTCTCCCGTTGGCCCCTGGAAAGACCCATTAGGAAAGAACATAGTCGACCGGTCTGTCCCCGGTGTGGATGTCGGTGCTCCATTCGATCCCGGAGTTCTAATTGACGGCCAAGGTACAGGCTGGCTGGTTTTTGGAGCCGGAACGCCCAAAACAAAATATATGCCGGATAATGCCAGGATTGTCAAATTAGGAGCAGATATGATCAGTTTGGCCAGCAGTATTTCTAAGATACCCGCTCCTTATTTTAATGAGGCCAGCGACCTTAACTTTATCAATGGGACCTGGGTTTATAGCTATTGTACGAGTTGGGATGAACGCACTGTATGGCCTTATAGCAATATTGCTAAACCAACCGCATGC
>NZ_JBFUIJ010000021.1:0-115671 GCF_056401935.1 Mucilaginibacter sp. P4_D1
GGAGCCTTGCAGACAACACGCAAAATGATGGCATAACCGTTCACCAGGGTGTTTCGCCAAATGGCGATGGCATTGCCGATGTGTTTACCATTGATGGCATTACAGCTTATCCTGATAATAAATTAACCATTGTTGACCGCAGCGGCGCACCCGTATTTGAAGCAACGGGCTATGATAATACAAGTAAAGTATTTAACGGGCGATCAAATAAAACGGGCGCTATGCAGCATGCGGGTACTTATTATTACTTGCTGGAATACCACAATAAAGGCCAGCTGAAACGTAAAACCGGCTATTTAATCATTAAATATTAATATGAGGATAACCGGCTTTTTAAGAATTGCATTTTTTTTAATAGGATTTAGTTTACAGCTCAAAGCGGGCCGGGACTTTGCAAAAACACACATCAGTTACTAAAAACAGCGCTTTGTAGCATTCAGCAATCCCGCCGGAGCCATGGCATCAATTGGCCCGAAAACTATTTCAGTTATTCGTTATTTTATCGTACATTTTTAAATTTGAAAATTACTGCCTGATTCAAAACATTTTAAGTATTTTCGATTAAAATATTAACTATTTCTAAATAAGGCATATCAAACAGTTAAAACACCATGTTATTTTACGGCTGCTTTGGGATTATATCTTTTTAGGAACAGGGCATATCTGACCTTAGTCACTTTATAAAAAAAATTGAATCAAGCACCAGGAACCAAAAGTCAAAAAAAGCACAGGTAAAAGTTAACCAATCCAGGCCATAGGCTACGCCTACCGGTGTAAATGGGCATGGTTTTATTTTTTATCCCCGACTCCCGGTTTATATATAGTGGTAGAGGTATTAATTGCTACTAAAATTTCCTGTTTTTAAACCGACATTATGAAAAAAAACCTACATCTTTCAATTCCACTATTCCTTTATAGATTACTGAATTACAGGGCATTATATATAGTTTTTTTTACAACTCTCCTGTCGGTTAAATTATTTGCGCAGGTGCCTGTGATCAGTTACAGCGGGCCCCAGGTTTACCGGCCAGGTGTGGCAATTACCCCGCTGAGTCCTACAAGCAGCCAGGTTGCCGCCCCGGCTTATAGCAGCAGCGCAACTACCGTTGGATCAGGGTATGCTAACCCGGTAGGTATAGCCGTAGATGCTGCGGGCAATGTGTATGTGGCCGATGCCGGCAACAATACTGTTAAACCCACTATATATAAAATACCGGCCGACGGCGGCCCACAGGTTGTGTTTTCCTCCAGTTTTAATCAGCTATTCGCCATAGCAATAGACGGTGCAAATAACTTTTACGTGTCGTCAAGCAATTTATGGAAAATACCCGGGGGCAGCGGCACCCCTGTTAATTTAGGTAGTTTTAGTCAGCCGCAGGGTATAGCGGTAGACGCAGCGGGTAATGTATATGTGGCCGATACCGGAACTGGTTATATAAAGAAAATACCTTCAGGTGGGGGAAGTACTATAGTTTTGGGAATGGGGTTTAGTTCGCCAACCGGCATAGCTGTTGACAATAATGGCAATGTATATGTTGCAGAGAAATCAAGAAATGTAATACAGGAAATACCAGCCGGAGGCGGTAGTCCGGTTTTTATCGGAAGCGGTAATCGTCCAGCCGGCCTGGTAGTGGATGCTTCAGGCAACTTGTATTTTGTTGATTCCGGCACCGAAAGGATAAAAGAGATATCCGCGGGTACTGGCGTTGTAACAACTATCGGAATTACGTCAAGCCCTACCGCAATAGCAACCGACGCCTCAGGAAATCTATATGCAACCGGATCAGGCGCTTCTCCGTATATAGTTGAAAAAATAAAGCCTGTGGGGGGATACTATATAGCCCCTTTTTTGCCAGCCGGTTTAAACTTTAATGCCTCCACAGGCATTATCAGCGGTACGCCCGTTTCTACATCGCCTGCAACAAACTATATTGCCACGGCCTACAATAGCTCCGGCAGCAGTTCGGCAACGTTGAATTTAACAATTAGTTCAACACCAATAGTAACATTAAGTGCAGTAACCGGGAATATTTTTGCATTTGCCGGCACGGCGTCTGTCAGTCCACAAATTAAACAGTTTACAGTTTCGGGGTTTAATTTAACCGGAGACATTATTGCTACGGCGCCGGCAAATGTCGAAGTGTCCCTTGCTGCTGGCAGTGGTTACAGCAGCAGCATAACTATAACCCAATCAGGGGGTGTAACAGGAAACACCACAGTATATGTTCGATCTGCCGCATCTGCGCCCGTTGGTTCTATTTCAGGAAATATAACACTTACTTCAACCGGGTTTACCCAAAATGTGGCGGTAACAGGTACAGTAAGTGCGGCGCTGCCCATTGTGGCCAGCACTGTTACCGGCAATATTTCTGCATGCCAGGGTACCGCTTCGGCAAGCCCGAACCTGCAACAGTTTACAGTTGCAGGCACCGGTTTAACAGGTAATATAATAGCAACTGCCCCAACAGGCTTCGAGTTATCACTTGCCTCCGGCACCGGTTATGGCGGCAATGTAACGCTTACACAGTCAGGCGGCGTGGTAAATAATACCGTGATATATGTGCGGTCGGCGGCTACTGCACCTGCCGGTACCATATCAGGCAACGTCGTGCTGAGTTCAACAGGAGCCACAAGCCGGAATGTGGCGATAACAGGCAGAATAAATGCATTGCCGGTGGCCGACCCAATCACCAATCAAACCCTCGTAAATGGCGATACTACCACAACCATTAACTTTACAGGTACCGGCAATACCTTTACCTGGGTAAATGATACTCCGGGCATTGGTTTGGCAGCAAGCGGCACCGGCAAAATCGCTTCATTTACTGCTGTTAATAAAACTGCCAGCCCGGTAACTGCAACAATTACTGTAAGCCCGGCATCTACGGGAATGGTATATGCTGCAAATCAAGATTACGATAATGTTTCGGTGGTCAATATTGCAACTAATAAAACTGTAGCTACAATACCTGTAGGTACAACACCCCAGGGCGTTACGTTAAGCCATGACGGTACCAGGGTGTACACGGCCAATTATTATTCAAATAACATCTCGGTTATTAATACCGTAACTAACACCGTGATGGCTACGATCAGGGTTGGCATAACTCCGAGAGCCATGGTATTAAGCCCGGATGACAGCCGGTTGTATGTAGCAAATGAACACTCCAACACTCTATCCGTGATCAATACCGCAACCAATACGATAGCAGCTACTATAACGGTTGGTGAAACTCCGTTTTTTTTAGCGGTTAGTCCTGATGGCAGCAGGGTTTATGTAGAGAATGGCTCGTCAAAAAACATCTCGGTGGTCAATACAGCCACAAATACGGTAATAACTACAATCAATCTGGGAGTTTTCGTTAATACTACATCTTTAAGCCCTGATGGCGGTCGTTTGTACCTGGGAACCAGTGTTAATAGTGTTTTGGTTGTCAATACCTCAACCAACACGGTTGTGGCTACCATACCTGCATCAGATCCGATCTATTTTGCAATTAGTCCTGATGGGAGTCGTTGCTACATAATAAATGGCTCAGGTGCTGTATCGGTCGTCAATGCAGTAACTAATACAGTAATAGCTACTATTACTGTAGGATCGCAGCCCCGTGTTCTGTGTATATCGCCTGATGGCAGTAAGGTTTATGTGGCTAATACAAATTCTAATAATGTTTCCGTGATCGATGCCACGTCAAATACGGTGGTGTCTACTATCCCGACAGGCAAATCACCTACGGATATATCGCCAAGCGCCGATGGCAACCAGGTGTTTGTATTAAACAATAATAATGTTGTCTCTGTGATCAATGTATTATCAAACACTGTAGTATCCAATCTCTCTGTAGGCAAATTCCCCTCATCCTTTGCCACAAGCGAAACAGGCTGTAGTGGCGCAGCGGCTACCTTTACTATTACCGTAAACCCAACACCGCCTGCCATTCATGGCGGTACAGCAGCAGGCACTATTTCTGCTTGTTTAGGCAGTGCTTCATTAAACACGCAACGGTTTATGGTTACCGGCAATGGTTTAACAGGCAATATTACAGCTACAGCCCCAGCAGGTTTTGAGGTATCACTTGCCTACAGCAGCGGATTTGCCAGCGCTGTAACCATTACACAAGTAGCGGGCAAGGTAAATAGCACCCTAATTTATGTACGCTCGGCGGCAACAGCGCCGGTTGGCAGCATATCAGGTAGCGTAACGCTAACTTCACCAGGCATAACCAGCCAAAATGTAGCGGTAACCGGAACAATAAATACATTGCCAACAGTAAACACCATACCCAACCAAACAATTACAAACGGCGGTAGTACCGCAGCTATTAACTTTACAGGCACAGGCAATACTTTTACCTGGGTTAATGATACGCCCGGCGCAGGCCTTGCAGCAAGCGGTATTGGGAATATAACATCTTTTACGGGCGTAAATACAGGCAGCAGCCCCGTTACAGCTACCATTACCGTTACACCGGTTTCGGCAGGCTTTGCATATATAGCAAATTTTAACTCCAATAATGTCTCGGTAATCAACACGGTTACTGATGCAGTGATTGCTACAATACCTGTGGGACACGGGCCGCTAGCCGTAGGCAGATCGGCCGACGGCAGCCGCGTGTATGTGGCAAATCAAACGGACAATACCGTGTCGGTTATCAATACTATAACTAATACTGTGATAACAACCATTCCAGTAGAGCTATACCCGCAAGGTGTAACGGTAAGTCCGGACGGCAGTAAAGTATATGTAGCAAATGCTTTCTCAAATTCAGTCTCGGTGATCAATACCGTAACAAATACGGTAACAGCTACTATTGAGGTAGGTTCATTTCCCCACGGCATTTCTATAAGCCCCGATGGCAGCACGGTATACGTATCGAATTCACTGGGGGCTAGCGTATCGGTCGTTTACACCCCCAATAGAACATTTTATACTATTCCGGTAGGCAGTAATCCTAATAGTATTTCAACGAGTACAGATGGCAGCAAGGTTTATGTAGCAAATTATGATTCAAACAGTGTCTCGGTGATCAATACCGCAGCTGATACTGTTGCAGCTACAATAACGGTTGGTTTATCTCCTGTCGGCGTTTCTGTAAGCCCCGATGGCAGCAAGGTATATGTGTCAAATTTTGTTTCAAAAACCGTCTCGGTTATAAATACTACGACTAATACCGTTATCGCGACAATTACTGTTGGTTCCGATGTCGGTAGTTTATCGGTGAATTCAGATGGCAGCAAGGTTTATGTAGCAAATTATTATTCAAACACTGTCTCGGTTATTAATACTATAACAAATGCCGTAATAACCGCCATACCTGTAGGTCAGGGACCAGCATCATCAGGAAATTTTATTACCTATGGAACAGGCTGTGCAGGCGCACCTATCACCTTCACCATCACCGTAAACCCATCCAATAATCCTTCGCTAAGTTCATTAACCATGAACCCGGGTTCTCCGCTGATCCTGGCAAGTTCGGCAGTTGGTACAGTAAATTATACCACCGGGGTCGACGCAACAACCAGTAGCGTAACGCTTACCCCAACAGCAACATATCCAAGTGGCACTATTACAATAAACGGTGTACCGGTAACCAACGGTACAGCATCGGCTCCCATACCGCTTAATAGCGGCCCCACTTTAATAACTACCGTGGTAACTGCGCCGGATGGCATTGCTACAAAAACCTATACCGTAACGGTAAACAAAACGGGGTCAAACAGCGGCGCGTTAAGCACGTTGATCCTGAGCCCGGCTTCTCCGCTGCTGCTGACAAGCGCCACCGTAAGCAATGTGAATTATAAAACGTCTGTAGATCCCTCCATAAACACCGTTACCTTTACACCAACAGTAGTTGAAGCTGGTGCAACAATAACCGTAAACGGGGTGGCCGTAAGCAGCGGCTCCGCCTCGGGTCCGATAACCCTGAACACCGGCCCTACCACAATAACTGTACTGGTAACTGCCCCAGATGGAACTACTATCAAAACTTATGCTGTAACGGTAATCAAGGCATCAAATAATGCCACCTTAAGCTCCTTGATCATGAACCCGCCCGGAGCAATGTTTCCGGCATTTGGCCCTGATGATGTGAATTACACAACCGCCGTAGATCCCGCCGTCAGCAGCATAACAATTAAACCTACCACACAGGATGCAAATGCCACGGTAACCGTAAATGGCGTACCGGTTAGCAGCGGTTCCGCATCGGGAGTAATAACGCTTAACAGCGGCCCTACTTTAATTACCACAGTGGTAACCGCGCAGGATGGTATCACCACCAAAACCTATAATGTAACGGTAAACAGGACAGGATCAAACAATGGCACATTAAGCTCATTGCTCATGAACTGGGGGTCAACCCTGTTTCTTACCAGCTCAAATACCACTACCGTAAATTACACTACCTCTGTTAATCCAACTGTGAGCAGTGTAATGTTTACGCCCACGGCGCAGCAACCGGGTGCAACCATAACGGTAAATGGCGTTGCGGTAAACAGCGGTTCCACTTCTGGTGCGATAACGCTTAACAGCGGGCCTACGATTGTAACTACCGTGGTAACAGCGCCGGATGGCGTAACCACCAAAACCTACTATGTTACAGTAAACAAAGTGGGTTCAAATAATGCCCGGTTAGACGCATTGGTACTAAATCCTCATTCAGCACTGGCTTTGGTAAGCGCAACGCCAACTAATGTGGAGTATACAACAGTAGTACCTGATACGGTTGGCACAGTTACCCTAACCGCCATAACAACCGATCCCAATGCCACCTTCACCATAAATGGCACTAACGCTTCGCCKGCTACAATAACGCTGAAYGTGGGCGATAACCTGGTAACAACCGTGGTTACTGCCCAGGATGGCATAACCACTAAAACCTACAACATCACCATAACCAGGCCGGCYGCCCTGGTTGGAGTTGTAAATAAACATAGCCTAAGCCTGCCTGCTGTTGTARGGAGCCTTGCAGACAACACGCAAAATGATGGCATAACCGTTCACCAGGGTGTTTCGCCAAATGGCGATGGCATTGCCGATGTGTTTACCATTGATGGCATTACAGCTTATCCTGATAATAAATTAACCATTGTTGACCGCAGCGGCGCACCTGTATTTGAAGCAACGGGCTATGATAATACAAGTAAGGTATTTAACGGGCGATCAAATAAAACAGGCGCTATGCAGCATGCGGGTACTTATTATTACTTGCTGGAATACCGCAATAAAGGCCAGTTGAAACGTAAAACCGGCTATTTAATCATTAAATATTAATATGAGGATAACCGGCTTTTTAAGCATTGCATTTTTTTTGATAGGATTTAGTTTACAGCTCAAAGCCCAAAACGGCCAGTTTAGTTATACTCAATATGCCGAAAACCTGACGCCGCTTAATCCGGCCTACTCGTTGCTTGATAAGGCGGGCTCGGTAACGTTGCTGGCACGCAAGCAATGGGTAGGCATAAACGGCGCGCCATCAACCTTAATTTTTAACGGCAATTTGCCCATAGAAAGCGTAAACGGAGCAGCCGGCCTTAATGTAATGAACGACAATTTTGCTGTAGAGCATCAGTTTGAAATTAATGCCTATTTTGCCAAAGCCATTCAACTGGAAACAAACAGTTATTTGGGTGTATCGTTAAATGCCGGCCTGCGGAATTACACGGCTAATTATTCTGAACTCGACTCAGGCGATCCGTCTTTCAAGGACGATGTACGTGAAACTAAGCCTAATTTGGGTTTCGGGGTTATTTATTATACCGACTGGTATTATGTTGGATTTTCGCTTCCGGAACTTACGTTAACCAGCCTTGGTACCGCTTCCGTACAAAACATCAATAATTTCAGAAATCATTACTATTTTTCGGCGGGGTGTATAACCAACCTGTCTGATGAATTTAGCTTTAAGCCGGCTGCTTTGGTATCCTATGCAAAAGGAGTTCCGATGGTAGGCGATATATCGGGAACGTTTTATATCAAAAACCAGCTTGGTATTGGTGTAAATTATCGTACCAACAATCAGGCTGCAGGTATCCTATTGATAAACATAGAATCTGTCCGTTTAGGGTACAGTTATCAATTCGGAACATCTTCGGCAAACCTGGGTGGTTTCAACAATGCAACTCATGAAGTTTCTTTGAGTTTTCGTTTCGGCAAAGGCGCATCGGTTTCTAAACTGTTATAAAACGAGTGTTTTTTTACATCACATCGCTCCTATTACAGCATATTTTTGGCAAATGAATTTTTGTTGTAAAAACTTGCATTTTCTTTTAAATTTTCGGTGTATTTATTAAGCATTAGTATTACTTTTTGTGTAAAATGTCCCGCTTTTTAACATCATTTTGGCATCCAACGGCTCCGTGTCCGCATTTTCCAATCTGAACGGATACTCTCGCAAAAGCGACCACCTTATCCCTAATATCCGCATATATAATTTTCACCCGGCCATCCTCTTCATAGAAAATTCATAACCGTTATGAATTTTTGCACCGTTGAATTGAAAGAGGACTATGTGTAAAATAAAAACCCTGCTATTTTTATTAATTGTATTTTTTTGCTGTAATACAAACCGGGCCACCGCCCAAACCGACACACTCAAAATTAACTTCCAGGATGCCGAAAAACAGTTTTTGGAAAACAACCTGGCCTTACTGGCACAGAAGTATAATATTGAGGCATCAAAAGCGCTGATACAGCAGGCCAAACTTTGGGATAACCCCGTACTAAGCACCGACCAAAACATCTGGGACGGCGGCAGCAAAAAATTCTTTTACCATGGCAATAACAGCGGCCAGGTATTTGTGCAGCTAAGCCAGGTATTTGCTACCGCCGGCAAACGCGGCAAACAGGTAAAAGTGGCCGAAGACGATGCCAAAGTTCAGGAAGCAGCCTTTGCCGACCTGATGCGCAACCTACGCTACAATCTTCAGCTGGATTTCAGCCAGTTAGCTACACTAAACGCCCAGGAAAAAGTTTACCAGAATGAGATCAACTCGGCCCAGAACCTGGTAGCGGCTATCCAAAAATCATTTGATGCCGGCAATACCTCCATGAAAGATCTGATCCGCCTTAAAGCATTACTTTTTGGCCTGCAGAATGATATGGTAGAAAATCACCGCCAGGTAAATGATTTACAAACCGAACTAAAAACCTTGCTACAAACCAAGGAAACAGCTTTTGTGTATCCTGTACTAAACGACAAACCTGCTGAAACCGTAACCCTCGATATCCCAGGATTGATTGAGCAGGCTAAAACAAACAGGCCCGATTACTTATCAAACCAATATCAGTTAAGCTCGGCCACACATAACCTGGCATATCAAAAAGCTTTGGCCGTACCCGATGTTACCATCGGTGCTGCTTATGACCAAAACAGCAGTTATGCCCGCAATTACTATGGCTTGCAAATTGGCTTACCCCTGCCCTTTTTTAACCGCAACCAGGGCAATATTAAGTCGGCGAAATACAATATTCAAAGCCAGGAAGTAACGGTGAAACAGAATGAACTTCAGCTTAAAAACGATGTGGTAGCGGCTGTAAATCAGTACAAATTAAACCAGCAACTTTTCTCGACCCAGCAACTGGAGTTTAATGAGCAATACGATAAACTGTTTAACAGCATGCTCAAAAGCTTCCAGCAACGGCAAATCAGCCTGATTGAATTTGTCGATTTTTTTGATACCTATAAGGATACCAAGCTAAAAATACTGCAACAGCAATACAACCTGCAAAAGGCCATTGCCGACCTGAACTTTGCTACCGGTACTACCATAATTAAATCGTAAAACACCTTATAAAACATATATAATGATGAAAAGAGAAACGCTGTTATCCGGCATCTCCACTTTACTATTGCTTGCCGCCTGCAAGGGCAAGCCGCAACCCGTAGCCGAAAATAAGCAGGTTTGCGTAAGCGATTCGATGGCAAAAATTATAACCATTGATACTGCTAAAACTACTGCAATAAAAAATGAACTTACCCTATCGGGCGAGGTTTCAAATGACGAAAATAACGTTGTCAAAGTTTTCCCTTTTTCAAGCGGGCAAATACTGGATGTTAAAGTTTCGCTTGGTGATAAAGTAACCAAAGGTCAAACCCTGGCTATTATGCGCAGCGCAGATGTTGCCGGTAACTATACCGACTTAACAGCCACAAAATCAGACCTGGCTATATCAAAACGCCAGTTGGAGCAAGCCGAGTACCTGTACAAAAACGGTATCTCCAGCGAGCGTGATTACACCGAAGCCAAAGAAAACTATAACAAAGCCGAAGCAGCTAACCATAAAATTCAGCAGCAAATAGCCATTAATGGTGGTGGTAATACCAACCCGGGCGGCACGCTGATTATCAGGGCACCCGAAACCGGTTATGTAGTCGAAAAAAATGTTACCACCGGCAGCTTCATCCGCCAGGATAACAATGGCAGCATGTTCACGATATCCAACATGAAGGATGTCTGGATTTGGGCTAACGTTTTTGAATCCGACATCAGTAAGGTTAAAACAGGGTACAGTGCAAAAGTAACAACGTTGGCCTATCCAGGTAAGGTTTTCGAAGGTAAAATCGATGCGGTGAGCTCGGTGCTCGACCCTGATAACAAGGTAATGAAGATAAAAGTGGTATTACCCAATACCGATATGCTGCTGAAACCCGAAATGTTTACCAACGTAGTAATTACCAATAATGATGCGGCAACATCGGTATCAGTCCCTGCAAAAGCGGTGATTTTCGATAGCAGCAAAAATTTCGTGGTGGTTTATAACAGCAAATGCGATTTAAAAGTACGCGAGGTAAGCGTTATAAAAACCGTGGATGACATCACCTATATAGCATCGGGCCTAAACGCCGGCGACAAAGTGATCTCCAAAAACGGGTTGCTTTTATATGATGCATTAGCGGGAGATTGATTTTAAGAAGTATCAAGTAGTTAGTATCAAGTATCAAGACCGGAACCAGCCAGTTAATTGTTACCTGATACCAACCACCTGATACCACCGCAGAATCTTGCTACTTGATACTAACTACTTGATACTTTAAAGATGAATAAATTCATTAAAAATATAATTTACTTTTCACTCAGGCACCGCTACTTTGTGTTTTTTATGACACTGGTTTTGGTTGTGCTTGGTGTGTGGAGCTACCTGAACACGCCCATCGAGACGTTTCCTGATGTAACTAATACCCAAATCATTATTATTGCCCAGTGGCCGGGCCGTAGCGCCGAGGAAGTTGAAAAGATGATCACCATCCCGATGGAGACCGTTTTAAACTCGGTGCAAAAAAAGGCTAACCTGCGTACTACCTCGGCTTTCGGCTTATCGTACGTGCGCATCATTTTTGATGATGATGTGGATGACGCTTTTGCCCGCCAGCAGGTACTAAGCCGCCTGGGCAATGCCGATTTGCCCGATGGCGTAAAACCCGAGGTTGAGCCACCATACGGTCCTACCGGCGAGATTTATCGTTACACGCTTAAAAGCCGTACCAAATCAATCCACGAGCTTACTGCCATTCAGGATTGGGTGCTCGATCGTCAATTTAAATCTGTGCCCGGCGTTGCTGATGTAAACAGCTTTGGCGGCGAGGAAAAAACTTACGAAGTTTCGGTTAACCCTGCCCTATTGCAAAAGTACGGACTTACTTCGCTGGATGTTTATACCGCCATAAACCGAAGCAACATAAATGTGGGCGGTGATGTGATTGAAAAAAACGACCAGGCCTATGTAGTGCGCGGTATCGGGGTTATCAATAATATTGACGAAATCCAGAATATCATCATTAAAAATGTAAACAACGTACCCATATTGGCAAAAGATATTGCCGATGTAAAAGAGGCCGGCCTACCCCGTTTAGGGCAGGTGAGCCGCGACAAGCAGAAAGACGTGCTTGAAGGTATCATTGTAATGCGCAAAGGCGAGAATCCGGCCGAGGTATTAAATCGTATCCGCGACAAGGTGAAAGACCTAAACGAAAACATCCTACCCAAAGATGTAAAGATTGATACATTTTACGACCGTACCAACCTGATGGATTTTTGTACCGAAACAGTTATTCATAACCTGTGCGAGGGCATTATACTGGTAACGGTCATCGTCTTCCTGTTCATGGCCGACTGGCGTACAACCCTTACCGTTGCTATTATCATCCCGCTATCCTTGCTGTTTGCCTTTGTATGTATGCGCATAAAAGGAATGAGCGCCAACCTGCTATCAATGGGCGCTGTGGATTTTGGTATTATTATAGATGGCGCGGTTGTAATGGTTGAGGGGATTTTTGTCGCCCTTGATCATAAGGCTAAAGAAGTAGGCATGCAAAAGTTTAACGGCCTTGCCAAGCTGGGTTTGTTTAAAAATGTAGGGGCAGAAATGGGTAAAGCCATCTTCTTCTCCAAGCTGATTATCATCACCTGTTTAATACCGATTTTTGCATTTCAGAAGGTTGAGGGTAAAATGTTCTCGCCTTTGGCCTATACATTGGGCTTTGCTTTACTTGGGGCATTAATATTCACGCTTACCCTGGTACCTGCCCTATCCAGCATCCTGTTACAGAAAAACGTAAAGGAAAAACACAACCCCGTAGTTATCTTTTTCGAGAACGGCATACGCCGGATGTTCAACTTCACCTATAAAAATCAAAAATTGAGTTTGATAGTTGCGGTTGCATTTATGGCAATTACATTCTTCTCTGCCAGGTTTTTGGGATCAGAGTTTTTACCTGATTTAAATGAAGGAGCGCTTTGGGTAGAGGCTGAATTGCCGATGAGTGTTTCATTAAATGAGGCCGAAAGCATCAATCAAAAAATGATGCAGATATTGGACAAATTTCCCGAAGTAAAACAGACGCTTGCCCAGGTTGGCCGAACCAATGACGGTACCGACCCGAAGGGCTTTTTTGACGTACAGATCCAGGTCGATCTTAAAAAGAAGGATGAATGGCCAAGCGGCATTACCGGGGACGAGCTTATTGCCCAAATGGATAAGCAACTAAGCAAAATCCCGGGTGCGGTGTTCAATTATTCGCAGCCTATCCGCGATAACGTAGAGGAAGCGGTTGCAGGCGTTAACGCCGCGCTGGCTGTAAAAATATTCGGCCCCGATTTTCAAACGCTTGATAAAAAAGCCGATAGTGTACTGCGAATTTTAAAAACAGTACAGGGCGTTGAAGACCTTGGCGTGTTGCGCAATTTGGGGCAGCCCGAGTTCAGGATTGAACTTGATCAACGTAAAATGGCGCTTTATGGCGTATCTACCGCCGATGCCAACTCAGTTATTGAAATGGCTATAGGAGGTAAAGCCGCAACCGAATTATACGAGGGCGAACGCAGGTTTGATATCAGAATAAGGTATCAGCAACAATACCGCAATACCCAGGATAAAATAGAAAACCTGATGGTGCCTACCCTTAACGGTTCCAAAATTTCAATAAAAGAAATTGCCACCATCAAAACTATTACCGGGCCGGCCTTTATTTACAGGGATAATAACACCCGGTATATTGCCGTAAAATTCTCGGTACGCGGCCGCGATTTGGGCAGCACCATAGCCGAGGCACAAAGCAAAGTGCACTCGAAAGTAACGTTTGAGCATGGTTACACTGATGTTTGGGCAGGTGAGTTTGAAAACCAGATCCGTGCATCAAATACATTGGCCCACGTAGTGCCTATTTGCTTACTGGTAATATTCCTCATCTTGTTTATTACATTTGGCAATGCCAAGGATGCCACGTTGGTTATCATGAATGTACCATTCGCCTTAATCGGCGGGATACTGGCTTTGCATATAACAGGCACAAACTTTAGTATCTCTGCGGGTATAGGGTTTATCGCCTTATTTGGCGTGTGTATCCAAAACGGTGTAATCCTGGTATCTGTATTTAAAAAGAACCTGGAAGAGCATATTCCGTTGGATAAAGCAATTTTAGACGGCGTAATCAGCCGGGTAAGACCCGTAGTGATGACCGCACTGATGGCCGCCATAGGACTAATGCCTGCAGCTGTATCAACAGGTATCGGGTCCGAAACGCAGAAACCCCTGGCTATTGTAGTAATTGGTGGCCTGGTAACTTCCACTATTTTAACGTTATTGATATTACCAATCATATATGCTATCGTTCACCGGCTGGTTCACCGCCGCGAAAACCGTAAGCTTTTGAAAAAGATGGGCGTTGTACGCAACGCATAATACCCCTTGCTAAACTAAACGCCCGGCTAATAAACCGGGCGTTTTTTTGTTTCGCGCATTTTTGCCATTGCATCATGCCGGATAAATACCTATTTTCGACGAATTTTATCACAAGCCTTATTCATTTATGAAAATATTCTTTCCCCTATTGTGTATTGCTGTACTGGCAAGCTCTTGCTCCACTTATTACATGACCCCGGCCAGTTTAGCAAGCCAACTTGACAAGGTTAACCCGGAAAAGATAACCGAAGCCTATGACTTCAGGCTTGGCATTGCAGGCGTATTACTAAAAAACGGCAAAAACTTTTACAACGGAATTGATTCTATTGAAGTAACCGATAAGGATGGCAAGCCATTTAAAATGCAGGTTACAAATCATACAAGCCTCAAGCTAACAGATAATACAGGGAATTATACTACCGTATTTTTCGATTCGATGTTTAAAAAAGACAGTATGATTTTTGCGAGTAAATCCCATTTTTTTAWTTTGCCTGTTCAACGCAGCATCAATAGCCTCAAAAAAATTGAGACTCAAATAAATTGATTTCTCATTGATACAAGATTTTTCGGCCTTCTGGGTAACTACATCGGCTATGTATTATATTTATTGCCATCGTACATTGTAATATTTAAGTTTTATTTTGCGTGATATAATAAAACTGTATTTAATTGTATGTTCGCTATCCGATTTATACCTCGCCGTTTATTTGTAATCATTTTATCATTAGCCTTCGTTGTACCAGCATCGGCACAAAAAAGAAAAGACAAAGATTACGCCCAATTGGTTAACCCCTTTATTGGTACCGGGGGGCATGGGCACACTTACCCCGGCGCGGTAATGCCTTTTGGCATGGTGCAACTAAGCCCTGATACGCGTTTGGAAGGCTGGGACGGCTGCTCGGGCTATCATTATACCGATACAGTGGTTTATGGCTTTTCGCACACCCATTTAAGCGGCACTGGCATTCCGGATTATTGCGATGTGTTGTTTATGCCTACAACCGGCGAGCCACAGTTTAAAAACACCGAATACCGTTCTGGTTTTAAAAAGAAAAATGAGGTAGCCACCCCTGGTTATTATAAAACTTTGCTGGATAAATACAATATCGGGGTGGAATTAACGGCCACCACCCGTGTGGGCGTACATCGTTATAATTACCCTGCTGCCGAAAAAGCCAACATTATTATAGACCTGCAACACCGCGACGAGGTGTTGGATTCATGGATTGAAGTGGTAAATGACCACGAAATTCGCGGGTACCGCAAATCAAAATCCTGGGCCAATAACCAGCAGGTTTATTTTTATGCTAAATTCTCTAAACCATTTAAAACTTACGGGATAGCCAGCAACAACGAGTTACAGGAAGGAAAAAACAAAGCGCAGGGTAAGAACATTAAAATGTACCTGCAGTTTAACAATCCCGGAGAGGTGATTGCCAAAGTGGGCATTTCGGCTGTAAGCACCGAAGGTGCCTTGAAAAACCTGGGCGCAGAAGTACCCGATTTCGATTTTAAAAAGGTCCAGAAAGCAGCCAAAGCGACCTGGAATACCGAGTTGAATAAAATTCAGGTTGAAGGCGGCGGCCCATCCTCGTCGCAACAATCGACACTTAGTGATGAAGGGACTGTTAGCAGTCCTTATGGCCCGGCCCCCGCCGGTAAAAAGGCGAAACCCATTGACTATGCCGGTATAAAACAAACCATATTTTACACGGCTTTATACCACAGCATGCTGGCACCCAACATTTATAGCGACGTTGACGGCCAATACCGGGGCATAGATCAGCAGGTACATACCGCCCAAGGCTTTAACTATTATACCGTTTTTTCGTTATGGGATACTTACCGGGCCGAAAACCCTTTGCTTACACTGATAGATAGAAAACGCACTCTTGATTTCATCAAATCATTCCTGGCGATGTATGACCAGGGTGGATTACTGCCTATATGGCCACTGGCCAGTACCGAAACCTATTGCATGATAGGTAACCACTCCATCCCGGTTATCGTGGATGCTTATGCTAAAGGTATCCGGGATTTTGATGCAGCAAAAGCATTTACCGCAATGAAAGCCGCGGTGAACCGCAACCAGTTTGGACTGGATATTTACCGCAAAAACGGAGCTGTATTATCCGACCAGGAAGATGCTTCGGTATCAAAAACCCTGGAGTATGCTTATGACGATTGGTGTATAGCCCAAATGGCTAAAATGCTGAACCATGCTAACGACCACGCCGAATACATTCAACGTGCTCAGTATTGGAAAAACGTTTACAATAACCAGAATGGTTTTATGCAGGCCCGCAGCAATGGTGGCTGGCTTACTCCCTTCGACCCTACCGAGATAAACGGTAACTACACGGAAGGCAATTCCTGGCAATACTCATTCATGGTGCCCCAGGATGTAGAAACCCTGATGGCAAAAATGGGTGGCAAAGAGGCTTTCGAAGCCAAACTGGATGAATTGTTTACTACCGAATCAAAGTTAAAGGGCAGTGATATACCGGATGTGGCCGGCCTTATTGGCCAATATGCCCACGGAAACGAGCCAAGTCATCACATGGCTTACCTGTACAACTTTACCGCATCGCCCGAGAAAACGCAATTTTATATAGACAGGATTCTGCGTGAAGAGTACAGCAATAAACCCGATGGGCTTGCGGGAAATGAAGATTGCGGGCAAATGTCGGCCTGGTATGTCATGAGTTCGCTGGGTATTTACAATATTGCTCCCGGGCAGCAGACTTTCCAGGTTGGGGTGCCACAGTTTGATAAAGCGGTTATTAATTTAGAGAACGGCAAACAATTCACTATAATAAATTCCGGGGCAAGCATAGGCAAAGGCAATATTTATTTGCAGGGCATGAGCCTGGCCAAGAAAACCTATAACAAGCTATACCTCAATTTTGACGATATGGCCAATGGCGGCGAGTTTGAAGTGTTTGCCGGCAAACTGGCCAACAAACTTTTTGTACAGGATTTGGAACGCCCAACTTCAAAAATCAACGACAGCTTGATTGTGGCTAATCCTTACATTATAGCACTCGCCAAATCATTCAAAGAACCTATCAGCATACAAATAAAAAGTGGCGACCCAGGTGCGGGGATTTATTACACATTAGATGGATTAACCCCTACAGTAAACTCAACACTTTACAGCAAGCCAATTGCTATTACCGGGAATACAACCGTTAAGGCGATAGCAATTATTAAGGGTAAAAGCAGCTTTGTTGACGAGGCTAACTTTATTAAACTACGATCAGACATCAAACTAACGCTCGTCAATAAATACCTGCCTAACTATGCAGATAAAGGCGACGAATCGCTTATAAATGGCATCCGCGGCACAGCAAACTGGCATGTGGGCAACTGGCAGGGCTACCAGGGCAAAGATTTGGAAGCCATTATTGATATGGGTGCCATAAAACCTGTAAAACAAGTTAGTATTGGCACATTACAAGATAGCAATGCATGGATAGTTTTCCCTAAAAACGTTCAATATTGGGTATCTGACGATGGCAGGAATTATAAGTTGGTAGCCACGGTGAATACTAAAGTAGATATTAAAGATACGAATTCGCAAACCCAGGAATTTACTGCGCCGCTAAATTTAAACACCCGCTATATTAAAATCATAGCCAAACAATACGGCGCACTGCCCGAATGGCATGAAAGTAAAGGCTGCCAATCGTACATTTTTGCCGATGAAATAACGGTGGAATAATTTGTGATCAAACTAAACTTTTGATCACAAATATGGTTAGCTTTAATAATTAATTGGCATCTAAAATCATCTTCTTTACTATGAGCAACTATTCGTCAAGCGATGATGGCAAATTAGCCGGCATCATCAGTTATTTTACCATTATAGGGTGGCTTATTGCTTATTTTGCCCTATATCAAAAAAACAAAACCTACCAGGCAAGCTACCAAATGAGGCAAACACTGTTATTCCACATCGTGTCGATGATTGTGTCGTATGCCGCCGGTGCTATACTTTTTTCGGTAGGTTTATCATTTGGTGCGGCAATACTTTGGGTAATACGGGTTGCGCTTTTTATTATCTGGCTGATTGGCTTGCTTGGCGCGCTGCAGGGTGAAAGAAAACCAATGCCGCTAATTGGCGAACCTGCACAAAATATATTTTCGGGTATTTAACAAAATTCGATTAAGCAATTGGAGAGGATGCCTATTCCTTTTCCAATTGCTTTTTGGATTCATCCAATTTATCCTTCTCTTCTTTTTCAAGCACCGGGTATTTCAGCTTTAATCCTTTTAGGGTATCAAGAATAACAGTAGAAATGGCTATCCGTGTAAACCATTTTTTATCAGCAGGAATTACATACCAGGGGCAATCACCGGTAGCGGTTTCCTTTATTGCCTTTTCATAGGCATCCATATAGTCCCCCCATTTTTCCCGCTCTTGAATATCGGCAGCCGAAAATTTCCAGTTCTTTTTGGGGTTATCAATCCGTTTTAAAAAACGCAGCTTTTGCTCCCGCTTAGATACGTTCAGATAAAATTTTATAATAACGGTACCGTTATCCGTAAGGTGTTTTTCAAATGCCCGGATACTTTCGTAACGTTTATCCCAAAACTTCCCATCAACATCTTTTACATCATTAATCCCCGGCAAATGTTCTTTTAGCAACAAATCTGGATGTACCTTGGTTACCAATACATTTTCATAATGCGACCTGTTGTGGATACCTATCCGCCCCCTTTCGGGTAACGACCGGTAATGCCGCCACAGAAAGTCGTGTTCATAATCTTCGGGACTGGGTTGTTTAAAACTATAAACCTGGCAGCCCTGCGGGTTTAGGCCAGATAATGTATGTTCAATAGCGCTATCTTTCCCGGCGGCATCCATCGCCTGGAAAATAATGAGCAGGGCGTATTTATTGGCTGCATAAAGTTCTGTCTGCAGGTCAAATGTTTCGCCTATCAGGTCTTTTAACGTCTTTCGGGCCTCGATTTTTTTAAATCCGTCGGAATATGCCGGATCGAAGTCCCCCAGCTTAAATCCTTTGCCATTTTCGACTTTAAACTTTTTGACGATATTACTCATGATAAAAAATTTGTTTTACACGTTGTTAACATGAAATTTAGGTATTAAAATTGCGTTGATAATAAAAGTTTATTTTAGCTAATGTACAGCGCCGCTATTCAAACCTAAATATAAGTTCCCGTTTAAGGTAACATCAAGTTATATTATGGAAATTTTAGCCTTTATTAAATAAAATGGCAGGCGGCTGTTATATATTTAGCTTTATATAAACTACACATATTAATATTTGTTTCGGGCTATGATTTAGCGCCATAATTTTACATCTTTACCCAATGTTCAGAGAAATACGAAACCGGTTTCTGCGATTCCTTGTTATCTTCATATACTTCGTTATCATCTTTTTTTGCTCTATAGAGCTCAACTTCCTTTGGCTTTTTGGTTATTCACCTGACATGCAGGATATTAAAACTCCTGTACTTTCTGTAGGGTCGGAGGTTTTTACTGCCGATGGTAAACTGATAGGCCAGTATTATAAAGAAAATCGCTCGCCTGTTGATTTAAAGCATATTTCGCCCAATCTGGTGAATGCGCTTATCTCGACCGAAGACGTGCGTTTTTACAGTCATGGTGGTGTCGATTTTTATTCGTTTTTTACCAGTATGATTTCCACGGCTAAAGGCGAGCGGCGCGGTGGCAGTACCATTACACAACAACTTGCCAAAAACCTCTTTGAAACACGTAAGCGCAAATCCCAGGGCTTTATCCGGAAAGTGCCTCTTATAAATACTGTTGTATATAAGTTTAAAGAGTGGCTTACTGCCTTTAAAATTGAACACGTATATAGCAAGCAAAAAATTCTTGAACTATATTTTAATACTGTGCCTTTTGGCAACAACACTTTTGGCATAAAAACAGCCACGTTAAAATACTTTAACAAACAGCCAGACCAGGTTAGTCCCGGTGAAGCCGCTTTGCTTATAGGCATGCTGAAAGCCACATCCAGCTATAATCCTATCCGCAACCCCGAACGTGCTACGGAACGCAGAAATACGGTATTAGGTCAGATGCTAAAAAATGGGTCAATTACCAAAGAACAATATACAAGCAGTTCACTATCGCCCATAAAACTCGATTTAAGCTATGTAGAAGAGGATTCGCATGGCGACTCATACCTTCGCCGTGCGGTTGAAAAGTGGCTTGATAAATGGTGTAAAGAAAATGGATATGACCTTTATGAAGATGGATTGAAGATTTACACCACCATAGATTCGCGGATGCAGCAATATGCCGAAGAAGCCGTTGCCGAAAAAATGAAAATGCTGCAAAAGCGTTTTTACAACCTATGGGGCAATAAAAACCCATGGCGCGATTCAAAAGGTGTCGAAATCAAAGATTTCATTTTAAAAAATGAGCAAAAACTGCCTATTTACAAATTGCTGGATAAAAAATTTGGCGGTGATACGGTAAAAATAAGCGAGTACTTTAAAACCAAAAAACGGATGACCGTTTTTACCTGGCACGGCGAGCAGGATACCATTTTTTCAACCATCGACTCTATTAAATATTACGCCAAGCTGTTAAATACCGGCATGATGACCCTTGAACCATCAACAGGCAAAATAAAGGTTTGGATTGGCGGTATCGACCATCGTTTTTTCAACTACGATCATGTAAATCAATCAAGAAGGCAGGCGGGATCTACCTTTAAGCCATTTGCCTATTTAACTGCGCTTGATAACGGCTATACCCCCTGCGATAAATTCACAGATCAGCCTGTAACCATAAAATATAAAGACAACGGTAAAGACGAAGTATGGCAACCCAATAATGCCGATTTTCACTTTTCGTACCAGGAAATGTCGCTAAGGTGGGCTATGGGTAAATCGGTAAATTCCATTACAGCCCAGCTTACCGAAAAAGTTGGATGGGATAAAATTGTACAGTACGCGCACAAATGTGGTATCGAAAGCCCTTTAAAATCGGTCCCCTCGGTGTCATTAGGTTCCAATGATGTTTCTGTTTATGAAATGGTACGTGCATACAGCACATTCCTGAATAAAGGCCAAAAGATAGATCCATTACTRGTAACTAAAATAACAGACCAGCAGGGTAATGTAATTGACGAATTTGAGTTGAAACAAGAAAAAGTATTGAGCGAAGAAACCGCCTGGCTGATGCTTTATATGTTCCGTGGTGGTATGGAAGAACCAGGAGGAACCTCGCAGGCCTTATGGGAATATAATGGGCTTTGGAAAAAGGACAACCAGATTGGCGGCAAAACCGGCACATCATCTGATTATGTTGACGGATGGTACATGGGTATAACAAAAGACTTGGTTACCGGCGTATGGGTTGGTGCCGATGACAGAAGCGTACACTTTACATCGTCCGAAACCGGTGAAGGATCGCACACGGCGCTGCCCATTTTTGGCCGCTTTATGGAGAAGGTTTATGCCGATCCGAAACTGGGTTATACTTACGGGCCTTTCCCAAAACCTTGGAGCAAGATCACCAAAAACTACAATTGTCCGTCGCCGCATATTGCCGCTGATACCACAGAGGTAGATAGTACAAGCAACCCTATTGATACCACCAACGTTATACCAACACCGGCTGCCAGTACGCCGGAGAACCCCGAAACAACGCCCGCCAATCAAAAATAGGGCATTTTAAGGGGATTAAAAGTTCATATACAAGTTTCAAATATCAATCGGCAGGCCCTACAGCCTGCCGATTATTCATTAAATTAGCCGTATTCTATTTAGTTTGAATTATGAATAAAACCTACTCATTGTTAAACAACGCTAAAAAGTTCAGCTTTATATTGGTATGCCTTATCTGCTCGCTGCTCATCAGCAACAGCGCCAGGGCGCAATATTTCGGCCAAAATAAGGTACGGTACAAAAACCTAAAGTTTAAAGTTTATAAAACACCGCATTTCGAAATTTACTATTACATTAAAAACGATAGTATGATCAAACGCTTTGCCCAGGAAAGCGAATTGTGGTACACCCTGCACCAACAGGTTTTTAAGGACACATTCAAAACAGCCAATCCAATTATTTTATACGCCAACCACCCCGATTTTCAGCAAACTACAGCCATTGACGGCGAAATTGGTGTAGGTACCGGCGGTATTACCGAGGGTTTAAAAAACCGCGTTGTGATGCCTGTGATGGAAACAAACCAAATGACACGCCACGTAATAGGGCACGAATTGGTGCACGCTTTTCAGTACCATGCGCTGTTAGGCGGCAATCAGAATGAGAATTTTGAGAACATCAATAATATCCCCTTATGGATGATAGAAGGCATGGCCGAGTATCTCTCGTTAGGTAAAAAAGATGCTTACACGGCCATGTGGATGCGGGATGCCTATTTGAACCATGATATCCCCACAGTTCGCGATCTTACAGAAAGTAACAAGTATTTCCCTTACCGCTATGGAGAAGCCTTTTGGTCATTTTTAGGGTCGACTTATGGGGATACTGTGATTGTGCCTTTCTTTAAAAACACCGCCCGCTATGGCCTTGCCTATGGCATCAGGCGCACATTTGGATATGACGATAAAACGCTATCCCGCTTGTGGAAAAACTCAATAGAAAGCACCTACAAGCCATTTTTAAAGGATACAGTACAAAACCCTGTTGGTTTAAAACTGGTAGATAAAGACAACGGCGGCGATCTGGTGGTTGCCCCTGCGGTAAGCCCCGATGGTAAATACCTCGCATTTCTATCTGCCAAAAGTTTGTTCAGTATCGACCTTTACCTGGCCGATGCCCGAACGGGTAAAATTTTACGAAAGCTGACCAGCAAAGTATCCAACACGCATATAGATGAGTTTAACTTCATCGAATCGGCCGGTGCCTGGTCGCCGGATAGCAAGCGGTTTGCGTTCAGCGTGTTTAGCAAAGGCCGTAACCGTATGGAAGTTGTTGATATCAACAACGGGCGCATCCTTGATGATGTATCAATGGAGCAGGCAGAGCAATTTAGTAACCTCTCCTGGTCGCCCAATGGTAAGGATATTGTTTTTACCGGCCTTGTTGAAGGCCAAAGCGATTTGTACTCCTATAACTTCGATACAAAAAAGGTTACGCAGCTCACCAACGATAAGTATACCGATTACCAGCCAACCTATTCCCGAGACGGCAAAAAAGTTCTGTTTTCAAGTGATCGCTCCACTTATGACCAATCGTTAGAACAGGCGATCACCTTTAATCTGGCCGAACTTGACCTGGCAACCGGCAAAGTAACCGATATCAAAATATTTAACGGGGCTAACAATTTAAACCCGCAATACTCGGCCGATGGAACTCAGATCTACTTCCTGTCCAACCGGGATGGTTTCCGCAATATGTACCGATACACCATCAGTACAGGCCAGGTTGAACAAATGACCGACCTGTTTACCGGAATCTGCGGCATCACCGAGTTTTCTCCGGCATTAAGTGTGTCTGCTAATGATGATGTGGTTTACTCCTACTACCGGGCACAAAAATACGCCCTGTATAATGCCAAAGCATCAGCGTTTAAACCAATTACTTTACAACCCCAGGCTGTAGATTTCGGCGCGGCTATGCTGCCCCCGCCCCGTGCCGTAGGTGTTGATCTGATCAATTCAAACCTGAACAATTTCCTGGCCTACCGTAAAATACCAACCGATTCTGTTAAAGAAATCCCGTACCGCCCTAAGTTTAAGCTTGATTACCTGGCAGGCAGCGGTGTTGGCATTGGCGTAAGCAGCTTTTACGGCACCAGCCTGTCAAGCGGTATCCAGGGTGTTTTCAGCGATATACTGGGCCGGAATCAAATCTTTGCGGCCGCATCGGTAAACGGTCAGATTTATGACTCAGGCGCAGCCGTAACTTATGTAAACCAAACCGGCCGATGGAATTTGGGCACAGGAATATCGCATATCCCTTACCTGTTTGGTATACAAACCGAAACACTCCCGGTTCAAAACGTAGGCGGCAAAAACGTAAAAGTATTATCTCAAAATACAGATATCATCCACAATTTTGAAGATGCCGCCAGGGTATTCACCTCCTACCCTATTGATAAAACAAACCGTTTTGAAGTAAGTGCAGGCGCATCCTATAACTCATACCGGGTGGATAGGTATAGCGATACCTATAAAATTGATACCGCGGTTGACGCTAATAACAAACAAACATTAACCTACACCTATCTTAATTCAGATAAGAAAAAGGTAGCCAATTCGGACGAAGCGGCCTTACTGGGTTATAATTTAAAATCATACGCGCTTTTCCAACTCTCAACCGCGCTGGTTGGTGATAACTCGTTTTTTGGAGTAACGGCTCCGCTAAACGGTTTTCGTTACCGATTAGAAGCAGGTTACAATTTTGGTACCTACAAATTCTTTTCGCCAACTATCGATCTTCGTAAATACGTACGTGTTGAGCCGGTTACCTTTGCAGCCCGCTTTTATGGCTATGGTCGCTTTGGCGATTCAAACGGCATTTACCCCTTATTTATCGGTTATCCCTTTTACATCAGGGGTTATGAAGGACAAACTTTTTACAATAACAATAGCAAGTCGTCAAACGGTTTTAATATCGACCAATTATCGGGTAGCCGGATGGCGGTATTCAATTTTGAAACACGCTTGCCCTTTACCGGGCCCGAAAAGCTGGCACAAATCAAATCTAAATTCCTGTTTACTGATCTGAACTTGTTTTTTGACGCAGGCCTGGCCTGGAATGCCGGCGAACACATTTATTTTCAGAAAAACCCTCCGGTTTTAAGCCGCACGGCTGTTGTGGATGAAAACGGTGTACCACAAGTTGACAGCAACGGAAACCCTGTATTTAATACAACTTACGGCCGTGTACCTGCTTTAAGCGCGGGCATATCGTTAAGGATAAACGTTTTTGGGGCCTTTGTACTGGAGCCTTACCTGGCTATTCCTTTTAACCGCACCGATGTTAAAAAACCTGTGTTTGGGCTGGGCTTCACACCGGGCTGGTAATACCCTTGTTAAAAATATATTTAAGCGGCCATGCGCCGCTTTTTTTATTTAAAACCTAATTTAGCAAAAACAGTTAACTGTTTGATTGTTATACCTGTAACCAACCCACTATGAAAAATTTGATATTACTTGCTGCTTTGCTTTTATTAGGTTCCACATTATTTGCACAAACAAAGGCTGTAAACCCTAAAGCAATTGGCCCGCTAAAAGTTGTTGCAGGCGATGGTATGTTACCGGCAAACGATATCGTCAAAAACCTGGCGTTATCCCAGGACTTATCTGTGTTTTATAACTTTCTTAAAACCGCCAACCTGGCGCTTACGTTTCAAAGCCGCGGTCCCATTACCATATTTGTTCCTGTTAACGGCGCTTTTCAGAATTTACCTGGCGGAAGACTTGATTCGTTAATGAAACCATCACACTTTTGGGAACTCACCCGTATTTTGAGTTACCACGCTATACCGGGTTGGCTAAAGGCAAAGGATATTGAAAAGCAGATTAACAAAAATAAAGGTATGGCTACATTTACTACGCTTACTGGTAATAAGCTAAACGCCAAAATTGATGCCAACCGCAATATAGTATTGATTGATGAAAATGGCGGGGAAAGCATCATTAATCGTTTTGATATAGAGCAAAATAACGGCATGTTGCATGTGGTAACCAAAGTATTGCTACCTAAGGCAAAAGTTATTTAAATTGTACTATGCGATGACAAACCGCTTAAAATGCATTTGMGTATTTTAATTATAATTAGTTGTAAGGATAAATCCGCTTTTACGACTAAAGAGGTAAATCATAGTTCAAAAAACACGAAATGAATAACGTAATGAGAAAATCAATTTTTGCCATAGCTATATTAAGCGTTATAACAGCTTTTGGCTGCCAGAGCAGTAATGGCCAGGCTAAACATAAGCTAAGTAAACCGGCGGCAGAGTGGAAAAAAACACTTACCCCTAACCAATACTACATTATGGTTGAAAGTGGTACCGAACCTCCCTATAAAAATGATTATTGGAATAACCACGAGAAGGGTGTTTACGTAAGCGCCGCCACGGGCGAAGTATTATTCAGCTCCGAGGACAAGTTTGATAGCGGCACAGGGTGGCCAAGCTTTGTAAAAGCTGTCGACCCCAAAAAAGTTGCCATTGTTACCGACAACAGCTACGGTGTGAGCCGTGATGAGGTAATAGAAAAAAGTACCGGATTGCACCTTGGCCACGTTTTTGATGATGGCCCTGCCGATCGCGGTGGCAAAAGGTATTGCATGAATTCGGGCGCTTTAAAATTTATTAAAAAGTAATAGCGCGCCTGTTAGCGTTTACAGACGGGCGCAATTGAGGCCTTGTACGTATGCCGMTTTCATATTTTAATCCAATGGTCAGATCTACCCAATCAGGGTTAACAGGTCTGATCATTTTCTCTTTTTGAGGCCTTGTATAGGTGCTTACAGTTTTAAAACGTTCCATAGCCTGCTCTTCGGTATTAATTTCCTCAAAATACACTAAACGATTAAGCTGCTGCGCGCTATCAAAAAACAAAGTTGGCATATCGCTGTAAAACTGCAGCGTTTTTACCAGGTCTGAGCATAAGCCTACATGAAGGTTTTTCCTGTTTCTGTCGGTGATGATATATACAAAACGTTTCATTTTTTGATAAAAAATTTGGTGAACGAATAAATATTACTAACTTTATGAGCATAAAATTACTAATAAATTTAGCAAATGCAAATTTTATRTCAATAATTTCACAAAATATTAAATTCMTTCGCAAAAAGAAGGGAATTACCCAACAGCAATTCGCTGATGAAGTAGGTATAAAACGCTCATTGGTAGGCGCTTATGAAGAAGAGCGTGCCGAGCCGAAATATGAATTACTAAAACAGTTAGCAATTTACTTTGACATTAGTATTGATGACTTTATTAATGAAACCATTAATGAAAAGTGGGCGCCAAAGCCAAAAGGTAACCCCGCAAACCTACGCGTGCTGAGTATTTCTGTTGATAAAGAGGACAACGAAAACATTGAAATGGTGCCACTTAAGGCCAGTGCCGGCTACTTAAATGGCTATGCCGACCCTGAATATGTGGCCAAGCTGCCTAAGTTTTACTTACCCATGTTTAAACAAGGCACCTACCGTGCTTTTGAAATAAAAGGCGATTCGATGTTGCCTATAGTATCGGGTGATATCATTATTGCCGAGTACCTTGAAAACTGGGCCGATGTAAAACCCGGCGAAACTTACGTGGTAATATCAAAAGATGACGGCGTTGTATATAAAAGGATAGGTAACAAATTCAAAGACAATAAAAAGCTAAAGCTGATGTCTGATAACCCGGTATATGAGCCGTATGAAATAAACGGAGAAGATGTGCTGGAAATCTGGAAGGCAAAAGGCTATATATCAACACAGTTACCACAGCCAACACCCGAACCGACTATGGAAAGCCTTACCAATATGATGGCCCAGATGCAGCGTTCGATATCCAACCTACAGCAAAGCAACAATTAAGTTACATCGGCTTTCTTAAACCTTTACGTTATATCTTTATCTTAAGATTAAAACGTAAATAAATTAAAAGAGCTATGAAAAAATTTCTGTTGATGTGCTGTTTCCTGATGGGGATTGCAGCAGTAAGCCATGCACAAGGTGGAGGTATGAGGAAGAGCCCCGAAGACCGGGCTAAAGATTTACAGACACAGTTAAAATTAACTGATGATCAAACCGCTAAAGTTACAGCCATTTATAAAGAGCAGGCTGCAAAAATGGACAGCGTGAGAACTGCCGCCAATGGCGACAGGGATGCAATGCGTAGCGCCATGATGCCGATGAGAAAAGCAACTAACGATAAAGTGAAAGCTATTTTAACGCCAGATCAAGCTACTGCTTTTGACAAGGTGCAAAAGGACATGATGGATAGGATGAGACAAGGTGGCGGCGGAGGAGGTGGTTCCCAAAACTAATTCAATATAATACTACAAAAGAAGCGGCGATGAGCCGCTTTTTTTATTTTTGCATGGTAAAGCAAAAGCTCCGCATTAGATATACTTTAATAAAGCATCCCGTAAATTGACATCAGCCAGCGAATACCTGAAAAAAAAACTTGACGCGCGAAAGGAATTTGGCATACATCGCAGCCTGAAACCAGAAAACAGCCTTGTCGATTTTTGTTCAAACGATTACCTGGGTTTTGCCCGGTCGATAGTATTAAAAGAAGATGTTAAAACCGAATTGAATAGTCATCCATTGAGCCTAAACGGCTCAACCGGCTCAAGGCTGCTTTCAGGAAATTCGCAATATGCCGAAGATCTGGAACAGGAAATTGCCGCATTTCATGGATTTGAAGCAGGCTTACTATTTAACTCAGGCTACGACGCCAACCTCGGCCTGCTCTCGTCCCTTGCGCAGCGCGGCGATACCATCATTCTTGATGAATTAATACATGCCTCTGCAATCGACGGTGCAAGGCTAAGTAACGCCAACCGGTATAGCTTCAAACATAACAGCATCGAAAGCCTGGAGGCCAAATTAAAGGCATCTAAAGGCAATTGTTATGTGGTTGTAGAAAGCATATACTCGATGGACGGTGATTCGGCTCCAATAAAAGATATCGCTGATATGACAGAAAAGTACGGTGCGTATTTAATTGTTGATGAAGCCCATGCATTGGGCTTGTACAAAAAAGGCTTAACAAACCAACTTGGCCTACAAAACCGCGTATTCGCCACGGTTTTCACTTTTGGTAAGGCACTTGGCAGTCACGGGGCTATTGTGCTGGGCAGCAAGGTGCTTAAAGAATACCTCGTAAACTTTGCCAGGTCATTTATTTATAGCACGGCACCCTCCTTTCATCACTTGGCTTCGATAAAAATGGCTTATCACCTTTTAAATAATGCCGAAGAGGAAATTATCAACCTAAAAAACAACATCGCATATTTTAAAAACCATATTTACTTCAATAGCGATTATCCTTTATTGAAAAGCGATAGCGCTATCCAATGTATTATTTTAAAAAACAATGACACAGCCCGCCTGATAGCAAACACCTTACAGTCAGCCGGTTTAAATGTACGGCCCATTTTAAGCCCAACGGTCGCCGCCGGAACAGAACGTATAAGAATATGCCTGCATAGTTTTAATACCTTAAATGAATTAGCTTTGCTGTGTAATACAGTAAATAATTTTATTAATGCCCGCTAAACAACCCATTTTTATTACCGGCATTGGCACCGGTATTGGCAAAACTATAATATCGGCAATTGTGACCGAAAAATTAAAAGCCGATTATTGGAAACCTATCCAATCCGGCGATTTGGATAATAGTGATACCATGAAAGTACAAAGCCTGGTTTCCAATCCCGCCACAAAATTTCATCCCGAAGCGTATCGGTTAACACAGCCATTTTCTCCTCATAAATCAGCCGCAATTGATAAGGTTAGTATCGACATGGAAAACATCCTCTTACCTAAAACAGATAACCAGCTGGTGATTGAAGGCGCGGGTGGCCTGATGGTACCGTTGAATGATAATTTTTTGATGATTGACCTGATTAAACAACTTAACCCAAAAGTGGTCCTGGTATCGCAGCATTACTTGGGGAGCATTAATCATACCTTGTTATCCATACACGCGCTCAAAAAATACAACATAGAGGTTATGGGTATAATATTTAACGGTGCTAAGGATATATATTCCAAAAGCTATATTCTAAATTATTCCAATCTGCCGGAATTGGGCACCATACCCACTTTTGAAAACCTAACCAGGAAGGCAGTTACAGATGCCGGAGCTCTTATTAGCCTATAATAGCTTGGTGACGTTTTGCAAAACCAATAATTTGAATCAATTTAGTAATTGTATAAACTGATAAATGATGAAAAACATAACCGTTATTGGATCCGGAACGATGGGTAATGGCATAGCCCACACCTTTGCGCAATATGGTTTTGAGGTAGCGTTGGTTGACATCAATGCTGATGCCCTGGCAAAAGCTGTGCAGACAATTACCAATAACCTTGACAGGCAACTAAAAAAAGGCAGTATAGATGAGCATGGTAAAACAAACACGCTAAGCCGGATCAAAACTTATACCGATCTGAAAGAGGGGGCTGCAACCGCCGACTTGGTTATTGAAGCCGCTACCGAAAACCGGGAAATTAAACTCAAGTTATTTAAGCAACTAAGCGAAATTTGTTCGGACGAGGTTATTCTCACCTCCAACACATCATCTATATCAATAACCGAAATTGCGGCTGCCACCAAAAATCCCGGCAATGTAATTGGCATGCATTTTATGAACCCGGTACCGCTAATGAAGCTGGTGGAAGTAATCAGGGGCTATTCTACAGCAGATTCGGTTACTCAAACCATTATGCAACTGGCCCAAACGCTGGATAAAGAGCCTGTGGAAGTAAACGACTACCCCGGTTTTGTTGCCAACCGCATTTTAATGCCAATGATTAACGAAGCCATTTACACCCTATACGAAGGTGTAGCGGGAGTGCTGGAAATAGATACCGTTATGAAATTAGGCATGGCGCACCCCATGGGCCCGTTACAGTTGGCCGACTTTATTGGGTTGGATGTTTGCCTGGCCATTTTAAAAGTACTGCACGATGGCTTCGGCAATCAAAAATATGCCCCTTGCCCCCTGCTGGTAAATATGGTTACAGCCGGCCACCGCGGCATAAAAACCGGAGGTGGATTTTATAAATATACAGCGGGCAGTAAAGAGTTCGTAGTAGCAAACAAGTTCACCAAATCCTCATTAAACCAATAATCTCAGAGACTGTCAAACATCTGTAAGTAACTATTAAACATTTTACAGATGAAAACAATTGCGAAAACCGGATTAGTATTAGCCTTATCAGCATCACTATTTACATCCTGCGCAGCAGATTATTATGTAGCCGAACGCCCTGCCGAACCTGTATATGTACGCCCGGCGGCACCCTACCCCGGCGCTTATTGGGTGCCTGGCGAATGGGCCTGGCGTGGAGGCAGCTATGTTTATGTAAACGGCTACTACGCAAGGCCGCGTGCCAATCGTGTATATGTACAAGGCTACTGGCATCCCGTTCGCCATGGCTATGCATGGCATAGGGGTTATTGGAGGTAAGCGAAGCCCCCTAAGCCCCTAAAGGGGGAACAATAGTTTTAAAAGCAAAACGCATAGTCAACCAAATGACTATGCGTTTTGCTTTTAAACTCCCTATTCAGGAGCCAGGGGCTTTACATTCTCTCTGGTACATCTATTCCTAACAAAGCCATTCCTTTGCTTATTACTTTGGCCGACGAAGCGGATAGTTCCAATCTAAATTGTTTCAGCACATCGTTTTCTGCCTGTAGTATCGATTTTTCGTGGTAAAACTTGTTGTAAGTCTTTGCCAATTCGTAAACATAGTTTGCAATAATTGCAGGGCTATAGCTATTGGCGGCATCTGCTATTACCGTAGGGAACTGGGTTAATAAAACAATCAGGTCACGTTCTACCGTATCTAAGGCTGTTGTTTCAATTGTGCTGTTAACCTGGTATTCTGCGCGGCTTAATACCGACCTGATACGGGCATGTGTGTACTGAATAAAAGGCCCTGTATGGCCCTGAAAATCTACCGATTCATTCGGATCGAACAACAAACGTTTTTTAGGATCAACCTTAAGCAGGAAATATTTTAAGGCCCCCATACCTATGGTGTGATACAATTGTTGTTTGTATTCGTCGCTAAAGCTATCTACCTTGCCCATGGCATCGGTTTGTTCTTTTGCTGTAGCATCCATTTCGGCCATCAGGTCATCGGCATCAACTACCGTACCCTCGCGAGATTTCATTTTACCAGATGGTAGATCGACCATACCATACGACAGGTGGAACAGCCCATCAGCACCGGCTTTGCCTAATTTGTTCAGGATCAGGAAAAGTACTTTAAAGTGATAATCCTGTTCGTTACCTACCACATAAATGGATTTATCCATGTGGAAGTCGTTATATTTCAATTGAGCAGTACCTAGATCCTGGGTAATGTAAACCGACGTTCCGTCTCCGCGTAAAACCAGTTTTTCATCCAGCCCATCGGTAGTCAGGTCTATCCAAACCGAACCATCCGGCTTTTTAAAGAAAACACCTTTTTCAAGACCCTCATCAATAATATCTTTACCTAACAGATAGGTGTTCGATTCGTAGTAATACTTGTCAAAATCAACGCCCAATTGCTTATAAGTTTCGGCAAAGCCTGCGTAAACCCAGCTATTCATGGTTTTCCAAAGGTCGAGAACTTCAGTGTTCCCGGCTTCCCATTTCTGGAGCATCTGCTGGGTTTCAACCATCAGCGAGGTAACATTTTTTGCTATCTCTTTGATCTTGTCTTCCTCGGTGCCAATTTTATCTGTTAACTCACCAATAAGTTTGGTTTCGTCTTCGGGTGTAGCGTATTTTTTTGATTTTAGTTTATCAATACTAATCAGCAGCGCCTGTATTTTCTCTTTTTGGTTATCATTAAATAGCGTCAGATCGTTTTCCTCGTAAACGCGTTCCAGGATAGGTACCAATTGTTTTCTCAGTTCCTTATCAAACAACACATAATATTTGCCCACCAAATGGTCGCCTTTTAAGCCGGATGACTCAGGCGTTTCGCCGTTGCCAAACATTTGCCATGCCAGCATAGATTTACAGATGTGGATACCACGATCGTTCACCAGGTTTGCCTTCACAACATCGTACCCGGCAGCTGCCAGAATTTGCGCCACCGAAAAACCTAAAAGATTATTACGGATATGGCCCAGGTGCAACGGCTTATTGGTATTTGGCGATGAATATTCAACCATTACCTTTTGACCGTTAGACTTAGCCACAGCAAAATTATCGGGTAATATCTGGTTATATAGCTGGCCAATCCAATATTCGTCACTTAACGAAATATTTAAAAACCCTTTAACCACGTTGAAAGCGGCAACTTCTTTTAACTCATTTTTAAGGTACTCGCCTATCTCGGTACCGGTTTGTTCGGGGCCTTTTCGGGAAAATTTGGTGAACGGAAATGTGACTATGGTAATTTGTCCCTCAAATTCTTTACGGGTTTCCTGTAAGCTTATAGCGGCCGGGGCTACATCTGTTTGGTACAAATGTTTAATGGCTTTAACGGCCGCTTCAATAATAAAATCCATGCAGCAAAATTAATTAAATTGGGGAGATTAAGTAAAGGAGTGCTAATTTATAAGCTGTAAGTCGCTAACACGCTCGAAATGTTTTTTATTTAACGTGGCACAAGGAATGTTTTTGCTTATCGCTGTGGCAGCAATGAATAAATCCTCGGCTCCAATTTGTTTATTAATCTGCTTTAATTCGCCCTTAATTTTAGCACTGATCAAAGCCGCCTTAGAATCAAAAGGTAAAATAGTTAATGGTTTAAAAAACTCATCCCACATTTCTATTTGATTGGCAGGAGCGCCACTATAAATTTCATATTGCGTTATCGTAGATACAGCGAAGGATTTCGCTTTTTCCGATAACTCAAACCATAAAGTCTTAGTCTTGTCTTTTTTTCTGAAGTAATCTATCAGCACGGATGTATCTAATAAAATCACTTTCTTGTCCAACTATTCAATTGTTTTTGTGTTTCCTTAAAAACTGCATAATGTTCGTCGGTCATTACCGGTCCATTTAAAAGGAATTTCTGAAAGTCGGTGAGTTTATCTTCTGACAATTTCTTTTTCTTTATACCTGTTTGGGCCGTTGGCTTACTAAGTTCTTCCTTCAAAATTGCGCGTTTGTCTTCGGACAATGCCTGCACTGCCTGCAATAGATCATCAAACGCTATTTCTTCCTTCAAATCCATATTCAAATATAATCAATATTTAAAAGAATCTTTGTTCAGGGCGTTTCAATTTTCTTGTGCCGTTCATTTTCTCATTTATTTTCTGATAGATTTGTGTTCCATCATTTCCATTTATGACAGTTAAAAATTCCGATTTTAAAATAGATGTAACCTCCGAAATTGKTACCCTGCGTACCCTGCTCATTCACAGCCCCGATAGCGGCCTTGGCAAAGTTGTACCATCCAAAGCGCAGGATTGGTTATTTGAAGATATTGTGCACCTGGATACCATGCGCCGTAACGAGTATGATTATTACGTGAAACTATTACTCTATTTTTTAGATCCGGATAAAATAAAAGGCAAACTGCAACAAGTAGAAAGCGACTACGAGCGTGAATTTTTCAAGCCCGATAATACCAATTTCCATGCCTCAAACAACGTTATCGAAATACAAACCCTGCTGGCCGATATTTTACAACAGCCTGATATCCGTAAAAAACTGGTGGCTTCTGTTTGTGCAATTGAGAGTTGTAATTACCGGTTGCAGCAACAATTGATAGATACAGACCCTGTTGAATTGGCCAAGATCTTCATTTCGGGTTCATTGAATGATGATGAAATGATCTTCGCCCCTATTCCCAATCTCATTTTTTCGCGCGATTTGGGTATAGCGATAAACAACCATATGCTGCTAAACAAACCGGCAAAAAAAGCCCGTTTTCGCGAAACTTTGCTGATGCGGTATATATTTTTCAATCACCCGCTGTTTGCAGCCTATCAGAATAACATATTAGAGATTCCGGAAACAGCGCAGCATTTTTTGCGCCCCGGCGAGGATAACCAGGAAAAAACCACCCTGGAGGGCGGCGATGTAATGATGGTGAGCCCGCAGCATTTGCTGATTGGCTGCAGCGAGCGTACCTCCATAAGCGGGGCAAATGAGGCTATTAAACTACTGTTTGATAACGATGTGGTAAAAAAGGTAACCATTGTAAAAATACCCCACAAGCGCGACTATATGCACATCGACACTGTATTTACCCAGGTAAAGCGCAATACATGGGTACTACTGCGCTCGTTGGCGGTGGCCGAGGCGCCGCTGGAAGAGCAGGAGCCAATGTCGTGGTTTGCCGATAAAAAGTCAAAAGACAAGACGGAGATTGTACAGTTCAGGAAAGACAAGAAACCAAAAGTATTCAATTGCCTTGAAGACCTGTTATCCAGTATCAGCGAAAAAGACCTGCAAAGCGACGACAAAACCAGGTTCATCTATTCGGGCAATAACATATTTCCGTTTGACTCGCGCGAGCAATGGACAGATTCATGCAACTTGCTGGCCTTAAAAGAGGGCGTAGTTTTAGGCTACGACCGTAACGACAAAACCGTTGAAGCTTTTAAACAAAGTGGCTTTGATGTTATAAAGGTAAACGAGCTGCTGCAAAAATTTGAATCGGGCGAACTTGACCCAAAAACTTTAACAGACACGTTAATTTTAATGCCATCGGCCGAACTTTCCCGTGCCCGCGGTGGTTTTCATTGTATGAGTATGCCGCTTTTGAGAGATAAAGTTTTGTAGTCATTGGTCACTGGTCATTAGTCATTGGACTTTAATAGTTTTAAAATGGCAATGCCTGGTAAACAACGACGGACAAGCAAACTAATGACTAATGACCATTGACCAATGACTAACACCCAATCAACATCAAACATATTTATGATAAGGCCGGTAAGTTTCGGCTTTAATGAGCAAACTGCCGAAAGTAATGCGTTCCAAAATCGGGATGCCGACCAGCAGGCCGTGCAGGATAAAGCCCTTGCCGAGTTTGATCGCTTTGTTAAAACTTTAGAACATGCCGATGTACAGGTAACCGTGGTAAACGACACGCCGCAGCCCCACACCCCCGATTCTATTTTCCCCAATAATTGGGTGTCATTTCACGGTGATGGTACAATTTTCCTGTACCCCATGCAGGCTGAAAACCGCAGGCTGGAGCGCCGGGAGGATATTATAACCGGCCTGGAAGATAAATTTAAAGTGGGCCACGTAATTGACCTGAGCCGCTTTGAGGCTGATGACCGCTTTTTGGAAGGTACCGGCAGCATGGTGCTGGATAGGGAAAACCAAATTGCATATGCATGCTTGTCGCCACGTACTGATAAACAGGTGTTAGATTTATTTTGCGAGCAGGCCGGCTACAAAGCCATCAGCTTTGACGCGGCAGATGAGCATGGCAAAGCTATCTACCATACCAATGTATTGATGTGCGTGGGCAGTAAATTCGCGGTTATTTGCGCTGATAGCATCCCTAATCCTCACGAGCGTATAGTTGTTTTAGATTCGCTTAAATCAAATCAAAAAGAGGTCATTACCATCAGCTTTGAACAGATGAACCATTTTGCGGGTAATATGCTTGAGGTAAAAAACAATAAAGGTGAAACCTTAATTGTGATGTCGAAAAATGCCTATGAAGCTTTGAACAGCCAACAAAAAACGACATTAGAAAAATATGGCAGTTTAGTTTATGCAGATATCAACACTATAGAAACCAATGGTGGCGGAAGTGCAAGATGTATGATGGCCGAGGTGCATTTGCCGGTTCAATAATAATTATTGCATCATTCAACTATGCTCAACGGCACCATATTAAAGGATAGCTGCCCCCTCGCCCTCCTCAAGAGCGGAATAGCACATAGATTGCTGCTTTTTCCTGTCTTGATACTTGATACTATCTACTTGATACTAAAATTACATTCAAACCATAAATTTTATCCCAACAAATAGCCAATTATTCCGTTTTAAAATCACATTTTTGCCCCAAATTTTTTAAGGATGCAGAGTTACCAGGAATTTCTTGATTTAAGTGTTGGTTTCCCGCAAGATGGTTTTGAGATCATCGACGACGAACTATACTTTCAGGACCTTAATTTAATGGAGATGATTGAAACGTATGGTACCCCCCTACGCTTTACTTATCTGCCACAGATCTCCAAAAAGATCCAGCAGGCCAAGCTGTTGTTTCAGCAGGCTATTATCAAAAACAACTATCGCGGCAGCTATAAATATTGTTATTGCACCAAAAGTTCGCATTTTAAGCACATTGTTGAAGAAGCGCTTAAAAACGAGATCCACCTGGAAACATCATCGGCTTTTGATATGCCAATGATTGATGCCCTGGAGAAAAAAGGTGCTGTTAATAAAGATATTACCGTAATATGTAATGGTTTTAAAACTTTCCAATACAAAACGTATATTATTGATATGCTGCATGATGGCTTTAAAAACATCATCCCGGTATTGGACAATAAGGAAGAGTTTAACCTTTATGACGATGAAATTGAGATGGATACCCCATGTAACCTGGGCATCCGTATAGCGGCCGAAGAGCAGCCCGATTCTCAGTTTTATACTTCCCGCTTAGGTGTGCGTATGGAAGATATCATCGATTTTTACCACAACAAAATTGAAGATAACCCTAACTTCCAGGTTAAACTGTTACACTTCTTCATCAACTCTGGTATTTCAGATACCCCTTATTATTGGAACGAGCTGGAGAAATACGTAACGCTTTATTGCAAGTTCAAAAAAATCAATCCGCACCTGGATACGCTTGATATTGGCGGCGGTATGCCGTTTAAAGATTCGCTGGTGTTTGATTTTGATTACGAGTACATGATTAACGAGATTGTGAGCCGTATTAAAGAAATTTGCGCCGAGCACGATACCATGGAACCGGATATTATTACCGAATTTGGTAAATATACCGTTGCCGAAGCATCGGGCATCCTATATAAAGTATTGGGCCGTAAACAACAAAACGATCGTGAGCGCTGGTTAATGCTGGATGGTTCGTTTATTACCAACCTGCCCGATGTTTGGGCGCTTAACCAAAAATACATCCTGTTACCGGTAAATAACTGGGATAGCGAATACGAGCGCGTAAACCTTGGCGGCATCACTTGTGACGGCCAGGACTACTACAACCAGGAAGCGCACATGAACAGCGTATTTATGCCAAAAACCCGTAAAGTGCAATACTTAGGTTTCTTTAACACAGGCGCTTACCAGGAAGTACTAAGCGGTTACGGCGGTATCCACCACTGTTTATTGCCATCACCAAAACACGTTATCATCCGCCGCAACCGCGACGAGACATTTAACTTTGAAGTTTTTGGCGAAGAGCAAAACAGCAAGCAGGTATTGAAGATACTGGGCTATACCACTTAAGCAGTTGGCAGTTTTGAGTTGGCAGTTTGCAGCAAAATATTTAGCGATGGGTTTTACTCATCGCTTTTTTTGTATTCTGAACCGCGATTAAACAAATTTTTCAGATGATGCAGGATTTCGTCCGAATGAATATGATCATTTTCAAATCCTCAAATAATCCCTTTATCTGCACATCTGTAATCTAAAATCTGCACATCTACCCTACTTTCCCGACGCTACTCCCCAATAACAACTATTCCGTATCTTTTTGAGTAACTCTGGTGTAATGCTGGATACTGCATGTTCCAGCTTGTTTTGGGTGTTGATGAGGTACATGGTGCCGTTTACATTATTATACACATAGGAGCATAGCACTTTATCTTCACCATCTTCTATTTTTTTAACATCAACACGCACAGCATTGGTTTTGTTGCTTGTATCTGGCTTTAGGGCTGGGTCGGCAGCTTTTACCCAGTTAACCGTGTAGTTGACATCCTGTGGCGATATGCTGGCAGTGTTGGCCTTAAAGCTTTTGCTTTCCTGTATTACCTGCAGCAGGCATTTCACACAAGGGTCGCTGGCGGTGGCTATTCCGTATTTCTTTTGAGGATTATTCAATACGCTGTCCTTTTTTCCATTTACCTGGACCGTGCTTTTTGAACTATCTGCCGATACTGCCTGTGGTTTAGCCTTTTGCTGATTGCAGGCGCTTATGGATATCGTTGTAAGTATTGTAAAAAAAACGGCGTTTAACTTATTGAGTATCATAATTTACTTCATAATGGTGGTGTAATATATACAGCCTACTATGCATTTTGTGTTAATTTATTATAAATACAACAACGGTAATTTGTTCAAAAACGTGGCTACCTAAATTTAAACCTTGTTTTTATTGCAATTAATGGACAGATGAAGACAGATTTTCTGTAAAAAATCCTTAAAATTGTCAGATTTAATTCCGGCCTGCTTCAATCAGCTTTCAGGGGTTAAATCAGCATAACAATTTTGCAAAAACCGGGTTATACCTGGTGTAATTAATTTCAAAATACCTCTTGCAGGGTATCATACTAAGATGGCTAACAGCGATAAAGGTTCGGGAACAACGGTTGATGTGGTTTTAATAGGCGCGGGTATTATGAGCGCTACTTTGGGGGTAATGCTAAAAGAATTACAGCCCGACTTAACTATCGAAATTTTTGAGCGCCTGGATGTCATCGCTTCAGAAAGTTCGGCCCCCATGAATAATGCGGGTACGGGTCACTCCGCTTTCTGTGAACTAAACTACACAACCGAATTGCCGGACGGCACCGTAGAAATAAAAAAAGCCATCAAAATTGCCGAACAATTCGAGATAAGCAAAGAATTCTGGACATATCTTATCGATAAAAAATATATCCCATCGTCCGAAAGCTTTATCCGCAAAGTACCGCACATGAGCTTTGTTTGGGGGGCCGATAATGTAAATTACCTAAAAAAACGCCAGCAGGCCCTCACTAAACATCACTTTTTTAAAGGGATGGAATACTCTGAAGATAAAGCACAGATTAAAAAATGGATTCCGCTGGTAATGGAAGGTCGCGATGAAAATGAGACGGTAGCGGCTACATTTATGGATATTGGTACCGATGTGAATTTTGGTAGCCTTACCAGTAGCTTAATTGACAATCTGAAACAAAAACCAGGCGTTAATGTAAGCCTTAACCACGATGTTACCGGCCTTAAACGCAATAACGATGGCAGTTGGCTTGTTACTGTAAAAGATAAAACAAGCGGTACAAAAAGAAAGCTAACCAGCAAATTTGTGTTTGTTGGCGCCGGAGGCGGTGCTTTGCCATTATTACAAAAATCGGGCATTAAAGAAAGTAAAGGCTTTGGTGGTTTCCCGGTGAGCGGACAATGGCTGGTTTGTACTAACCCTGATGTAATTAAGCGCCACGAAGCTAAAGTTTATGGTAAAGCATCGGTAGGTTCGCCGCCAATGTCGGTACCGCACCTGGATACCCGGATGATTGATGGTAAACGCGAACTGCTGTTTGGCCCTTATGCAGGCTTCTCGACCCGTTTTTTAAAGAAAGGATCTTTACTCGATCTGTTTTGTTCAATAAAACCCAATAATATATTACCGCTGCTTGCCGTAGGCCGCGATAACTGGCCGCTAACCAAATATCTTATCAGCCAGGTAATGCAATCGCCCACCGACAGGTTAAAGGCCTTACAGGAATATCTGCCGACCGCCAAAGCCGAAGACTGGACATTGGACATAGCCGRCCAGCGCGTACAGGTGATCAAGAAAGACGCCAAACATACCGGCGTACTGGAATTTGGCACCGAGGTAGTAACATCGGCAGATGGCAGCATTTCGGCCCTGTTAGGGGCATCGCCGGGCGCTTCCACATCGGTACCTATTATGGTACAGCTGATTGAACGCTGCTTTAAAAGCCACATTAAAACAATCGAATGGCAGGAGAAGCTAAAACAGATGATCCCTTCATACGGGCAATCATTATCAAATGATGAGGCTTTGAGCGTTGCTACGCGTGAACGGACGAGTAAGGTTTTGGGGCTGGTTTAACGGTGCTATGTCAAATAGTTAAACAGGCCAGAAGACTAAGGTTTTATTGAGAGAATTAATTTTGCTTGAATAGATAGCCATATTATATCAATAGCTATTTTATTCATAATTGTTAGCCTCATCCCTATAAAATTTATAGACTGACAGATCTAAACGATTTTTACCAAGGGCCTTATCAATTGCTTCTATCCTCTTCGACCTTTCAATATCTTGTATTATTTTAGTTGGAGTAAGCTGATCTATCTCAAAGGCAATAACTTCTATCGTTTTTCCAACAAGGTCGTCTGGCAGTTCCAGCGTTAAACTATTCTTAGTCGATTTTAGAATTGTCCGTATCATGATATCAAATTTACAAAAAATCACGTCACTATACTAACGTAAATGTTGAACATTGCCAGCGTATTATTGAAACGATACCGCCGGCATATTGCTGTTTACGGCTGTTTCTTTAACCTTAAAATCAGCCGGGTGGCCAAGGATAACTGTTTTAATTAAAAACGGAATTTTAACGCCTCCATTAATTCCCTCGTAATTGCCAAACTCCGTTACCGAACTCGCGGTACCATCAATCACCTGTTTTATTTTAAGGCCCGTTTTTTGGCTGTAATAGTTTTTAATTACAGCGCCATCCACAACGCGAATGTCAAGTTCATAAGCCATATCGCCGTTTACCACTTTCATTGTTGAATCAAGCGACACCGCGTTTCCCAACTTTTCATAATCAAGTTCGGGGAAAGCTTTGCTTTTTTCTTTAAGGACTCTTTTGGCCACATCATCCAAAGGCATTTCATGGTTTACCTGCTGCACACTTATATTATCATTATTAACCAAAATATGACTTAGTACCAGGTTGTTATATGATGGTACAGTAATTTTCTGAAAATACATTCCGGGTATTCGGTACCTCGAAACCATCTGCACTTCAGAGCCCTGCACGCTGGCCGCTGCCGAAACCTGCAGGTCTTTGATATTTTTCAGCTTATCAACCCCGCCAATAGCGTCAAGATAGGTTTTGATTACACTGCCGGCGGTTACGCCGGTTGGAACCGGCAAACCACTGAACGAATTATTTTCGGCGTTTACATCCGGTAATTTGTGGTCGGGGTCGATAACGGCCAGGGTTATTTTCGATGTCGATTTATAAGGAAAAGTCCAGGTACCGCCACGCTGCCATATTTCGGCAGGCAGCTTTACAATGCCTGTTTTGCCATTTTCTTCTTTAATGCTGATGGTTACCGGCAGGGCCATCTCTTCCAGGTTCTCTATGGTAATCAGCGCGCCTTTTGCAGGGTCGCCATCCTGATAGGCAATACCGCTTATGCTTTGGTCAAGTTTCCAGGTGGTAAAAAACCATTCGTTCCAAAACCAGCTCAGATCCTCGCCGGCGGCATTATCCATGGTGTGGAAAAAATCCCAAGGCGTTGGATGTTTAAAAGCCCAGCGTTTGATATAGGTGCGAAACGCGTAGTCAAAACGTTGTTCGCCCAAAATTTGTTCGCGTAAAATGGCAAGGCCCAGGGCAGGCTTATCATAGGCCGCGTTGCCCAGAAAGCTCTCCTGTATTACATCCGGAATGGTCATGATCGGCTCAGCATCGGCACTAAATAAACCCGATGCAGCTTTTTGCTCATCTACCGGCTCATAATATTCGCCTTTATTAAAAACGCGGGTATCTACGTTGTTTAAAAAAGTATTAAAACCTTCATCCATCCAGGCGTACTTACGCTCGTTTGAGCCTACTATCATCGGGAACCAGTTATGGCCAAACTCGTGATTGGTAACTTCCCAAAGGCCACCGGCTTTACTTTCCCATCCGCAAAAAACAATCCCGGGATACTCCATCCCTCCTACCGTACCGGCCACGTTGGTTGCTACGGGGTATGTATACTCAAACCATTTATCCGAATAAAGTTCAATGGCAGCCTTCACATACTCTGTCGACCGGCCCCAGGCATCGTTACCCTTTACCTCGGCAGGATAAACCGATTGTGCCAAAGCTTTTTTGCCGCTTGGCAAATTAATGCGCGCTGCATCCCATACAAACGCTTTTGATGCCGACCAGGCTACATCACGGGCATTTTTACAGGCAAAGTGCCAGGTAAGCATCGGTTTTTTAGGATGGTCGTTACCGCTCAAAACATCAGCCTCGTCCTTTATCATCACTGTTTTATCGCTTGCTCGGGCTGCGGCCAGGCGGCTCATGATAGTTGGCGTGTAAACTTCGGTGGGGTTAAGCAGTTCGCCCGAGCCCGTTACCACCAAATTTGAAGGCGCTGTGATGGTATAATCAAAGTTACCATATTCCAGGTAAAACTCGCCGGCGCCAAGATAGGGCAATACATTCCACCCGGTTACATCGTCATAAACCTCCATGCGGGGGTACCATTGGGCTATTTCGTATATCCAGCCATTTTTGGTTTCCAGGCGGCCCATACGGTCGGTACCGTACTTAGGTATCTCGAAGCCATACTCCACTTTAATCTGAAGCTTACCACCTGCGGCCTTCAACGAATCTTTAAGCTTTATTTGTAGTCGGGTATCGGTCACCAGGTAATCAGCTTTGGTAGTTTTGCCGTTTTTAATAATGTAAATGGCTTTTATTTCATCGCCTTTGGTATAGATGCGGTTAGTAAAACGCCCCCCGGTAACCGAGCTGGCAGCTTCGGAGCGCGAATCCTCGCGGTAAATATTCTGATCGTCCTGCAGCCATAAAAATGTTAAAGCATCGGGGCTGTTGTTGGTATAAGTAATTAACGCAGTACCGTCAAGCCGGTGTTTCGCGGTATCCAACGTAACATCAAGCTTATAATCGGCACGGTTTTGCCAATATTTTGAGCCGGGGGCACCACCGGCATTCCTGTACTCGTTGCCTTTTTCGGGGTAAAATAATGGATTGAAAACTTTATGCTGATCGTATTTTGCGCCCTGTTGATCGTCGGTTTGAGCGTAGCTTAATGTGGAAAAAACACACAGAAAAACAAAAAGTATTGCTTTACAAAATTTCATGAAGGCTTTATTTATAATGACAGGCAAGTTATGCAAATATTTCCAAGTGCTTTTAACGTAATAGAGGCTTTACATATTGCACAGCCTCACCTAAATTAGCCTCACCCAACCCTCTCCAAAGGAGATGGCAAAAAAACAATCGCAATCATGCAAATCAAAAGTCCTATCCTTTGGAGAGGATTTAGGTGAGGCTTCCTTTAGAGAGGGTTGGGTGAGGCCGAGTCTTAAAAATCATTATACCAACCATTCCCTATTTTTTATATTTTTGCGGATGAATGCGGGCAGAACTTTTATAGCCAGGCGTCACATTCCTTATAAATGGATATATCAGTTGTAGTACCGCTTTATGACGAAGTAGAATCATTACCCGAGCTTACCTCATGGATAAGCCGCGTAATGGCCGAAAATCGTTTTACTTATGAAATCATATTGGTTGATGATGGCAGCAAGGACGGTTCATGGGAGATGATCAGGAAGCTAAGCTTCGATAATCCTTTCATTAAAGGCATCAAATTCAGGCGTAACTATGGCAAATCGGCAGCGCTTAATACCGGCTTTGCCGCTACCAGGGGCGATGTGGTAATAACCATGGATGCCGATTTACAGGATAGCCCGGACGAAATTCCCGAACTTTACAGGCGCATAACCGAAGAAAAATTCGACCTGATATCGGGCTGGAAAGCCAAACGGTATGATCCGTTGAGTAAAACCATACCTACCAAGKTATTTAACTATGCCACCCGTAAAATGAGCGGCATAGATAACCTGCACGATTTTAACTGTGGGCTTAAAGCTTACCGCGGCACCGTGGTTAAAAACATAGAGGTTTACGGCGAAATGCACCGCTACATCCCGGTTTTAGCTAAATGGGCCGGTTTTACCAAAATTGGCGAGCAGGTAGTTGAGCACCGCGCCCGCAAATACGGAAAAACCAAATTTGGCATGAGCCGCTTTGTAAATGGTTTTCTTGATTTGCTGTCGATATTTTTTGTAGGCAAGTTTGGCAAGCGCCCCATGCACTTTTTTGGCACTATGGGCACATTAAGCTTTTTTACAGGATTGGTAATAGCGATATGGATAATGGCCGACAAGCTTTATAATCTTTCTCATCATATCAAAGAAAGACAGCCAACAGATAACCCATGGTTTTATATAGCCATTGTAGCCATCATTTTAGGCTCGCAGCTATTTTTAACCGGCTTTGTTGCCGAACTGGTTTCCCGTAGCTCAAGCGAACGGAACCATTATTTGGTTGAGGAGGTTATTTGATGTGCAGATATGCAGATTCCAGATGTGCAGATGAAAACTTCAAATGCGTAGATGAATCAGGAAAAAAAATAAAATTATTTTTCATCGATGCAAAGCTTATCAAAATTTAACATCAAAAAATCGTGAATTCTACAGCTTCATATGCACATTTGCACATCTGAAATCTGCACATCTAAAAAACATGTTTTTTTCCATCATCATTCCTTTATACAACCGCCCGCAGGAGATCAAAGAATTACTGGAGACCCTGGTGCTGCAAACGTACCGGAATTTTGAGGTTTTGGTGATTGAAGATGGATCGGTTAATGATGCCGAAGCTATTGTAAACAGCTTTGTTGGGCAGTTGGATGTTCGCTACTTTAAAAAAGTAAACGAGGGTCAGGGTTTTACACGCAATTTTGGATTTGAACGCGCCAGGGGCGATTACTTTATCATATTCGATTCGGATTGTTTGATCCCGGCAGATTACCTGCAGATTGTGAATAATTCATTAACCACAAATTACCTTGATGCCTACGGCGGCCCCGACGGAGCACACGCTTCATTTACGCCTACGCAAAAGGCCATCAGCTATAGCATGACCTCCCCTTTTACAACAGGCGGTATCCGCGGTAATAAAAAAGGGATTGGGCAGTTTCATCCACGAAGTTTTAACATGGGTGTATCAAGGCAGGTATGGGAAAAAGCAGGCGGTTTTATTATCACCCGACTGGGCGAGGATATTGAATATAGCATCCGCATCCATTCCCTTGGTTTTAAAATCGGGCTGATACCCGACGCCATCGTTTACCATAAACGCCGTACCAATTTTGTACAGTTTTTTAAGCAACTGCACTTTTTTGGCAGGGCACGTATAAACATTTATAAGTTTTTCCCGGGGGAATTAAAGGCGGTGCACTTTTTCCCGGCGGCGTTCACACTATTTTTGCTTTTTACGCTCATTTTCAACCTATTGGGCTGGCAGATTGCCAAACTGGGTAACTTTATAGTGTTGTTTATCATTTTGTTAATATTTTTTCATGCATGGTGGAAAAATAAATCAGCAAAAATCGCATTTTTGAGCATTATAGCTGCCTTCACTCAACTAACAGCCTACGGGATAGGATTTATGCAGGATTTTTGGAAGCGGGTAATTTTTAACAGATCATAATAACCTATGTACCACACCTTTTCTGTTGCAGAAACCATTAAAACTRCATGGAATATTTTAAAGAAAAATTTTGTGCCACTTGTTGTGTATTCGGTTATTTCGCTGTTTATAAATGAGGTACTTGACTTTTTTAAGACTTTTTTCTTAATTGGCGATTACCTTACTACCACTATTTTCTTCTTCATAGCCTTGATAACGCAGTGCTTTATTGGTTTAAGCTTTTACAAACTCATATTAACCTTAATGGATAAGGAATATTATGAATTTGAGTTTAAAGATATTTTGCCATCGGCTAAAATGACATTCAATTTTGTTATTATCGGCTTTTTAACAGCATTTTTTGTTGCAATATTATTCTTCTTCTACGTATTGGCTCAACGGTTTCTGGGGTTGGAAAGCATATTTCAAACGATAGAATTATTGATTATCCTCTACATAAGTCTCCGCAGTATATTTTGCATCTGCTTTATTGTTGACGATGATTCGGCACCGATAGAATCGCTCAAACAAAGTTTCGAAATAACCAAGGATAACTTCTTTAAAACCCTTAGTATATTTATTATTATAATAGGCATTCTGTTTATCGCATTGATACCTGTTTTCCTGATCATAAATTTAACCGGACTTGATGAAAAGGGTGGATTCATATTCAGGTTAGCTTTTTATTGCTGGTTTTTGCTAACGTTCCCTTTTATCCAGGTAATTATTATGGTTACCTACCGTAAATTAGTTTATAGCCACCTGGATGTTGACGATGACCTGTCCGAAACCAATTAACCAATGGGCCTTAAATCTGTATTAAGCAAAGTTTTTGCAGCCCTGGTAAACAGGGAGCTTAATCAGTTGCGTAAAAACGCCCTTGTATTGCAGCAAAATACATTTAGCAATCTTATTCACCAGGCTAAAGATACCGCCTTTGGTAAAGCGCATAATTTTTCACAGATCAATAGCTACGAAGATTTTAAACGAAACGTACCTATCCACGATTATGAAGACCTGCGCCCCTATATAGACAGGGTTGTAAAAGGCGAAGAAAATGTGCTATGGCCGGGCAAGCCAAAATACCTGGCCAAAACATCGGGCACTACATCGGGTGTAAAATATATCCCGATATCAAAGGAAAGTATGCCCCAGCATATTAAAGCCGCCCGCAATGCCTTGCTTGCATATATTCATGAAACCGGCAACGCCGATTTTGTTGATGGTAAAATGATCTTTTTACAGGGAAGCCCGGTTTTAGCCGAAAAGAACGGCGTTTCAACAGGAAGGCTTTCGGGCATAGTGGCGCATCATGTGCCCGCCTATCTTCAAAAAAACAGATTACCCAGTTACCAAACCAATTGCATTGAAGATTGGGAGCAAAAGGTTGACGCCATAGTTGACGAAACTTTTAATGAAGATATGCGCCTCATCAGCGGCATACCACCCTGGTGCCAGATGTATTTCGACAGGCTTTCGGCAAAGTCTGGCGGCAAAAAGGTGAAGGATATTTTCCCTAACTTTAAATTGTACGTGCATGGCGGCGTAAACTACGAACCTTACCGCGCCCGGATGGAGGAAAGTATTGGTTTTAAAATTGACTCTATCGAAACTTATCCCGCATCTGAGGGCTTTATCGCTTTCCAGGATTCGCAAAAGGAGCACGGCCTACTGTTATTAGTTGATTCAGGCATATTTTACGAATTTATTCCTTCTGAAGAATACTTTAACGAGCACCCAACCCGCATCAATATCAAAGATGTGGAACTGGAGAAAAACTACGCGCTTATCATGAACACCAGCGCCGGGCTGTGGGGGTATAGCTTAGGGGATACCATTAAATTCATATCTAAAAACCCTTATAAAATCATTGTAACCGGCCGTATTAAACACTATATATCGGCCTTTGGCGAACATGTTATTGGCGAAGAAGTAGAACATGCCTTAATGAGCGTAGCAAAGGCCGAGGGGGTGGATGTTATTGAATTTACCGTAGCCCCGCAGGTTAACCCAGCGGTCGGGCAACTCCCCTACCACGAGTGGTTTGTTGAGTTTGGAACACCACCCGCCGATCTTCAGGCCTTTGCCATAAAAGTGGACAAAGCCCTGCAAAAGAAAAATATTTACTATTTTGACCTGATTGAAGGTAACATTTTGCAACCTTTGATCATCCAAGGCCTACAAAAAAACGCGTTTATAAATTACATGCGTTCGGAAGGAAAATTGGGGGGACAAAATAAGGTGCCAAGGCTATCAAACGACAGGAAGATAGCAGATGGCTTAAAAGCGTATATTTAAGCCCCTCTAAATCTCCCCTAAAGGGGAGACTTTAAAGAGCGAATTGACATAGACGAAGCGTATTATAATTATATTCGCTGAAATAAAAAAAGGGTGTCATGCTGAGCGCGTCGAAGCATAGCGGGTAAAGGCCTCTCCTCGCGTCCTTCGACAAGCTTAGGATAACCGGCATTTTTCTTATATAAAGATATTATAATTGAGTAACCAGATAAAAAACATTGCCATTTTAGGCTCAACAGGCAGCATAGGTACCCAAACACTTGAGGTGATAAAGGGCAACAGCAACCTGTTCAGGGCTTTTTTACTTACAGCGCACTCCAACGCCGGGCTATTAATTAGCCAGGCTATTGAGTTTGTGCCTGCGTATGCCATTATATGCGATACCGGCAAATACCTGCAGGTTAAAGAGGCCCTGGCGCACCTACCCATTGAAGTACTGGCAGGCCACCAGGCTATTATTGATACCGTTACGCATCCTGATATTGATGTTGTGCTTACAGCAATGGTTGGCTTTGCTGGGTTGGAGCCTACTATTGCCGCTATAAAGGCGGGTAAAGATATCGCCCTGGCCAATAAAGAAACTTTAGTTGTCGCCGGCGAAATTGTAACCACTTTAGCCAAACAGCATGGGGTTAACATCCTGCCGGTAGATTCTGAACACTCGGCCATATTCCAGTGCCTTACAGGCGAGGAAAATAACCCGGTAGAAAAACTGATCATCACCGCGTCGGGCGGGCCGTTCCGTGGCCGTAGCCTTGATTTTTTGGCTGGTGTAAGCCGTGAAGACGCCTTAAAACACCCCAACTGGGTTATGGGCGCCAAAATCACCATCGATTCGGCATCGCTCATGAATAAGGGTTTGGAGGTGATTGAGGCCAAATGGCTTTTTGATGTAGATGCAGAGCAGATTGATGTGGTGGTTCACCCGCAATCTATCATCCACTCGATGGTGCAATTCAGGGATGGATCGATAAAAGCGCAAATGGGTTTGCCGGACATGAAACTGCCCATCCAATACGCCCTAACCTACCCTAACCGCGTTCAAAACGATTTTAAGCGCTTTGATTTTACCGCCTACTCTAACCTGACTTTTGAAAAACCAGACCTGGAAACTTTTCGTAATCTTGGTTTAGCTTACGCTGCGTTAAAACAAGGTGGTAACATGCCTTGTATTATTAACGCGGCCAACGAGATTGCCGTTGCAGGTTTTTTAAATAACAGCATCGGTTTCCTGGCCATGAGCGATTTGATTGAAGAGTGTATGCTGCAAATCGCCTTCGTATCACAACCAACCATAACCGATTATTTGAATACCGACAAAGAAACACGCATCTTTGCGCAAAATTTTATACAAAAACTGCCGTTAAAGGCAATAAACTATTAATAGATAAATATAACGAATGAGTATAGTGATCATGGTAGGCCAGCTTGTACTGGGCCTTTCAATTTTAATCATCCTGCACGAACTGGGGCACTTTTTAACGGCCCGGGCTTTCGGGATTAAAGTAGATAAATTTTACCTGTTTTTTGACGCGTGGAATATCAGCCTGTTTAAGTTTACATATAAAGGTGTTGAATATGGCATTGGCTGGCTGCCTTTAGGTGGCTATGTTAAAATTGCCGGTATGATAGATGAATCGATGGATACCGACCAGATGGCCGGTCCGCCGCAGCCCTGGGAGTTCCGCTCAAAACCAGCCTGGCAGCGTTTAATTGTAATGCTGGGCGGTGTTACGGTTAACATTATTTTAGGTATTGTTATATTTTGGATACTGACCATCCGTTTTGGCGAAAGCTATATCCCCAATACCAGTGCGCAATATGGCATTGTACCAGGCGTGGTAGGCAAAAAAATAGGCTTATTGCCGGGCGATAAAATTACCGCCGTTAATGGTAAAGAAATTGTACGTTTTGACGATTTAACAAGCCCAAAAGTATTGCTCGAAAACACGGTATTCACCGTAGTGCGCGGTGCCCAAACATTAAGCATTACAGTGCCGCATACTATATTAAATGATTTGGCCGATCATGGTATTGAAGAATTCATAAGCCGCGTACCACGTACCAAATTTTCTGTCGATTCGGTTTATGGCAATGCTAAAAAAGCAGGCCTGCAAAAAGGCGATAGCGTGGTGGCAGTAAACGGCCGGCCTGTAGTATTTTTTGACGAGATTCAAAGCCAGCTGGCGGCAAACAAAGGCAAACTGGTTGACCTGAGCGTAAAACGCAACAGCACCATTTTGCCAATAAAAGCCCAGGTAACTGCCGATGGCACTATTGGTTTTGCAAGGCCAAAAAGCGATTTCCCCGAAGTAAAGACCATAAAATACGGTTTCTTTCAATCGTTCCCAATCGGTGCGGCAAGAGCGATCAGCACATTTACTGATAACGCCAAAGGTCTGGGTAAAATATTTAAAGGCGATGTTAAGTTTAACAAAGCCGTAAGCGGCCCTGTTGCTATAGCAAACCTGTTTGGCGGCACTATTGACTGGGTTCACTTTTGGAGCCTGGTAGGCTTTTTATCAATGGTATTAGCACTGATGAACCTATTGCCTATCCCGGCACTTGACGGTGGCCATGCTGTGTTCCTGATAGTGGAGATGATAAAAGGTAAACCACTAAGCGATAAGTTCCTTGAGCGCGCGCAAATAGTGGGCTTTGTGATACTGGTTACCCTGATGGTATTTGTTTTTGGAAACGATATTGTAAATAAAGTAATGAAGAAATAGGCTGAAAGCCAAAAGCATAAGGCTGAAAGCCATAATAAAACAGCCCGGGGACAAAATCTTCGGGCTGTTTTTGATTTGTGGACACCGGGGGCTTATTCAACTATAAATCAATTTTTGTCTGTTAGCACAGTGCATAATTTCCGATATTTACCAGCCATGTACACGCTTAAATACCAGGAGTTTTCTGAAGCCTTATACCAGGCATTACAACCCGATCCGTTTTATATCAGGCTATTACAATCAATCCCCGGCGATAAGGAGAAACGGGAGGCTTTAATAAGCTACCTTGATTATTCGATGTACGAGGCCGAAAAATACGGTCTGCTGTTTATTCCGGACCAACACAGGTATGGCGCGTCTGTATGGAGTAAGCCCTTAAGTGCAGCGCTTGAATCAGAAAAAGGCCGCGAAAAGAAAACATTCCTGAAAACCAGTTTAGGTGATGGCGTACTTGATGCCTATGTGCAAATGGTCGATTTTATGTCGGCAAAACTGGAGGGTTTAATTGGCCCCGAATCATGGTACCTTTCCATCGTTGGCATTAAACCGGAATTTCAGGGTAAAGGTTTAGGTGTCGGTTTGATAAACGAGATATTGGAAAAAACCGATAAACTGGGCTTGCCCACGTACCTGGAAACTTTTACGCCCAGAAATATTTCATTTTACAACCGGTTAGGGTATGAAACTGCGGCTTCGTTTTTGGAGCCGCTTACCAACGCCACGTATTGGGTAATGGTAAGGGAACCTCGTGGCTAAAAACCCGGGCAAAATAATTAGAAGAGCCAGGCCCCTTCGGTACCTGAATTGGCCAACAACAGGCACAAATATTGGATGCGTAAAAATTGCGCGATCAGTTTAGTGTTAACCATGATTTAATATATTGTATTGATTATAAACCACTTACAAAAAATTTATCTAAAATGTGTTAAGTTATGTTAACCCAATTAGATGTGTTTATCCTGTTAAAAAAGCCCCCGTTATTACAACGGGAGCTCGGTTATATAGAGAAATTGGGGAAAGTTCCTTGTTATAATCTTCCGGTGTCTCCGCTTTCCACGCGTTTACGGTAAGTCCAGTAAAACACGATGGGGAATACAAACAGGTTAAAAATGGTATTGGTAATTAAGCCGCCAATTACTACGATGGCTAATGGTTTTGAAGCCTCGGAACCAATGYCTGCGGACAATGCAGCCGGCAGCAAACCAATGGCGGCCATCATAGCTGTCATGATAACCGGGCGCATCCTATCGGCAACGCCGTTTTTCAAAGCCTCGGTAAAATCAGTAAATTGATGATGGCGCAGCTCCTTAATGTTTGATTTAAATTTCGAGATCAGGATAACGCCGTTCTGCACACAGATACCAAACAATGCTATAAACCCTATCCCTGCCGATATATTAAAGTTAACGCCGGTAATCAACAAAGCCAGGATGCCACCCATGATGGCAAAAGGCACGTTGTTTAATACCAGCAACGAATCCCTGAAGTTACCGAATAGGATAAACAGGATAAAGAAAATGATAAGCAAACTCACCGGCACTGCCTGCGACAGCCTTTGCGTAGCACGTTGCTGGTTTTCAAAATCGCCGGCCCATTCTAAGCGGTAATCTTTAGGCAGCTTAATTTGCGCATTTACTTTGGCCTGTGCTTCGGCAATGGTGCTCCCCATATCCCTGCCGCGGATAGAGAACTTGATAGCGCCATAACGGCTGTTTTTATCACGGTAGATCATACTGATCCCCGTTATCTTGCCAATATCAGCTATCTCTCTTAGCGGAACTTTACCGCCATTTAAAGTAGGTACACGCAAATCGCCTATGGCGGTTGCATTGTTCCTGAAATCTTCCGGGTAACGAATCCTTAAATCAAACTTCTTCTCACCCTCGTAAATCTGTGTAGCAGCGCGGCCGCCAATCGCGGTTTCTATCACCGCGTTGGCATCGGCAGCTGTAACACCATATTGGGCCATTTTATCCTGGTTAAGGTTTATCTGCAATTCGGGCTGGCCCATGTTGCGTAAAATTCCCAGGTCTTCAATACCGCGTACACCTTTCAGGATCTTGTAAATCTGCTCTTCCCTGCTTTCGATATAAGGATAGTTATCTCCAAACATCTTCACTACTATCGAACCCTTTACCCCCGATACCGCTTCTTCTACATTATCTGATATAGGTTGCGAGAAGTTAAGATCGACACCGGGATAAAATTTAAGTTTATCCTGCATCCGGGCAATTAGTTCTTCTTTGGTTTCCTTGCGTTTCCATTCATCCTGCGGATAAATATCAACATGGAATTCGATGTTGTAAAAGCCCGTAGCATCGGTACCATCATTTGGCCTGCCGGTTTGTGATATCACCTGCTTAACCTCGTCAAAACTCAGGAAAATCCTGCGCATTTCGTTGGATAGCTTTACCGATTCTTCCAGCGAGGTGCTTAACGGGCCCGTTGCCCGCACATATATCGAACCTTCGTTTAATTCCGGTAAAAACTCGGTACCTAACAACGTAAAACAACCTAAACTAATAACCAAAGCAGTAACTGCTATCGGGAACACAATTTTGCGGCGTTTAAAACACAGGGTATAAAAGCGAAGTGCATTTTTGGTGATAAACTCTACAAATATGTTATGACGTTCCTTTACATTTTTACGTAACAGGATGCTGCACAGCGCAGGCACCAGCGTAAAAGTTAGCAACAAGGCTCCCAAAAGCGCGAAACTCAATGTCCAGGCCAGGGGCGAAAACATTTTTCCTTCTACCTTTTGAAAGCTGAAGATGGGCAACAAACCGGTAATGATAATAGCTTTGGCAAAAAAGATGCCCTTACCGTTCACCAAACTGGCCTGGCGGATTAACCCAAGCTTGCTCAGCTTGTTAAAATTCTCCATCCCCATTTCCTTGGCCTTGTGGTCAAGCAGTACAAAAATCCCCTCCACCATTACTACGGCCCCATCTATGATGATGCCAAAGTCGATAGCGCCCATCGAGAGTAAATTGGCCGACATACCTTTTAACTTCAGGCACATAAAGGCAAACAACAGCGCCAGCGGGATGATAATGGCTACAATTACCGTGGTGCGCCAATCGGCCATAAACAGCAATACAATCACCGTTACAAATATGATCCCCTCGGCCATGTTGTGCAGCACGGTATGCGTTGCAAAATCAACCAGGTTTTCGCGGTCGTAAAAAGTATTGATCTTAACATCCTCAGGCAGTATAGTACTGTTTAGTTCTTTGATCTTATCTTTAAGGCCGGCAATAACAACGCTGGGGTTCTCGCCTTTGCGCATCACCACTATACCTTCTACCACATCCGGGTCAACATCGCGGCCCACCTGGCCCAGTCTGGGCAATGATGATTCGGTTACTTCGGCAATTGTCTTTACATAAATAGGCGTACCTTTTACGTTATTAACAACAATGTTCTTTATCTCGCTGATATTATTGAGCAAGCCAATACCGCGCACCACGTAAGCCTGCCCGCTTTGCTGTATCACATCGCCGCCTACGTTTACGTTGCTTTTGGATACCGCGTCAAATAACTGCAAGGGGGTAATATCGTACTGAACCGCCTTTTCGGGGTTTATGGTAATCTGGTAGGTTTTCACCTCGCCGCCAAAACTGTTTACATCGGCTACGCCCGGCACCGCCCTTATCTCGCGGCTTACCACCCAGTCCTGTATAGTTTTTAATTCGCGCACCGAACGTTTATTACTAGTTAAGGTATAACGGTAAATTTCGCCTGTCGGTCCGTAAGGGGGCTCAATTTCGGGAGTAATACCATCCGGTAAATTGGCCTCATCAAGGTGGTTGTTGATCTGTAAACGGGCAAACGCATAGTCTACATCGTCATCAAATGTAATTTTTACTACCGACAGGCCAAACAACGACGACGAGCGCACACTGGTCTTTTTCTCGGCCGGGTTCATGGCCAGTTCTATGGGGCGGGTTACAAACTTCTCCACTTCCTCGGCGCTGCGACCGGGCCACTGGGTTATAATAGTTACCGATGTATTGGTTACATCCGGAAAGGCATCTATGGCTATGGTTTTAAAGCTGATATAGCCCGCCACCGCCATAAGCAGGGTAACAAAAAATATAAAAATCTTATTTTTAAGTGCAAAAGAAAGCACTCCTTTTATGAACTTGTTCATCTGTTCGTTTTATAAAGCCTCACCTAAGTCCTCTCCTTTGGAGAGGAATTTTGATTTGCGTGTTTTTTTATTTTCCAGACTCTATTATTAGAATGGTGGCTAAGGTTACCCCATGCTAGTCAGAACCCTCTCCTTTGGAGAGGGCAGGGTGAGGCTTTACTCCTTTAATGATTCATACAGGTAAACCTGCCTTGAAGCAACCACACGCTGCCCCGGCTTTAACCCTTTGCTGATATAGGCCACATCTTCTACCCGTTTGGCTATTTCAACAGGCTGGATATGCACTTTAGCCGGCCCATCTACAACAACCACGTAGTTTTTATTATTATCAAACACAATAGCATCTGTTTTAATGGCCGGCAGGTTCATTCCCGATTTGGCTTGGATCTTTACATTGGTAAACATGCCCGGCTTCAGCATATTATCCGGATTGCTAATCATCACCCTGGCACGCATTACTTTATTATCCGGATCGAGCACGTCAAAAAGTTTGTCAATTTTGCCGGTAAATACTTTATCCGGATAGGCCAGTGTGGTTATTTGTACAGCATCGCCAAGTTTTACACTGGCAATGTCTGATTCATACATATTGATGAGCACAAACACCGACGACAGATCGGCAATGGTAAACAGGTTCTGGTTATTATCCGCGCGTACCTGCATGTCATCCGTCACATTCTTTTCGATAATGTAACCGCTTAGCGGTGCCTGGATTTCATACCCTTTGCCGTTGCTTTTATTGATAGACATGATAGAACCGGCCCTATTGTTTTCGGCGGTAGCTTTTTGATAATCAGATTTTGCCTGCTCCAGGTCTTTTTCAGATGACAGGCCGCTTTTATAAAGATCCTGCGTAGTTTCCAGCTGGCGTTTGGCGTTTCGCAGGTCGGCCTGTGCCGAAATCAAATCTCGGCTGAAGCCGGCAATCTCGGCACTTTTCATGGTGGTAAGCACCTGGCCTTTTTTAACCACATCGCCCAACTGCACATGTACCGACTGTGCTATACCGCTCACCATCGGAAAAATTTTTACCATTTTGCTTTCATCCGGCGCTATGCTACCGGTAAGCGTAATTTCCGACAGTGCGTTTTCGGCCTTCACGGTGTCAATAACCAGGCTGCGCAATAAGGTATCAGTTACCTCAAAACGGGTATCCTTTGCCGCTTCGTCCGGGTGATGCGAACAGGCAGAGATAGATAAGATAAGGGCCGGAACAATACTAAGAACAACTATTTTATATGGGCGATACATGATCTGTGTGTTATTGTTGATTAAAGAATGGTGTGCCGGTTGCAAAATTCAATTGCTCTAACGAGCTGATGCGGTTGAGTTGCAGGTTATTTAACTGCAGCGTATTGGTTTTATACGAATCATAAAAATCAAGAAACTCCAACAGGCCGATGTTGTGCTTCTGGTAGTTTTTAAACACTTCCTGTATCAGGTGATTAAAATCCTGCTTAAACTTGGGGTCGAAGCTGTTATACAGGTTTTCGAGCCGTAAAGCACCCTTATAATCATTAGCCAGTTCGCTTTCCAACTGGTCCTGCTGACTTTGTAATTGCACCTTACTGGCATCCACCGCTATACGGGCCTGTTTTATGCCACCTTGGTTGCGGTTAAAAAACGGCAGCGAAAACGCGATGCCCGCGCTTGAATAATCGCGGATATAACTACCCTGCTTGTCATAAGCCAATGAAAGGGTAACATCGGGTATAGCTGTTGCCTTTTGCAACTTCAGGTTAATGTTGTTATAATCAACAACCGAGCGGGCAACTTTAAGATCGTTGCGATTGGCATAAGCCGAATCTATCAAACGCTGATAAGGTACATCTGACACCATATTTTTTCCTTCCAAATTGATATCAACCTGCGGCAGTACATAACTTGATGGTTTGGCGCGGATCATCAGTTTCAACTCACTTTGGGTATCGTCAATACCATTCATCAGGTCGTTAAGCTCCGATTGCAGCGAGTATAGCTGCGACTGGATACGCAGTACTTCTTTTTGGGCGATATTGCCTTTGGCATACTGTTCATGGAAAGCCTTAAGCGTTTTAGCCAGCGAATTAATCTCTTCCTGGTAAACCTGTGCCGATTGCTCCTGGAAATAAACCTTATAAAAATCGTTCCTGAGGGTATAACGTAGCGTACGTAACAGGTCAAATAGCTGGTACCGTGCCTGCTGTACACTTATCTGCGCCAGCTGGATATTTTTATTGCGCTTGCCCGCAGTTTGGATAAGCTGCGATAGCTGGGCCGAATATTCGCCGCCATCATGGCTGGTATCAAAAAAGCGTTTGGTTTGCGGGTTATATAACACGTTGGCAAAACTAAAGTCGGGATTGTTGAACAACCGGGCAGTAATTATTTGCGCCTGCGCCTGGTCAACACTATAGTGCTGAATAATGAGGTCGAGATTATTTTTTAAGAATTGGGCTTCTGTCTCTTTCAATGACATCCTGAGAGTATCGCCGCCGGAGGGTTGCCCGTAAACCGGGCCCCCGACAGCTATACACCATAGTAATAGTTGAATTGAAAAAAGAACGATAACAAATTTTCGGTGCATAGTTTATTTGTTTGGCGCAAAACTATACCACCCAAATTAGACCAGCATTAAAGCGGGATTAGAAAGAGATTAGAAAATTGGCACAAAACTAATGGTAAAAGTAGTGCCCCGCCCAACTGCCGATTGTATGTTAATGGTGCCATTAAATAGCTGGATAATTTTAAAAGCTACATACAGCCCTACCCCATTGCCATCAAATACGCGGCCGTTTGCACTGCGATAAAACGGGGTAAATATTTTTTCCTGGTCATCGGCAGGGATACCAACGCCCTTATCAATAATTGTAATTACTATGGATTGGTCATCGGCATTTAAACGGCAAATAACGGGTTGATTGTGCGAGAATTTGAATGCATTACCAATAATATTATTGAACGCTATTTTAAGCAAAGTGAGGTTGGCATTGATAAAAAGTGCCTGCTGATCGTCGGGCAAATGATCAATTTGCACCTGCAATTGCGGGTGCCCGGCCGACATAGCCCAATGATGCTGCAACTCCCATATTTGTTCATCAATCTGGATAGGTTCCAGCTTTGCGCGGGTATATTCCATATCCGTTTGCGCCAGTTCCATCAGGCTGCTGATGGTATCACTGAGCCGCCCGGCATCGTTTAAAACCGAATTTAACAGTTGCTCATAATCTACAATACTGCGCTGCTTGTTCAGGGCAACCTCAACTTCGCCAATGATACTCGTAACCGGCGTGCGTAACTCATGCGATGCATTGGCAACAAAGGTTTGCTGTAATTCAAACGAATTTTGAAGATGGCTAAGCAAGCGGTTAAAATTAAGGGCAAGGGCACTTATTTCGTCCTTGCCTTTTCCTTCATCAACCCTTACATGTAAGCTGCTGGCATTAATTTGCTTCATTTGTTTGATAAGCCCATCAATGGGCATTAGCGACCGCTTTGCAAACCACCTGCCTATAAAAAATAAAACGCTGTTCACTACTATCAGAATTATGATCATGATGCGAATAATACCCGACAGGCGCACCTTTGCTTGCTGGTCATAGGCGGAGGCCAGGATCACAAAATTACCCTGGTTGTCATGATAGTAAATACCTATTGTTTGCCGCTCTCCCTCCCTAAAGCTGGTGTACTTTTTTGCGCGGACTTCTTCAATCGTGTTAAAACTCCAGTATTGCTCTTTATCTTTTATAAACGAGGCTATGTTGTTGGCATTATAAACCCTGATTACCTCGTTGGGTAACTGCTCCAGCATACGTTCGCGAACGTGGTTTAATGAATCGGATGATATTTCGTCGGCTTCGAGGTATAGCTGCGCGGCTACCTTTGCCCTGTCTTTTAAATGGCCGTAAAAATCTGTTCTGAAAAAATCGGCAAAAGCCAGGTACATGCTCGCCATAATAACCAGCAGCATGGCCGAGCTAAGGAGTGTAAAATTTAAGGCTAGCCTGTTTTTTATTTTCATGCAGTCTTATTTCTCCTTTAAAATATACCCCATCCCTATCACTGTATGAATGAGTTTTGACTGCGCACTTTTTTCTATTTTTTTACGCAGATAGTTTACATAAACATCAATAAAATTTGTGCCCGTGTCAAACTGAATGTCCCAAACCTTTTCGGCGATATAATCTCTTGATAATGTTTTGTTGGGGTTGCGCAAAAACAATTCCAGCAAATGGTACTCCTTGGTGGTCAGGGTAATTTCGGCACCTGCGCGCTCGGCAGTTTTAGTAAAGGTGTTTAGCTTCAGGTCGCTAAAGGTTAATAAACCTTCTTCCTGGGGCATTTCCTGCCGTGAACGCCTTAGCAGGGCGCTTATCCGCGCCAAAAGCTCGTTAAAATGAAAAGGTTTTACCAGGTAATCATCAGCGCCCGCCTGCAGGCCATTTACCTTATCGTCTACCCTATCCAGCGCGGTGAGCATTAATATCGGTAGCTGCTTATTATCCCTGCGGATGCGGCGGCAAAGGTCGATGCCGTTAATATCAGGCAGCATCAGATCAAGGATTATCAGGTCAAAAGAATGGCCAGCTAACAGATCAATCGCCGTAAAGCCGTCAATGGCATGCGTTACCTCATAGTCATGTTCCTGCAATCCCTTTGAAATAAAGGCGGCTACTTTTTCTTCATCTTCAACAAGGCAAATACGGTTCATCATGTACCCCAAATTTGGTAGTTGCAAATTAAAGCAATATTATAGCATATTTAATCGGTCGGGTTTAAACCTCACAAGCTTTACATCAATTTTCGGTTTTACCGGGAAATTTATCAAACAAAGCCTTCATCTCCCTGGCAATATCCGGGTATTCGGTTATTACATTGGTACGCTCGCTGGGATCATACGAAATATTGAACAGCTCTGTTTGCGTTTGCTGAGCATCCTTCAAAATACCTTTGCTGCTGTTTTCGGCTTTAACTTCGCGGTATTTCCAATCGCCCTGTCTTACAGCTTCGCAAACGCCATTGTTTACATAATAAATTTCGCGGTGTTTGTGGTGCCTGGGCGCTTTGCCCAGCAACACGTCGGCTATGGATTGCCCATCCAGTGTGCGACCCTTTGGTAAGGGAGCATTTGTCCAGTTGGCCAGCGTGGGTAGCACATCCAGGTTGCTTACCATACTGGTGATGGTGGCATTTACAGGGGTATGATTTTTCCAGTATACAATAAATGGTTCACGCACGCCGCCTTCATAACTTTGGCCCTTACTACCGCGAAACACACCAGCGGTACCGGCATCCCAGTGCTTGGTTGYGCCATCGCCCGACATACGGTCCGGAAATTCAATCCACGGACCATTGTCACTCGAAAACATGAAGATCGTATTGTCTGCAAAACCTTGCTTTTCAAGCACCTTCCATATCTGGCCCAGGCTTTCGTCAAGCTGCTCTACCACGTCGCCCAGGTGGCCGCCATCCGAACGGCCCTTATTCTTTTTTGATGATGCAAAGGCCACTGGCAAATGGGGCATATTATGTGCCAGGTACAGGAAAAACGGGTGTCCTTTTTTTTGCGATTTAATGTATTTAATTGCCTCGTTGGTATATAGATCAACTATTGACGAATCAGCAGGCTTAATAACCTCCGGCTTGTGGTTCCTGAAAATCTTTAACGTGGTATCGCTTTTCACATAAGGCGAGCGGTAATCGTGGCTATACAGCAACCCGTAATAGGAATCAAACCCCTGCGCCATGGGATGATTGCAGGGCTTATGATCGCCAAGGTGCCATTTGCCTATCATGGCTGTTTTATAGCCCACATTTTTAAGCATTTCGGCAATAGTAACCTCCTGGTCGGGCAGGCCCAGGGTTGATCCTGGCGGGATAGGATAAGGCAGGTTCATCCTTGATGCATAACGCCCGGTTAATAACGATGCCCGCGATGGCGTGCACGAAGGACTTGATACTACATAATTGGTTTCCCTTACCCCTTTTTGAGCCATTTTATCTAAAAAAGGGGTTTTAATTACGGGGTTGCCGTAACAGCCTAAATCGGAATATCCCATATCATCGGCCAAAACAAAAATAACATTGGGCCGCTGCTGGGCTGATGAACTTGCCACGCAAAGCAAGGCAACAAAAAAGAACAGGTAGGTTTTTATATATGTCATGGTTATACCGGCTGTATTTTTATTTATGGCGAGGTTTGGGGTACACATTATTGGCCATGGCCCATTGGTGCCACATGGCGCTCAATTGGCTCACCTTTTCGGGGTATTTAGCTGCCTGGTCATTGATCTCGGTTTCGTCATCCCTTATGTGGTACAAGTTCCAGGTGGTATCGTTGGATAAGGAAACCATTTTCCAGCCATTGTACCTAACATAACGCGCGCCATAGTGCTCATTAAACAAAGCCTCATCGGCATTTGTTATTCCCTTAAATGAGGCTGCAAAGCTTTTGCCCTGCTTGGGCATTACCGGGTGACCTTTATAGGTAAGCGGGTATATTGTTTTTGCCAGCTCGACAAACGTGGCCATAAAATCTTTTACATGGCCTAACTGGTTTGATAAGCTGCCATTTGCCACAGTTACCCCCTTTGGCCAAAACGCGATCATCGGGGTATGAACGCCGCCTTCATATGATTCGGCTTTCCAATACCGGTACGGTGTGTTGGCCACGTTTGCCCAGCGTTCGCCAATGGATGCATAAGATGTTTCGAGGCCCGGAAGGATTGTTTTTTTCATATCATAAGCAATCTTTTCACCGGCGCGGGTTTGGTTGGGCCTGTCAAATCCGGGACCGTAAGCGGTACAGTTTTCGCTGCTGGCGCCATTATCGCTTAAAAAAACAATGAGTGTATTATCCAGTTTGCCACTTTCTTTTAATGCCTTTATAATACGGCCTACCCCCTGATCCATCCTGTCAATCATGGCGGCATGCACGGCCATGGCGGCGGCGTCCCAGTCTTTGTTGGGATTATCCTCCCACTTCAAGCTTGCCTTATCCCTAAGCGATAAGGGTGCCTTTGCAGCGTCAATAAAACCTGCTTTTACCAGCTTATTGTACCTGCGTGCGCGGATGGTATCCCAGCCAACCTTATAGGTATCTTTATACCTGGCAATATCTTCCGGCGGTGCCATCAGCGGCCAGTGCGGCGCGTTTTCGGCAACGTATAAAAAGAAGGGCTTGTTATCCCTGCTAAACTCCTTAATATAGCTTGCGGCTGTGTCGTTAATAGCATCTGTATGGTAATAGTTTTTAGGGACAGTTTTAACGGGCGTTGTGCCGCTTACCAGGCTAAACGGGTCATAATAATCAACCACTCCCCAAATGGTGCCGAAAAATTTTTCAAACCCGCGGCTGGTTGGGTATTGCGCCAATGGCGAAAAAGTTGGATAATAAACCTGGTGATTAAGCCACTTCTGTTGCTCTTCAGGATCTTTTTGCCCTACTGTATTACTTACATGCCACTTGCCCGACATGGCAGTATGGTACCCCGCCCCTTTTAACACCTCGGCAAGGGTAACCGAATTTTCGGCCAGGTGCCCAAGGTAGCCGGGCTCATCTTCAGTATCGGTCATGTTGCCAATACCCGCACGCTGGTTGTACAAACCCGTTAGTAACGATGCCCTTGTGGGGCAGCAACGGGATGTATTGTAAAAGCGGGTATACCTGATGCCATGCGCAGCCAGGTAATCAATATTAGGTGTATGAATTTCGGACCCGTAACAGCCTATATCAGAAAAGCCAAGGTCGTCGGCAAGTATCACCACTATATTGGGGCGGGTATCTTTAACCGGTTGCTTTGCAGGTTGTTTAAAAAACACAAAGGAAAACGCAAGCAAAATACCCACGATTGCTAAAGCTATTTTTTTCATGATGTAGAACTACCCTGGATTGATGTATGAATGCTGTTAAAAGTAATAATAAAACCCTAACAGCCCCGGTGCAAAAGGTATGGTAATACTTTTTTTACCAAAATACCTCAAATGATGTTTGCGTGCAGCACCTCAATATAAAAATGACAGCTTATATTTGACCAAGATGAAATTACCCAAAAGCCTTTTTAAACAGCTATTCCTAACCTTCCTGCTGGTAACTATTTTCCAATTTGCCGCCATTGCTCAAAAAACGGATACCGTAATAACCTTGCAGGTAAATTTGAACAATACCGCGCAGACAATTGAAAACATAGGAGCATCGGGCTGCTGGTTTTCTGAGGGGATAGGCAAATACTGGCCTGCCGAAAAAAGGGAAGCTATCGCACGTTTATTATTCAGCAAGGAAAAAGATAAGCAAGGTACCCCCGTGGGGATAGGGCTATCAGCGTGGCGCTTTAACATAGGTGCCGGCACAACTGAACAGGGCGACAGCAGCGGCATTAAGGATTTCAGAAAAAGAACGGAGTGCTTTTTAAGTCCTAATGGCAGCTATGACTGGAGCAAGCAGGCGGGATATCAATTCTTTTTAAAAAAAGCACATGATTATGGGGTAGAAACGTTGATAGCTTTTTCAAACAGCCCACCGGTACAATTTACCAGGAACGGGCTGGGTTACAAAACAGAAAAGGATTATACCAGTAATTTAAAAGCTGATGCGTACGACTCCTATGCTGATTTTTTAGCCAAAGTGATCCGTCATTTTGATCAAGAAGGCCTTCATTTTAGCTACATAAGCCCGGTTAATGAGCCGCAATGGGATTGGTCGCACCCCTACAAGCAAGCCGACCAGGAAGGTTCGGCATGGAAAAACGACGAAATTTACCATGTAGTTAAAGAACTCAACGGCGCGCTTACCAAGGAAAATCTTGATACCAAAATTTTGATAGGTGAGGCCGGGATGCTCAATTACCTGTATTCGGGCAAAGGCAATTCATCAAGCCAGATCCAGCATTTCTTCGGCCCCGGCAGTTCATTATCTGTTAAAGCACTGAACCATGTGCCGCCAGTAATTGCAGGTCACAGCTACTTTACCGAAAGTAACGACAGCACACTCGTTGCAATCAGGACCAGGCTGGCCGATACTGCCAAAAAGTATAACATCAGCTACTGGGAATCTGAGTATAGCATGCTGGCAGATGGTTTTAAAGAAGGTGTAAAAGGCGACAGAAGCGCGATGGATTGCGCACTGTTCCTGGCTAAAGTTATTCATGCCGACCTTACCGCCGGCAACGCCACTGCCTGGCAGTTCTGGAACTCCTACGAGCCTGGCAGCGCCGAATTTAATACCCGCTACTACCTCATCGCCTTAAAACCCCAGCCCGATTATAAAGATGGCGAATTTACAGTAACCAAAAACCTTTGGGCTCTGGGGCATTACAGCTTATTCGTTCGCCCGGGAATGGTTCGTGTGTATACCGGCGTTGAACATTCAGCTGACAATAAGGTGCTGATCTCGGCCTGGAAGGATAAAAACAATAAGTTGGTAATAGTGGCCATTAACCGCGGCACAACGGATACATCTGTAAAACTTGGCTTAAGTAATAACAAAAGGGCATACAAAACACTGGATACCTATTTAACCACAGGCGACAAGGATAAAAATATGCAGTTTTCCAGGGGAAGCTATAAATCGCATGTGGTGCTTCCGGGCCGTTCAATTTCCACTTTAATATTGAATTGATATTACTTATACGCGGCTGCTTACATCGCTATTACTTCCCGCCTCCGACCGGCAATTCCACATAAAAAGTGGTGCCGCTTCCGGGGAACCTGCGCTTAAATAATCCATTACCAAACTTAAATTAACACAGTATTATCAAATTGTTAAAACTTTTAAGTGTATTTATTGTCACCTTATCTGAACCCAATTCAATAAGTACCATATGCCCCCTATTGATGATAAATACACCAATAAAATAATCCAGAAGGAACTCACCTATATTCAAAAAGTATGGCATACTGTAGCCATCGTAGCTTTATTGGTAGTAACCATATTGATTGCCCGCGTTGCATTTAACGTATTACTAATGGTGCTGGCTGGTGTATTGATATCAGTTTATTTTCATGGCCTGGGCGATATGATACAACGCAAAACTGAATGGCGACGCCGGATTTGCATGATTATTTCTATTGGCGGTACGTTTGTGTTGCTTGGGGTTTTATTTTGGTTTATGGGATCTAAAATATCTAACCAGGTAGCTGTGTTGAGTGACACCTTGCCACATACCATCAGCAACGCCAAAGTAAAGATGAACGAAACCCCTATCGGCAGGAAGATATTGGAATACCTGGCAGACGACAACTCGGATGCTTTGATGACAACTGCCAAATCATTCTTTAGTACCAGCTTTGGTGTGCTGGGTAATATTTATATCATCCTTTTCCTGGCCATATTCTTCACGAGTAATCCAAACCTATATAAGGATGGCATGATAAAATTGGTGCCCGAGACCCGGAAACCACTCGCGCACCAGGTAATTGACAGGATTAGCTTTGCGCTCAAGGGATGGTTGAAAGGAATGATGCTATCCATGGTGCTGGTATTTATTTTACTATCTATTGGCCTGGGCATTATGAGCATACCGGTGGCTTTGGTGCTTGCCTTGCTTACGGGCCTGCTGAAACTAATCCCCAACTTTGGATCATTTGCAGCCATGATTCCCGGTGTTTTGCTGGCTTTAACCATAAGCACAAACACCGCTATCATAGTAGCATTAATGTACATAGTTATCCAAACCATAGTAAGCAATATTGTAACCCCCATTATTCAAAACAAGATGATTAACATACCACCGGCTTTAACCATATTGGCGCAGGTATTAATGGGTACATTATCGGGCGTTTTAGGTATTATACTGGCCGTGCCTTTACTGGCTATTGTGATGATTTTGGTTGATGAGTTGTACGTGAAAAAGATAACAGATCTTGATATTGTTATCGTGCCCGAAAGAAGTCAGCCCTAAAACAAAATGCGTCCCGGATCTCATCCCGGAACGCATATTACTAATCAACTAAATCCAAATTTCTCAGGTTTGGAAGATTTTTATTAAAGTCTTAAGTTCTGATCCTGTAGTATCAAGCGTAAGCTTCATTTTATTTTTCGAACCTAAGACTTAAAACTAACGACTTCCGGCTTGAGACTAAATTATTCGGCCTGGATACTTTTTACCGGATTGGCTATTGCAGCTTTAACCGATTGAAAGCTTACTGTTAACACCGCTATGATGATTGCAACTAAACCGGCCATTACAAATGTTAACCACCCAATATCTATACGGTAACTAAAATCCTGCAGCCATTTATTCATGGCATAGTAGGCAAATGGAGTAGCTATAATTATGGCAACAAATACCAAAGCAACAAATTCCCTGGTTAGCATTTGGGTAATGCTGGCTACACTTGCCCCTAACACTTTCCGGATACCTATCTCCTTTGCGCGATTTTCGGCCATATAGGCTGCCAGCCCGAATAAGCCAAGGCATGATATGAAAATGGTAAGCCCGGCAAATACAAATGCCAATGAGCCTGTTTGCTGCTGATCGTTAAATTTCTTGCCAAACTCGTGGTCAACAAATTCATAGCTGAACGGATAGGCAGGGTTATATTTTTTAAAGATCTTTTCTGCTAACTCAAGGTTTTTGGTCATACTGTTTTTTTCATTCAACCGAATGACGGTATTGTATGTCCAATATTTGGATGCAAAAACAATCATTGGGTCTACATTAGCATAGGGCGATCTGATAATAAAATCCTTAAACACACCAATGATCTGCAATTTCTCATTGCCCCTGGTGATAAATTTGCCAATAGGACTTTTTAAATGCATCGATTTAACCGCAGTTTCATTTAGCATAACAGATGCGCTATCGCCGGGGAAAGCATTAAAATCAACATCCCTGCCTGCTACCAGTTTAAGCCCCATTGTTTTCACAAAATCGCCCGCAGTCCCCAGCCTCGAAAATCCCATTTTGTCCTGGTTGGCATCGTTGCCCTCCCACTTAAAGCCATCAGTACGACTGCCCTCTATCGTTACGGTGTACCCTGTTTTACTCATGGCGGTAACAGCTCCACTGTTGATCAGGTCGTTTTTAATCAGGTCGTAGTTTTTATTGATGTCGCCTTCCATAGGAATCTCTACCAGGTTATTTTGCTTATAACCAATATCGCGGTTTTGGGCAAACTTAATTTGCCTGTAAACCACAATGGTAGCTACAACTAATACAATAGCTACCGTAAACTGTAGTACAACCAGCACCTTACGCGGACTAATGAGTTTCTGTGTATCCTTAAAAGTCCCCTTCAAAACTTTAACCGGCCTAAAACCTGACAGGAAGAATGCAGGATAGCTGCCCGCAAGCAATCCTGTTACGATGATGAAGCCAAAGAAAGCTAATAAAAATTCCGGATCGATATAATTAACAACCAATGCTTTGCCGGTTAGCTGGTTAAATGCCGGTAAACACAGTTGCACCAATAACAAGGATACCAGCCCGGCTATAAAAGTTATCAATATGGATTCGCTTAAAAACTGGCCTATGAGGCTTAACCTGCCCGCACCAATTACCTTACGAACCCCCACTTCCCTCGCCCGTTTCTGGCTTCTGGCGGTACTCAGGTTCATAAAATTAATGCAGGCAATAAGCAGTAATATACCGGCAATACCAAGCAGCAGGTGAACTATCTCGATGCGCCCGCCAACAATTTTTCCGTTTTCGAAAGTGGAATACAAGCGCCATTTGGTCATGGGATGTAAAAACACCTCGAGCGATGCCTTCGGGTCATGTGCTTTTACAACATTTTTTATCTTATCAGCAAACTTGTTGATATCAACATTAGGCTGTAGCTGTACATATGTATTGTAGCTGTTATCGCCCCAGGATCCATTGGTGTAGGTATTTTCGTTTGCGGCCAGCGAAACCAGGTATTCAAAATCGAAGGTAGTGTTGTTTGGTAAATCGTTTAAAACACCGGTTACTTTGTAGCTTGTTTTATTCTCCAGCTTAATCAGCTTATTCATCGGGTCGGCATCGCCAAATATCTTCTTAGCCAGGTGTTTGGTTATCACAATATCGGTAACACCATCCAAAGCATGCTCCGGGTTGCCTTGCAGAAACGGGAAGCTGAACATGGTTAAAAAGCCCTTATCTACATCGTTCCCCTTGGCTTTAACAGAGTTATCTCCAAAATTAAAAAGACGGTCGATACTCCAATATTGCCGCGCGTAGTTTTTAACCTCAGGAAACTCCTGTTTTAAGGTTTTGCCCACGGGCGACGAGGTAACATCAAATGTGTAAACATTTGTACCATCCGTTCCCCGGTTCCAAACTTTGTAAAGGCTATTTTTATTTTTTTGGAAATCTTCAAAACTATATTCGTTTTGTACCCAGGCCCAAATGAGTATGGCGCCGGCCATACCTACGRCAAGCCCGGTTATATTGATAAACGAGAACCCTTTTTTGTTGATGAGGTTACGCCAGGCTATTTTAAAATAATTTTTTATCATGGTGATGTTCAATATTTCTACTACACCCAAAAAGCACGTGCCAAATATATAATATTTTGATAATCAGAAATTTGCAAAACATACAGTTATTTTAACCGTACGGAAACGTTACAGGGAGTGTGCGTTTTTATCGCTTAAATTTTCGAGCCTGAAAAACACAACCAAAATGCAAAAAGATGGAGAAATTGGGTTTGATATTAAAATGGGGACGATCTGGTGGTACAAGGTGACGGGCGGGGCAAATAATCATATATTTATCGCCTTATAACTAATTAATCATACAATCCATCTTTTACCATTCTTATAAGTTTTGCAATGAAAATAAAGTTTTTTTGTCCGCGCTGGGGCTCAGAGCAATTGTCGTGGGATGATTTTTGTTTAAAAGTAAAAGAAGCAGGCTACCAGGGTATTGAAGCACCTTTGCCTTTTGATGAACAGGAAAAGGCCATCATTTTAAATGCCATAAAAAAACATGACCTGCTTTTTATTGGTCAATATTATCAATCGTTCGAAGAGGATTTTGAGCTGCATAAAATCAACTTCCGCAAGCACCTTGAAAACGTGGCCGAAGCGGGTCCCTTGCTCATTGATTCGCAAACGGGAAAAGATTATTTTACGGGCGACCAAAACCGCCAGCTTTTTATAATTGCTAACGAGATTGCTGTTAACAGTGGTATTACGATTGCCCACGAAACCCATCGAAATAAAGCTTTGTTCGCCGCTCATGTAGCTAAGCAATTACTTACAGATAACCCCGATGTTTTGATAACGGCAGATTTTTCGCACTGGTGTAACGTATCTGAAAGCCTGCTGGAACAACAAACAGAGGCGGTTGAAACAGCTATTAGTCGCACTATCCACATTCACGCCCGTGTGGGTCATGCCGAGTCGGCCCAGGTTTCGGACCCTGCCGCTCCGGAATGGCATGCAGAGCTCGAAGCCCATTTGCAATGGTGGGATGCAATAGTAAATTCACGTGTGCAAAGCGGTGCCGGCTTGCTAACCATTACCCCCGAGTTTGGGCCGCACCCCTACATGCCGGCGCTACCGTATACAAAAATGCCTGTGGCTAATCAATGGGACATCAATGTAGGGATGATGAACCTACTCAAGAAGCGTTACCGGGAGTATTTAGCCTAAAGTCTGAAGTCCAAAGTCTTAAGTCCGAAGCCCTAAGTCATTTCAGATTTAGAAGCTTAAGACTTATGGCTCGGGACTTACGACTTATAGCTTATGACTTAACACACAAAGGGCCTGTCGCGTTAAACAACAGGCCCTTGTGCGTACTTGGTTACTTTATATAGATCTTAGTTAAGATTAAGATTGATACGGCTGTTGCCTCTTACTTCGAAGGATGAACCGCCACCATTCAATTTGCCTTCTATCCTTTCTTTCTCTTTAGTGCCACTAAAGTTTGATGTAAAGTTGGCTTCTACCTTATCGGCACGCAAATCAAGGTCAAGGGCCGATTTTGATGGTACCGAGATATCAATGTGGCCCGAGCTTACATCAATTTTAACATATTTGCCCACGCTGGCAAATTGCGCATGAAAGCTGCCGCCACTGGTTGAAGCATCCAACGCGCAAGCCAGGCCGTTAAGGTTGATGCTGCCACCTGATGTACCTGTTTTTAGCTCGCCTGCAATATTGTTGGCGCTGATGCTACCACCACTGGTATTGGCATCAATAGTTCCCTTTAAATCGGTAAGACGTAATGAGCCACCGGAGGTTTCCAGGTGAATTTTACCATTGCAGTTACTTGCTTCGATACTGCCGCCGCTTGTTTCCAAATCAATGCTCGATCCCGAATTGCTTACATGAATGCTGCCGCCTGATGTTTGGCCTTTGATCATCCCGGTTAATTTATCAACATGCAAACTGCCGCCGCTTGTTTCAAACTTTTCGGTACCATCTAAATTATCCAGGTGTATGCTGCCACCACTGGTATTCAGGCTGGTGTTAACATTTTTGGGTACAAATACCTTAAAGCCGATACTTAACGAATTTCGCCAGTTAGAAAAATTGTGCTTGTTTTTGGCCGTCGCATGAACTTCGCCACCACTAACGGTAACGCTTAGCTCGTAGTTTTCCAAACGCTTTTGGATTTCTTCTTTTGATATATTGCCGATGCTATTGTTTCCCTGGATATAAACCTCAACCCGCGGCGACTCTCCGGCGGCACCGCTCACGGTAATACTTCCGCCCGATGTATTTACAAATACATCTTTAACAGCTCCGGAAATGGGTTTGGTCATGTATGGAGTTTTGGAGTCTTGCGCAAAAACAACACAGCTTTGGCAGGCAACAAAAAATAGCAGTAAGTGCTTTTTCATAATGTTTTAGTTTGGTTTATTGATAAGACAACGGCAGGAAGAAATAAGTTGCATCCGGGGGGAAATAAATTCCAAATCCTAAACTCTAAATCCTAAAGAGTAAATTCCAAAACCTAAATCTCAAAATGGAAAGACTAAATCATCATAACCGTAATATCGAACTCTTCACAAATAAACCATTGAACCAGTGAACTACTCACTCCTCAAACTATCCACCGGGTTCGCTAACCCGGCCTTTATCGCATGATAACTGATGGTTATAACCGCAGTTAGCATAGCAATTATCCCGGCTGCGGTGAATACCCACCAGGGGATAGCTATGCGGTAGGCAAAATTTTGCAGCCAATTATGCATAGCCCACCAGGCTACCGGCGACGCTATGATGATAGATAACAACACCAGCTTCAGAAAATCGACAGATAACAGGGTGCCAATACTTGACAAACTTGCACCTAATATTTTACGGATACCTATCTCTTTGGTGCGCTGTTCAATGGTGAAAGCCGCCAACCCAAACAAACCCATAGTGGCCAGGATAACGGTGATGTAAGTAAACAGGCTAAAAATCGCCGCCAATCTATCTTCGGCTTTGTATTGCAGGTTAAAGGCATCGTCCATGAAAGTGTATTCAAACGGGGTATCCTGATCATACTTTTTGTAGATGCCTTGCATTTTGGCCAGCAAGGTTGGCAAATTGGTATGCGGTTTTATTTTGGCAAAAAGGGTGCAGCCCCTTTTGCTCCAAAGCGTTGTAGTGTCTGCAAGCGTAAACAATACCACAGGCTTTAATTCATCGGCCAGCGAGGTGAAGTTAAAGTTTTTGATAACACCTACTACTTCCAGTTTCTCTCCTTTATTATCAACATAGCTACCTATCGGGTTTGAAGGCAAATGAAGCTTTGCGATAGCCAGCTCATTGATTACTATTTTGTTTTGGCCCAAYACATCTGTGCTGTTTAAAGGCGGATGTTTCCATTTTAAATCCAACAGCGAGGTAAACTTACTATCAACCATCATGGGTACCAGGCCTACGGTTTCGCCTTTTTGTTTTCCATCAACAAAAAACATATCGTAACCTTTAAACATCGGGTGATTTGATGTAGCCACACTGCTTACGCCGGCCAGGTCGCCTATATCCTTTTTAAATGCGGCGTACGATTTGGATAAGTTTGTACCTGCCGGAACCATAATGGTGTTATCGCGACTAATACCCGTATCGGCATGTCTGAAATAATAAAGTTGCCTGTCTATAATAATGCCGCAAATGATGAGCCCTACCGAGATAGCAAATTGCAGGGTAGTAAAAACCTTGCGCACTGTTGCGCCGCCTGCCTGCGTACTCATTTTACCTTTTAGGGTGATTACCGGTTTAAAGGCTGATAACACCAGTGAGGGATAGCTACCGGCAATTAGCACGGTGATTACCAGCAAGGCAAACATCAGCCCTAAAACTATCGGGCTATATAAAAAAGAATTGTCGATCTTCAGTTGCAAAACGTTTAAAAACCAGGGCTTGCACAGGTAACACAGGCAATATCCTAACACGAACGAGATTCCCGTAAACAAAGCAGATTCTACATAAAACTGCATAGCGATACTTTTACGGCTCGCGCCGGATACCTTGCGTACGCCTACCTCTTTAGCCCTTAATGTTGCCCTGGCTGTAGAGAGGCTCATGTAATTAACCAATGCCAATAACAATATTAGTACGGCAACCAAAGGAAATACTTTAAGGTATTTAATGTTGGATGAATCGCCAAAGTTGTTTTGCAGATGCGTGTCGGCTATCGGGGTATATGAAAAACTGATGTCGTCATAGTTTTTATCCAACCTGGCTTTTGCCTGCATGTTACGCTTTAAACTTGCCGTGTCGGCAACGTTTTTCAACAGCAAATGCAGATCGAACGAACCTGGCCCTACTTCCTTAACCCCGGTGTAAAACGAAGCCTCCTTCATAGAGAGCAGGCTTAAGTTGGAGGCAATAAAATTATATTCGATAGATGAATTTGAAGGCGCGTTTTCGGCAACGCCGGTAATGTGATAAGTGTAAGTGCTATCTGTTTTAAGCACCAACGTTTGGCCAACGGGATTTGCATCGCCAAAATACTTTTTAGCCATGTCCCGCGATATCACCACAGAAAATGGATCCTTTAATGCAGATGACGAATCTCCGGACAGCAACTTAAATGAAAAGAACTTAAAGAAACCTTGATCAGCAAACAACAGTTTACTTTCCGAAAATTTGGTTTGCGGAGAAGCAGGGTTATACACTATCACCGGCCTGAAATAGGCCATAGTGCGCATATAGTTCTCAACCACAGGATAGTTTTGCTTTACAATAGGGCCGGTTTCGTAACCCATATGCCCCACGTTGAGCATTGTGCCGCCAATTTTTACAGAAGCATGTAAAACAAATATCCGCTCTCCATTTTTATGGAACCTATCATAACTCATTTCATGGGTTACGTAAAGCATAATCATAATACAAACGGCCAGGCCAACAGCTAAACCTGTTATGTTAATAAAGGTAAAGCCCTTATTCCTGCTTAAACTCCTGAAGGCAATCTTAATGTTGTTCATTGGTTCACTGGTTCATTAGTTCATTGGTACTTATCGCTTCAATCTTGGCTGCAACAGCCAATAACTGCTAATACTGTTAACTGAAAACTGCTAACAGCCAACTGAAAACTGCCTACTCACTCTTCAGGCTTTTCACCGGGTTGGCCAGGGCTGCTTTGGTTGATTGGATGCTCACCGTAACGGCCGCTACCAATAAGGCTGCTATACCTGTTATTACAAACACCCACCATTGGATATCTATACGATAAGCAAAATCCTGCAGCCATTTGCTGGATATGTACCAGGCTATTGGCGATGCAATTATTGTTGCTACAACCACCAGCGCTAAAAAGTCTTTCGCTATCAGCAGGATGATATTGGCAATACTTGCACCCAACACCTTGCGGATGCCTATTTCTTTGGTGCGCTGCACTACTGCGAAGGCGGTGATAGCAAATAGGCCTAAGCATGCCAGCAAAATAGCCAATACCGAAAATGTTGTGAATACACCGGCAGTACGTTGTTCGGTGCGGTAAAGCGCGTCGTAATCATCATCCAAAAAGCGGTAATCAAAGGGGCGGTGGCTGATACGGCTTTTCCAAACCTTGCCCAGTTCGGCAATGGTTTGGGATGTGTTGTTACCATCTATCCGCACAAAAACGTTATACAACTGATCACCGTTCAGGAACAATACCAGCGGGGTGATAGGGTCATGGAAAGTTTTAAAGTTAAAATCCTTTACCACGCCTTTAATTACACCTGGCGTGTTTTTGTCAATAGTTTTACCTATGGCCTGCTCAGGTGTCCAACCAAGGGCTTTTACGGCCGATTCATTCAGGATGAAGGAGTAGCGGTAGTTTTTATAATTATCAGATGTATCCAGTGTCATCAAATCGGCATGGGTGTAATCGCTGCCGGCAATTAGTTTCAGTTGGATGGTTTTTATAAAGTTTTCATCAACTGGGATGGCATTTACCGAGATCTTTTTACCGTCGTTAGTTTTAATAACATCGCCCCAGCCTACGTTAATGGGTTCGTTATTGGCTGCGGCTACCTGCCGAACGCCTGGCACCAGGCTCAAGCCTTTTTCAAGGGCATCCAGTTGTGGAAGGATTTTAGAATCAATAGGCAATACTACCACGTTGCTTTTGTTGTAGCCTACATCCTTGTTGCGGATGTACGACAATTGCTGTAAGATGATAACCGTAGATATGATCAGGAAAATAGAGATCACAAACTGGAACACGATTAACGATTTACGCACATTTTGACCGGAGGTAAACGAAAAACCCGATTTCAGTATTTTCGCCAGGTTTGCACCAGATAACAATATAGCCGGGTAAGCACCGGCTGCAAAACCGATAAACAAGCTTAAAACAACCAGGCCAACCAATATTAACGGATTACCAAATGCCGATAACTGCAACTGTTTGCCCGAAATATTATTAAATAAAGGCAATACAAAAGCGGCCAATGCCACAGCCAACACGGCGGCAATAACAGCCGTGAATACAGATTCGGTTATAAACTGCCAAAACAACTCGCCTGTACCTGCACCCATTACTTTGCGCACCCCAATTTCGCCTCCCCTGCCTGCCGATTGGGCTATAGCCAGGTTTACATAGTTTACACAAGCTATCAGCAATATCAGCACAGCCACAGCCAGCATAATGTATATATAAGTTATGCTGCCACCCGGTTCAAATTCATCGGGCATATTGCCATGCAAATGAACATCTTTTAAAGGTTGGATATTGAAACTGAGGTACTCATGGCCGGTCATCTTTAGTTCGTTTTTGCTCACATCGGCCATGTAGCTTTTTATCTCTTTCTGTAGTGGTATAATATCATCTTTACTGTTCAGCAACAGGTAGGTCATGTTATTAGCCGACCACCATTGTTCAGGCCCGTTCCTATCCATATACAAGCTAAAGGGCAATACAAAATCGTACTGGATCTGCGAGTTTGAGGGCACATCCTGGGCAATTGCCGAAACTGTGAATGTTTTTGATCCAACCTTTAACACCTTGCCTATAGCCTGCTGCCCGCCAAAATACTTTTGGGCAGCTTTTTGGGTGATGACAATTTTGTCAGGCGCGTTCAAAACGGAAGTGATATCGCCATCTGTCAGCTTAAATGAAAACACTTTAAAAAAATTAGCATCGGCATATAAAAGGCTGTTCTCTTCAAAAACCTTATCAGCATAACTTACTATTGCCGAACTTTTGAGGGTGCGCACATACGCTTCCACCCTTGGCATCATCCGTTTAAATTGAGGTCCGGCTTTGGTTCCGGTAACTGCAATATGCTGCGCTCCGCCAGAGTGTTCATACTCCATCGTAGCCCGCACTATCCTATCGCCATTGGCCTGAAAGTTATCGTAACTCAGTTCGTGCTTGATATAGATGCCAATAAGCAGGCAACTGGCAATACCTATGGTTAAACCCAGGATGTTAATAAACGCATACAGCTTGTTCTTTTTTAAATTACGCCACGCTAATTTGGTATTCATATCTTTCTTAAATTCTAATTTCTAAATCCTAAACTCTAATTGTAAAACCCTAAACGCTAAAGTGCCAAATCCCAAAAGCGAAACCTTTTTTTTGTCTTGATACTTGATACTTACTACTTGATACTAAAAATTCACTCGCTCCTTAAACTCTTTATCGGGTTCATCAGCGCTGCTTTTAACGATTGGAAACTGATGGTAGCCAGTGCTATCACAAAAGTTAAAAATGCAGCCAGCACAAAAACCCACCAGTGCAGCGGGGTTTTGTAGGCGAAACTCTGCAGCCATTTATTCATACAGTAATAGCCTATAGGCATGGCTATTATAGTTGCCAGCAATACCGGCTTAAGCAGGTCTTTCGAGATCAGGATAAGGATGTTTTGCACCGATGATCCTAATACTTTGCGTACGCCAATTTCTTTGGTGCGTTTTGTGGCTGTAAACGAAGCCAGGCCAAATAAACCAAGGCAGGCAATAAAAATAGCCAGGCCCGAAAAGATAGTGAGCATGGTTTGCTGCCTGATGTCTGTTTTATACGTGGTATCAAACTTCTGATCTAAAAAAGTATATTCAAAAGGGTAAACCGGCGCTACTTTGGTATAAATATTTTTCACCGCAGCTACCGATGCGGGGAGATTGCCTGGTTTTAGTTTGATAACAATTACCCTCCTGTCGTCATTTGGCGCAATCACCAGTGCATCCATGTTTTCTTTAAGGGAAAGGAAATTAAAATCCTCCACGACGCCTACCACATTACGCTTTTTATCATCCCTGCCCCTGTTTTTTATCCACTTGCCTATAGCCTGCTGTGGCGAGAAACCCAACTCTTTGGCGCAGGTGCGGTTAATGAGCACCGAGTTAGTAGTATCTGTAGCAAATTCCGGCGAAAAGTCACGGCCGGCAATTACCTTTAAACCTAAAGTTTTTACGTATTCAAAATCAGCAAATTCGGTGCGCGATTTGAAAACGGCCTGTTGCCCTTCAGCATCAAACGCGTGCATATCGTAAAATCCACCCGGCTCGCCCGACATCAGGGAGACTGAGGATACAGCACCCGAGTTTTGCAATTCATCCTTAAACGCTTTGCGGTGATCATAAATATCGTTGTTATCTATCTTGATGACCAGCGTTTGTTCTTTATCATAACCCAACGATTTACTTTTGATGTAATGCATCTGGTTTACAATAACAATAGTGCCGATGATAAGCATCACCGAAATACTGAATTGCAATACCACCAGGCCCTGCCTGAAAATACTGCCGCCTTTACCCAGCTTCAATTTACCCTTTAAAGCCTGTATTGGCGAAAACGCCGACATAAATATGGCCGGATAACTTCCGGCTAAAACGCCTACTATCAAAATAACGCCAGTAAGGAACACCCAGATAGGCGCACTATTCCATGATACGGTTAAGGAATAGCCCAGCAACTGGTTGTAGAATGGCATCAGCAGCAACAGTAAACCAATTGACAACGCGCACGATATGAGCGCCAGCATCAACGACTCGCCAATAAACTGCCAGATTAAATGGTTACGCAACGCCCCCATTACCTTGCGCATCCCAACCTCTTTTGAACGCTCAACAGCCCTTATGGTGGCCAGGTTCATGAAGTTAATACAGGCAATAAGCATAATAAGCGCCGCTATGGATATAAAGATGAATACTACCGTTTTATCGCCATGCTTTACGTTATCAAAGGCCGAATATTGCTCAAAATAAATGTCATTCAGCGGGGTTAAAGCCAGATCAAACTTGGCACCGAATTTTTGCATATCCTTGCCCATGTATTTATCCATGAACTGCTTAAACCGGCTCTCGAGCGCTGTTTTGCTGGTATGCTCGTTCAAAAGCACGTACACAAACAGCCCGTTATTAATCCACACATTAAAACCCTGGTTTTTAGTGTAGTTGGCTATCGGCATCACCATATCAAAATCAAGGTGCGAGTTTGATGGCACGTCTTTGGCAACGCCCGTAACTTTCAGGTTCAACTGCTTATCAAACTGCACTACCTTACCCATGGCATTATCGGCCGAGCCGAAGTATTTTTTGGCAGTAGTCTCGGTAAGTACCACGCTATTGGGATTATCCAGCGCAGTTGCACCATCGCCTTTCAAAAGCGGGAAAGTAAACAGCTTAAAAAAGCCGGCATCTACAGCGTAAACTTTCTTTTCGTTAAAGGCCTTTTCGCCAAATGATACCAGGTTATTTTGCGGCGATACGCGCACCGCCATTTTGATGTCCTGCGGAAAGTCGTTCAGCAAAGCCGGCGCATACGGCCCCGACAGGTATGGAACCTTCGGCTGCGCCGGATCAAAACCGCGCATTACGCGGTAAATATTTTTGCCTTGCTTATGAAATTTGTCAACACTAAACTCATTCATAATATACAGGAAAATCATGAGGCACACAGTAATGCCCATGGTTAATCCCAGGATATGGATCAGCGAAAATGCCTTCTGCTTGTAAAGGTTCCGCCAGGCTATTTTAAAATAATTCTTAATCATATTCTTAAACTCTAAATACCAAATCCTAAACTCTAAAATTTAAACCCTTAAACTCTAAATAGCAAAACTCCATTTATGTTATTCAAAGCACTCTCCTTTGGAGAGGGTTGGGTGAGGCTCTACTCGCTTCTCAGACTCTTCACCGGGTTGCTCAACGCAGCTTTGATTGACTGAAAACTGATAGTAGCGAAAGCTATAAAAACAGCAAGAAAAGCCGATACCGCTATTACCCACCACTGAATGTTTTGACGGTAGGCAAAGCTTTGCAGCCATTGGTGCATAGCCAGCCAGGCTAAGGGCGTTGCTACCAAAATGGCTATCAGTACCAGTTTAATAAAATCCTTACTCAGCATGGCCACAATGGTGCTTACTTCGGCACCCAATACTTTGCGTATGCCTATTTCTTTACTGCGTTGTTCGGCAGCATAAGCGGCAAGGCCAAACAGGCCAAGGCAAGCGATAATAATGGCCAGCGTGGTAAACACAATGGCTAAAGTACCCATACGTTGCTCGGCACGGTAAGTGGCATCAAAATCATCATCCATAAACGAGTAGTTAAACTCCCGGTTGGGCGCCATTGATTTCCACTTACTTTTGATAAGGCCCATTAGCGTAGTAATGTTGGCAGTGTTAACTTTTAAACTTAGCGCCCCCTTGTCGTCCCCGAACGCCAATGCTACCGGGGTTATATTTGCTTTCAACGAATTGAAGTTAAAATCCTTCACAACACCAACTATCCGGTAGCCCTTCCAGATTTTGGCCATATTATCCTGCGGAACGTACAACATTTTGTTAATTGGATCGGCTACGTTCATCAGCTTTGCCGCTGTTTCATTAATGATCATAGCGGAGGTATCGGTACCCATTTGTTTACTAAAATTGCGGCCTTTTATCAGTTTTAAGCCAAGCGTACCTATATAATCTTCATCAACTGTCCAGCTTTGCGCCAATACTGCCTTCTTTTGGTCAAGGTTACGGTCGGGGAACATGCTGCTGCTGTTGCGGTAGTCCATAGTGGGCAAAAAGCCTGTCATGGTGGCGTTCAATACCCCGGGCAATTGCTTTACCTCGTTTTTGAATGCGGTAGCCTGGTTACCCAAATCCCATGTGCCATGCACTATCATCACCTGGTCGCGCTTATAGCCAAGATCTTTATGCTGAATAAACTGTAGCTGGTTATAAATAACCAGGGTGCCAATAATCAGGAAAATTGATATCGAAAACTGGAACACCACCAGGAAACTCCTGAGCCAACCACCTTTAAAACCATTGGCAAGCTTGCCTTTTAATACTTCGATAGGCTGAAACGCCGACAGGAAAAAAGCCGGGTAAAAACCAGCCAAACATCCAATAACAAGCACTGCTATCAGCATACCGGGTAATAGCCAGCTTAACGAACTGACGTTGAAGCTAAATGATTTATCGGCCATGTTATTAAACACCGGCAAAAACAAATAAGCAGTAATAATAGCCAGTAGGGCCGCTATAAACGTAACCATCACCGACTCGGACAAAAACTGGAAAATAAGGTATTTACGCGGCGAGCCCAGCACTTTACGTACCCCCACCTCGCGCGCCCGGTTTGATGAGCGGGCGGTAGATAGGTTCATGAAATTTACACAAGCTATCAGCAATATAAAAATAGCCACCGCTGTAAAAATGTATACATACTGGATATTGCCATTTGGCGCCAGTTCCGATACGGCGTTCGATTTTAGGTGAATATCTTTAATCGCTATTAAGTTAAGCTGGTATTTATTACCTGCTTTTTCAAACTGATCGAATGTGATATGCAGTATACTTTGTAACTGAGGGCCGGCGTGTTTACGCATCAGCAACGGCAATTTGGCTTTAAATTTCTGCGGATCGGTTCCTTCACGTAATAAAACGTAGGTGTTAAAATTATTGCTGAACCAGGCATCTTGCTTGCTTTCGGCCAGGGTACTCATGGATAAAAAGAAACCGAAATTAAAGTGCGACTGCTTAGGGATATCTTTTATAACGCCCGTTACTTTATAAAGCGTGCTATCATTAAAGGTTAGGGTTTTGCCTACAGCTTGTAGCGGATTGTTAAAATAACGCCTGGCAACGGTTTCATTAATAACCACACAATGTGGCTCAACCAAAGCTTTTTGCGGGTCGCCTGCAATCATCGGGAATGTAAAAACATCAAAAAGTGTGGCATCGGCAAACAACATGTGATCTTCCTTAATATTCTGGTTGCCTTTTTTTACGTTGTTGCCTCCCCTGTTTATCAGGCGTACGGTTTTCTCCACCTCCGGCAAATCGGCCACTAAAGCGGCGGCCAATGGTGCCGGCGAACTGGCGTACGACTGATCGTTGCCGCCAAATTTGATATCGTTGTTGATGCGATAAATTCTATCGGCCTTTGTATTAAACTTGTCGTAACTCAGCTCATCTACCACATAAAAAACAATCAGCAAACAAGTAGCCAGCCCAAGGGCCAGCCCCAACACATTAATAGCCGTAAAACCTAAGTTTTTCTTCAGCGTACGAAACGCCGTTTTAATATAGTTTTTTATCATCTCAATTGGTTCATTAGTTCACTGGTTCATTAGTTCATTGGTGGCACAGTTCATTAATTATTTGTTTATTTCTTCGGTGGTTCACTGGTGCAATGTTTATTAGTAACTGGGGCAAACGCCGGCAGATTAATCCGCCAAGCACCAATGAACTAATGAACCAGTGAACTAATGAACAAGTTACTCACTCCTTAAACTTTTAACCGGGTTGCTTAACGCGGCTTTGATGGATTGGAAGCTGATGGTTACAAAAGCTATTAAAAGGGCTACCCCGCCTGCTATCGCTAATATCCACCATTGGAAGTTGGCGCGGTAGGCAAAGTCCTGCAGCCATTTGTTCATAGTCAGCCAGGCCAATGGCGAGGCTATTACTATCGCCACAAATACCAGCTTTATAAAATCTTTTGACAACATGCCAACTATTGAGGTTACACTGGCACCCAAAACTTTACGTATACCAATTTCTTTATTGCGCTGCTCGGCGGCGTAAGCCGCAAGGCCAAACAAACCAAGGCAGGCAATAAGGATGGCCAGGGTACTAAATGAGATAAAGATCTGGCCTATCCGCCTTTCTGAACTGTAAGTGGCATCAAAATCTTCGTCCATAAAAGAATAGGAGAACCGCTGGTTTGGCGAAAGCTCTTTCCATTTGCTTTCTATCTGGTTCATGAGGCCCATGATGTTTGCCGTTTTAACCCTCAGGCTGATAGCACCCCTGTCTTCACTATAATACAACACCACCGGGTTAATTTTATCATGCAGCGAATTGAAATTAAAATCTTTCATTACGCCCACAATATGATAGGGTTGTACACCATAAGTATCGCGGTAGATGGTTTTATCAAGCGGTTGTTTTTGGCCATACATCTTCACAAATGCCTGGTTAACTATAATGGCGGCCGTATCGGTGGCCATTTGCTTGTTAAAGTTGCGGCCATCAATCATTTTAATGCCCATGGTGCTAATGTAATCTTCATCAACAGGCCAAAACTCTGATAGCATGTCTTTTTTAATATCGATAACGCGATCAGGAAACAAACCTGTAACATTCCTGTCGTCACCAACCGGCAAAAATGCCGTCATGGTTGCGTTTACCACACCGGGCAGTTGTTTCAGTTGTTGTTTCAATATGGCTGCCTGTTTGCCCAGTACACCGGTATTTTTAATCACCAGCACCTCGCTCCTGTCAAAACCAAGATTTTTATTGTGGATGTAATTAAGCTGGTTATAGATAACTATAGTACCTATGATCAGGAATATCGAAATTGAAAACTGGAATACTACCAGAAAACTACGAAGCAACCCTCCCTTAAAGCCGTTGGCAATTTTACCCTTCAATACTTCAATTGGGCGGAAAGCGGACAGGAACAATGCCGGATACGAGCCTGCCAAAGATCCAATTACCAAAACAATCATCAGCAAGGCCGGCAAAAGCCAGGTTAACGTTTGTGACGTTACTGCCAGTTGCTTGCCCGCCATCTGGTTAAAAACAGGCATCAGCACAATGGCTAAAATAACAGCTGCTATAGTTGATACCAGCGTAACCATAACAGACTCGGTTAAAAACTGGGCGATAAGGTATTTGCGCGCCGAGCCTAATACCTTGCGTACCCCAACCTCTTTGGCCCGGTTTGATGAACGGGCTGTTGAAAGGTTCATGAAATTAACACAAGCTATCAGCAGTATAAACAGGGCTACAACCGAAAATATATATACGTACTGAATGTCGCCGTTTTTTTCCAGTTCGTACTGGCTCACAGAGCGCAGGTGGATATCAAGCAAGGGCTTCAGTTCGATGTCCAGGTAATTGCCGTTTGACGTCCAGGTTGATGGTGGCGCATTTGAATTCTTCAGTTCGATACTCCTGATCTGGGCTTCCAGGTTTTTAATATTGGTGCCAGGCTTTAACAATAGGTAATTGCGCATGCCGCCATATCCCCAGGAATTAACCTTGCTTTCGGGCATGGATGAAAACGACAAAAAGAAATCGTAATGAAAATGCGATTGTACAGGTATATCTTTAATAACCGCCGTGATCTTGTAGGTACTTGTATCGTTAATGGTGAGGGTTTTCCCTACCACGTTAGTTTTATTGAAATATTTTTTGGCGGTACTTTCGGTAATCACCGCGGTATGCGGCTCGGTTAAAACATTGGCGGCGCTGCCATCAATGATGGGCAGCGTAAACATATCAAACAGGTTCGACTCGGCAAAAACTACCTTTTTCTCCTGCAGGTTTTCGTTCCCCTTACGTACCGAAAATTTTTGCGCCGACATAAACAGCGCCGTATTAGGGATTAATCGCGCTATCTTCTCGATACCAGGTAAATCTTTAATGGCATCCGCCAATGGCGCTTCGGTTGATCCGTATGAGCCTTCCCTGCCGTTAAGCCGTACATTTTCCGTAATACGGTAAATCCGGTTGGCGTTGGTATTATACCTGTCGTAACTAAGCTCATCTACCACATACAACACAATCAACAAACAGGCAGCCAGGCCAACAGAAAGCCCCAGCACATTTATAGCCGTAAAGCCTTTGTTTTTCCAAAGGCTGCGGTAAGCGGTTTTAATGTAATTTTTTATCATGAATTTGGTTCATTAGTGCATTGGTTCATTAGTGCAATGTTTATTAATTCACCGGTCTGTGGTTCATTGGTTCAATGTTTATTAGCAACCGGGGCAAACGCCGGCAAATTAATCCGCCAGGCACCAATGAACTAATGAACCAGTGAACCAATGAACTACTCACTTTTAAGACTTTTGGCAGGATTAACTGTGGCTGCCCTTATTGATCGTACACTTACGGTTAAAAAAGCGATTACAGCGGCTATAACGCCTGCCAGCAGGAACACCCACCAATGGATCTCGACACGATATGCAAAGCTTTGCAGCCATTTACTCATACTGTACCAGGCTAATGGTGATGCTACCAGTGCCGCTAATAATACAAGCTTCATTAAATCTTTCGACAACAGGTTTACGATACTGGTTACACTGGCACCTAATACTTTGCGGATACCTATTTCCTTAACCCTTTGCTCAGCAGTAAAAGTGATCAGGCCGAACAGACCTAAACAGGCTATGCCGATGGCCAGTATGGTAAACACAAACAGTAGTTTGCCTTGCTTTTGCTCGGTTTGGTATTGTGCTGCAAAGTTTTGGTCAAGAAAATTATAGTCTGCTTTATTTTCGGGATCAAAGCGGGCATATACTTTTTGCAGGTAGCTGATAGCGGCCTGTACATTACCCTGGCCCAGCCGCACGTATAAATTATCTTTATCTTTTGTTTCGGATGGAAGGCTTAACACCATGGGCAAGATTTTGTGCTGCAGCGAGTAGGTATTAAAATCTTTTATTACACCTATTACGGTAGCGTAGGTAACCACCCCGTGATTTACTCCGCTGCGAACGCGTGCGCCGACCGGGTTTTTCCAGCCCATTTCTTTCACCAGCGTTTCGTTAACCAGTATGGAATGGTTGGCAGTATCGGCAGGACCTTTCATGAAATTACGGCCGGCAGCCATTTTTATCTGCATGGCAGGCAAAAAGTCCTCATCGATGATCAGCGATTCTACCAGTTTGCTATCCGGGCCTTTTTTACCGTCGGCCCCTATGCTAAAGTAGGTAGATCCTATATCGTTATTGCCGATGGGATTGCCGGCAACCGCCACGCTTTGGATCAAAGGGCTTTGCAGTAATTGGGTTTTAATTTCGTCGGTTTTAGCCCTCACGTCGCGGTTGCCGATGTGGAACGTAAGCATTTGCGATTTGTTGAAGCCAAGGTCTTTAGTGAGCACGAAGTTGAGTTGCTGGTAAATTACACAGGACCCAACGATCATCAATATGGTAATCACAAACTGGAATACCACCAGCCCCTTGCGGAAAAGAATAGTTGAAGATTGGTTACCCAACTGCCCCTTCATGGCGCTAATGGTTTTAAAACCCGAAAGGAACAAAGCCGGGTATACACCGCTTACCACGCCGGTAACTACAGCGAATAATGCAAATACCACCAACGATTTGGTTACCCCGAAATACCAAAGCTGTAACGATTTACCGGATAGGATATTTACGTAGGGTAAGGTAGCCTGTATCAGTACCATACCTGCAATGGTAGCCAGCACCGCCAGCAGGATTGATTCGGTAAAAAACATGTACAGCAATTGCGTCCGGCCCGAGCCGATTACTTTCCGGGTGCCAATCTCTTTAATCCTGACAGATGAACGCGCCGTGGTAAGGTTAACGTAGTTGATAACCGCAATGGCCAAAATGAGCAGGCCAACGATGCCAAAAACATACAGATAGGCTACGTTGCCATTATTGCCCATCTGGTAGTCAAGGTTGGAGTGCAGGTGAATTGCTGTAAGCGGCAATAGTTCCAGTTTATAGGTTACCCCTGCCAGGTTTTGCTTCAGGTATTTGTTATAAAAGTCGCCGGAGCGTGCTTCAATTTTTTGATAGTCGTCATGATCTTTTAGCAGCACGAAGGTGTAAATACCTGCGTTGCCCCAGTTGCCATTATAATCGGCATTGAATGAACGCAGCGCGCTAAACTTAAATGTAGAATTTTGCGGCACATCATCAATTACCGCGGTAACGGTATTTTGAACGTCACCTTCAAAAGTGATCACCTTATCAATGGCGGATGAGATATCACTGCCAAAGATCTTTTCGGCCAATGTTTTAGTCAAAACGATGGATTGTGGCTTTACAAGTGCCGTGTTGGGATCGCCGGCTAAAAAGCGATAGCTAAATACATTAAAGATGTTTTTATCGGTAAATGAAATATCACCGGCCTCAACCTGCTTTTCGTTGTAAACAATTTTGCCGCCGCCCTCCAAATCCACGCGTACAGCCGCTTCAACTTCGGGGTAGTCTGCCTTTAGTGCCGGTGAATAGGGTGGCGATGTCACCGCCAGGTTAAAACTGCCGCCGTTCCATTTGCCATGCTGAGCTACCTGGAAAATCCTGTCCGATTTTTCATTATATCGGTCGTAACTCCACTCATCGGCAACGTATAAACTGATAAGCCAAAACGCTGCCACCCCAATGGCCAGGCCGCTTACATTGATGATGGAGAAAACCTTATGTTTGATCAGGTTACGCCAGGCTATTTTTATATAATTTTTCAACATACGGCAAATGTTTAACGTTTATACAACTTAAATACTAAAACGCGTACCAATTACACAATATACTAATAATCAATTATTTATATAAAAATCAAAAATTAAAAACCGTACGAAAGCGGACGGTGGCCGTACACAGGCGAACAGATGGAGATTTTTCAGACGCATGATAACGCAAAAATCCCGGCGCAAGGGCCGGGATTTTCAGGATATATACTTTTAAAAGAAGGGTTACACGCCCAAATCCTGCATAATGGCATCAATTTTAGCATCCAATTGTTTGTCGGTATCGGCATAAGCTTCTTTGCTGGCTAACTTGCCATTAACGCTGCAATAAAATTTAATCTTCGGCTCGGTACCTGATGGACGGGCAGATATTATGCTGCCATCTTCGGTAATAAACTGCAACACATCTGAGGTAGGCAACTCAATTACTTTGGTAGTGTTGGTAATCAGGTCGGTTTCTACCTGGAATTCGTAATCCTTTAAGGTAACAACCTTTGATCCACCTAAAGTAGCAGGCGGGTTTTTCCTGAAGGTTTCCATCATGGCCTTAATTTCTTCAGCACCTGTTTTACCTTTCTTGGTTATCGATATCAGCTTCTCTTTGTAGAAACCATATTGAACGTAAGTATCAATTAATGCTTCAAACAAACTACTGCCTTTATCTTTGTAATAAGCCGTCATTTCGGCAATAAAGGCGCTTGATACCACAGCATCCTTATCGCGCACCAGCTCGCCTATCAAATAACCGTAGCTTTCCTCGCCACCGCCAATGAAGGTTTGTTTGCCTTCAAAGTGAGTCATCAGTTCGCCTATATATTTAAAGCCGGTTAATGTGTTGTAGCAGGTTACATTTTTGGCTTTAGCTATGGCATCAATCAGGTTTGATGTTACAATAGTTTTAACAATGTACTCCTTGCCTGTAAGTTTACCTTTATCTTCCCATGCGCTAAGCAGGTAGTTGATAAGCATGCAGCCGGTTTGGTTGCCGTTGAGCAATATAAATTCGTTATCGGTGTTCTTTACAGCTATCCCTACACGGTCGGCATCAGGGTCGGTAGCCAAAACTAAATCAGCATCAGTTTCCTGCGCTTTTTTTAGTGCCAGGGTTAAAGCTTCTTTTTCTTCGGGGTTTGGATACACTACCGTAGGGAAATTTCCATCGGGTGTGGTTTGTTCATCCACAAGTATCACATTCTCAAAACCAAAACGTTTTAAAGCTTGCGGCACCAGGGTAATACCTGTACCATGAATTGGCGAATAAACAATTTTTAAATCTTTTTGGCGATGGATGGCCTCGGGCGAGATAGATAATTTGGTGATCCCTTCTAAATAAAGTTCATCAACTTCCTCGCCTATCTCCTCAATGTTGGCATCAACACGGTTGAATTTAATATCATCAACGCTGGCAATTTTTGCCACTTCGTCCATCACCGCTTTATCATGCGGCGATACAAACTGGCCACCATCGGCACCATATGCTTTGTAGCCGTTGTACTCTTTAGGATTATGCGATGCAGTAAGCATTACCCCGCTTTTGCAACCAAAGTGGCGCACGGCAAATGAAAGTTCGGGCGTGGGGCGTAAGGCCTTAAAAAAATACACATGGATATCATTGGCCGAAAACACTTCTGCCGTAATATTTGAAAACAAGTCGGCGTTATTGCGGCTATCGTGTGCTATGGCAACTTTAACTTTTTCGCCCGGGTAGGTTTTTTTCAAATAATTGGCCAAACCCTGGGTTGCAGCGCCAATGGTGTACTTATTAATGCGGTTTGAGCCGGGCCCCATGGTACCACGCAAGCCACCGGTACCAAATTCCAGGTCGCGGTAAAACGAATCGGTTAACTCGGTATATGCCTTATTGTCTAATAACGTTTGAATTTCCTGTTTAACATCGGCATCGTAATTTCCTTCGAGCCAGGTGTTTACTTTTTTAAGGATGGATGGGTCTAAGTCCTGCATTGGTATAGTATTTAAAAGATGATTGGGTTAACCAGTGGTTGTAACAAATATGATAATAAAATGTGTTTTTAAATCAACATCAAAAAAATCTGTTGTTTAAAATCATCCATAATGTTACGCCGATAAATGTAATATTTTCTGCAATTATCTTTCATTATAAAAACATTAATTCGGCCAGCATATCAATTATAGTTTCCCGGGCGTGCCCGAATGGATCCTGGTCGTATCAAAATAAAACAAGGGAACGTGGGCAAATCCTAACCTCAGGCAATAATCAACCTGTCCACCCATCCGGCTCGGCATCCGCACATTGGCAAATGCGATGCGGCCTAATACGCATCCATTTATCAAAAAGTTAAACGGCCACAACCTTGCCTGTCACGGCGCAATTTCAATTAAACGAGGTGAAAACCACTAAAACATAGTGAGCTTTAAAACAAAGTAGTAGTTTATTAAGTATTTTATATTCAAAACATTATACATTCTATATAATATATTACTTCAAAATTTTTTAATTGCAGTTATCAAATCCTTGACCTGCCCCGGCAATAGGCCATTATTCCACTTTAACTTAAATAGCTGCTTAATATCTCCATTAAAGCCAAACCAATCCATGACTTTACCCGCTCGTGGTTAAAAGTCTATTTGATTAAGGAAAAGACCAGGCCCGATTTATTAGGTGGCCGGCAGGAGGGCTTTAAAAACGGGTATATAATTAACTAATGCCACCGCAAAAACTACTATTTTATCACCTAATGTAAATAATGCATTTACCAGGCTTACAAATCGTTACCTACCAAACAAAACAATCGTTAGTCATAAACACCTGAACACCAGGCCAAGTAACACACACCGCTTCAACTACAGCTCACAATCATTTATATATGAGAAGCTTACAGTCATTTATTTACCTGCTTTGTTTAATGTTTTAAAGGGAATATCAGCGGCAACCTACAGGTTCGGCAAACGATAGACAAAAGTGGTAAATCCAGCATCAACTATCCTTGATATGCGCCAATATCACTAAACAACATCAGCCACCCCCTATTTTGTAATCCGAATGTAATCATCAACAAAACCATTATTTTTATTTTGGAACGATCATTCCAATTGTATTATCTTTGAGTCGTCAAACAAAAACAATTATTAAAAAATAAAACAATGAGCAATTTAACAAACAAAGTAGCCGTAGTTACAGGTGGTAACAGCGGTATAGGATATGCCACCGCAAAAGAATTAGCCGCCAAAGGCGCACAGGTTGTTATTACCGGGCGTAACGCTACGGCAGTGAGCAAAGCAGCTGAAGAATTGGGAGTAACCGGTATAGTATCCGATCAGGCTAAGTTAGACCAGATAGATAGCCTGGTTGCCCAGGTAAAAGCGCAGTTTGGCAAAGTTGACATTCTGTTCCTTAATGCAKGTGTAGCCTTGTTTAGCCCGATGGAAGTTGCAACCGAAGAACATTATGATACCATGATGAACCTGAATGTAAAAGGCGTGTATTTCACCGTTCAAAAATTTCTGCCTATTTTAAATGATGGTGGTTCTATCATATTCAACGCATCAGTTAACGCATCATTGGGTGCCCCCGATAGCAGTGTATACGCAGCAAGCAAAGCAGCCCTGTTATCATTTACTAAAGTATTTGCCCGTGAATTAGCCTCCCGTAAAATCCGTGTTAACTCCGTATCTCCGGGCCCGGTTGAAACCCCGCTTTATGGAAAACTTGGCTTAACTGAAGAACAGGTTAGCGGCTTTGGATCTGTTTTAAGTCAAAGGATTTTGCTTAACCGTTTCGGTCAATCAGAAGAAATTGCAAACGCGGTAAGGTTCCTTGCTTCTGATGATGCCTCATTTATAACCGGCACCGAACTTGTTGTTGATGGTGGCTTAACTGTTAATGCCATTATGTATTGATAAAAAAGCTTAAAAAATTTCATACCTATCCGGACTGAATGTTCCAGATAGGTTTTTGTATTATTACAATTTGAATTATGGCCAGGAATAAAGATTTTGACGAGGATGAGCTGCTTGGTAAAGCCGTTGATTTGTTTTGGGACAAAGGGTATCATGCCACATCTGCCCAAGACTTGGTAGACGGACTGGGCATTAGCCGCTCAAGCATTTACAATACCTATACTGATAAAAGAACACTGTTTTCAAAGGCTTTGCGGCAGTACCAGGGCAAAAATACCAGCGCGGTGCTCACATTACTCGGCAATACCGATAACCCGGCAGAAGCCATTAAACAGGTACTGTACGGCGTTATCCGCGAAAGCGAAGAAGACAAACTGGCCAAAGGCTGTTTTATGGTAAATACTGCCATTGAATTATCCAGCCACGATAAAGAGATAGCAGAACTGGTTTCCCAAAACAACCAAAGTGTGGAAGACGCCCTAACCAGCGTTATAGAGAAAGGCCGGCACCTGGGGCAGTTTAATACCACCCTACCCGCCAGGGCACTGGCAAGGTTTATTTTTAGTACTATAAGCGGTTTAAGGGTATCGGCCCGGAGTGGAGCCGACATGAGCGTGTTGGAGGATGTTGTACGAGTCGCTTTATCGGCTTTGCGCTAAGAAATATGATTTCCATAAGCTGTTGCGGTTTTGTTTCGGTTTTTATTTTATGACAATTCGTAATTTGGTGATTGTTAGCGAGATGTATTTTTTAACTGTTTCACCTGTTGCGCAACGCAACACTTTTGGATAGTATTCAAAATCTAAAAGGTGTGTATACAAAGCAGCTCCCGGAAGAGGGAATGGTACACCTGCTGCTTTTGCACTTCCTTATGGCTTTCTGCCTACCGCCTTAAGCTTTTAGCTTTATTACTACCTTTGCGACAATGGATTATTTCAAGAAGCTGCTCGACTTGCTGAACAAAGAAAAAGAAGAAGACCGCAGCGCCTACCTCAAACTTACCGAAAACACGTCCGCCGCAGATCGTCGCGCTCAGGGCCTTACCTGGTACCCTATCGCCATCAGGAATACCGAGCCCGGCCGGGGCGATTACATCAATGTTGAGGTGGAACGTACCACCCACCAGGATATATCGCACCAGTTACGCTTTGGGGTACCCGCAGCGTTGTTCAGCAATCACGATCCGCAAAAAGATCGCGTGGAGGGCACTATCACCTACCAGGGCGGTAACAGGCTCAAAATTACCCTATATACCGATGAACTGCCCGACTGGGCCCGCGACGGCAAGCTTGGTATCGACCTCCTGTTTGATAATAACAGCTACGATGAAATGTTCAAGGCCATTAAACAAGCATCGGCCTTAGGCGAAAAAAAGGAAGGCCGGTTGGTAAATATCCTCAGCGGTAAAACCTCCCCTGTTTTTGCCGACGTTGCCCAGCCTTTAAATATTTCCCGTTTAAATACATCCCAGCTGGCGGCTGTAAACAAAATAGTAACCGCGCAGGATCTGGCCATAATTCATGGGCCGCCGGGCACAGGTAAAACCACCACACTGGTGCAGGCCATTTGTTTGTTAGCCAAACAAACCGGCAAACAAATTTTAGTGGTGGCTCCAAGTAACACCGCTGTTGACCTCCTGAGCGAAAAACTGGCCGATGAAGGTTTAAACGTTTTAAGAATAGGCAACCCCAACCGGGTATCCGCAAAATTGGTTTCACTAACGCTGGATAGCAAAATGGCCGACCATGCGGATAATAAACTTATCCGCACGTTAAAAAAACAGGCCAGTGCCTATAAGGATATGGCACACAAGTACAAGCGCAGCTTCGGCAAATCCGAACGCGACCAGCGTAAGGCCCTATTTAACGAGGCGCACAAGATCATGAAGGATGTGGCAAATACCGAGCAGCACATTATTGACGACCTGGTGAGCAAAGCGCAGGTAATAACCGCCACACTTGTTGGCTCTAACCACTATACCATCCGCGAGGTAAAATTTGAAACTGCAGTTATTGACGAAGCCGGCCAGGCCCTTGAACCTGCCTGCTGGATCCCTATCCTGAAAGCGCAGAAAGTAATTTTAGCCGGCGATCATTTGCAGCTCCCCCCTACCATTAAATCAAACGATGCCGCCCGTGCAGGTTTAAGCACCACTTTGTTAGAGAAATGCGTTGCCCTGCATCCCGAAGCTGTTGTTTTGTTGGATGAACAATACAGGATGAACGAGTCCATCATGGGCTTCTCATCCCGTGAATTTTACGGCAATCAGTTAAAGGCCCATGCTTCCGTGGCAACACGGTTATTGTTTAATGGCGATACACCGGTTACTTTTATCGATACCGCCGGTGCCGGCTTTGAAGAGCAAGTGGCAGGCACCAGTACCTATAACCCGGATGAAGCCGCACTGCTATTTAAACACATGAACCGGCTGGTAACCGGGATTGACCCTACCGAAAAATTCCCATCTATAGCAATTATATCCCCTTATAAAGAACAGATCAGGGTGCTGAACGAACAATTGCAGGCCAACCCGGAGCTGTTGCCTTATATCGATAATATCTCTGTTAATACCATAGACAGTTTCCAGGGGCAGGAACGGGATGTGGTTTACATCAGCCTGGTGCGCAGCAATGCTAATGGCGAGATAGGTTTCCTTTCGGATATCCGCCGCATGAACGTAGCCATGACCCGCGCCCGCAAAAAGCTGGTGGTTATTGGCGATAGCGCCACCCTAACCCGTTTAAAATTTTACGCTGATTTTGTAGAATATGCCGAAAAACTGGGCGGCTACCAAAGTGCCTGGGAGTATGCCGGAGATTAGGAGTTTGTCGCATATCGCCCTTAAATTGGTCGGTTACGCGGATCATTGAAGTCAATTACATGCAGTATCTTTATACTAAAGAAAAAGCTATTGATAGACGATGATAAAAATTGGCCGCCCTTACACGGGAGATGCACCATCCTGGTACCCTTATTTTTTCGATTTAGCTAAAGGCGATGACCTCTTAGAAGCGCTGGAGGTTAACAAACAGCAAACAATTGACTTGATCATGTCGATCCCGGCATCTGCGGAAAATTACAGCTATGCCGAGGGCAAATGGACAGTGAAACAGGTTTTTATCCATTTGAACGATGATGAAAGATATTACGCCTATAAGGCATTTTGCTGTACAAGACAGGTAAACGCCATACTGGAGTTACCGCAGGGCCCAGATTATAACAAGGATTTTAATGCTCATAACCGTACGCTAAACGACATAGCCGAAGAATTCATAACCATCAGGGACGCTACCATCAGCCTTTACAAACACATGACCGACGCCATGCTTGATTTTAAATTAGACAGCGCGCCTGTTTATACAGCAAGGAGTGTGGGATGGATGGTGGTTGGGCATAATGTGCACCATCGTAATCTTTTAAGGGAGAGGTACGGGGTGTGAGCCCCCCTCCCTGTCATCCTGAGGCACGAAGGATCTATGAGCTGTGCTTGACCGATAGAAAAGTTCGCGGATAGATGCTTCGTTCCCACCCCTGACACGTTGTACTTTCGAGGTGCGCTGGACGGTCACCCTGAGCCTGTCGAAGGGTCGCGCGGCGAGGCCTTTGCCCGCTATGCTTCGACAGACTCAGCATGACAGCCCATTTAATGATATCATCCCTCCTTCAGAATTTCGCGAAATGTTACAACTCAGATGACAATCTTTTATTTATCACCCAATATCACATCCCTGCCGTAACCGCTTTCATCTTCTCCAACGCCGTTTTAGTCACCTTCAACGCATCCTGCGCATAGTAGCTTTTGTTAAATACTTCAAAGGATATCACTAAAGGTTTATCGGGATGTTTGGCCAGTTGTAATATTTGTTTTACGGGCGCTATGCCATCACCTACATAAATCCTGTCGGGCTCGGATATTTGGGCAGGTGTAATTTCGGCCGGGTAGTCGTTTACGTGTATAATATCCAGCGCCTGCTTGTCCACAAAATTCAGGCCACCAACAGGCGATCCGCCTTTAAAAAAGTGGAATACATCCAACAGCACACGGGCATCGGCGTCACCTAAAGATGAAACCACATACAATACATCGCTTACATGCTTCAGGTTTACCGATGCACCCCACATTTCCAGTTGGGGGATAACCCCGTTTTGTTTGCCCATTTTCAGAATCGTAGCATAACGTTCGGTAATGGTGTCAAGTCTTATAGGCTCTTTTGTTCCTCCTGCCGGTGGGGCTGCTATTCTGGGGCAGCCTAATTTGGCCAGCAGGTCCATATCGGCTTGCAGGTCGGTCAGGGCTTTGGCACGGATGGTGTCATCATCGGCTATCCAGGGCGCAAAGCCTATGGCATCCTCCACTTTAAGGCCAAGCCCGTCGATGATTTTTTTGGCCTCGGTAATAGTACCGCCACCCTGCAGGTAAGTATGCAGCGTATCCAGCCAGATCTCGACAGATGTGAAGCCCGCCTTCGCCGCAACCTCCAGCTCTTTTACAAAGCCCAGGTTATGGCCGCGAATGGTACTCATATTCAGCGAATATATAAAACCGTTACCGGGCTTCTTATCCACTTTTATAGCCGCCGAAACCGGGCAGCTTAGGGCCGCAGCACTGGCTGCTAAGCCCATTGTTTTGAGCGCCTGCCGCCTATTTAATACCCCGGCCATTGTTAGTATTTTAAACCTTTAATATATTCAATAGTAACAGGAATTTGCGTGGCATACGATGGGCTTTCATCCTCAATAAAATAATGCCTTACACCCGCTTTCCTTGCTGCTTTAAGTACGGCTGGGATATCAATCTGTCCGGTGCCCAGGGCTACGTCGTTTTTGGTATCGGTGCCCCCGGTAAGGTCATTGGCTACGCCTTTACGGATATCCTTTAGGTGCATCAGTTTAATGCGGGTTGGATATTTTTCGATCAGCTTAGCCGGGTCCTGCCCGCCGTGGAACGACCATAGTAGGTCGATCTCGAATGATACATACTTAGGGTCGGTATTTTTAGCGATATAGTCGAACAGGGTTCCGTCTTCGTAGGGGCCAAACTCGTAACCATGATTGTGGTAGCAAAACGTAATCCCAGCTTCTGCAAGGTATTTGCCAACGGTATTAAAATCACTAACGGCTTTTTTGGCATCTTCCAGGGTAAACTCCTTACCATGCGGAATCCAGGCTACCATCACATATTTGGCGCCTAACGCTTTAGCTTGTTTCACCACCTGGGCCGGGCTTTTCACTATATCATCATACCCTGCTCCTATCGATGGGATGCTGATTCCCCTTTCGTTACAAAGCTTACGGAAAGCTTCGGGCGTCATGCCCTTGGGTTCCTGTCCTTCCAGTTCGGTTATACCCATTGCTTTAATGGTATCCAGCACGGATATTGTAGCTTTAGGCATACTGCTCCGGAAAGTATAGGCTTGCACGCCTACTTTTCCAACAAAAACCGGCTTGCCGCTTTGTGCAAACGTATTAGAAGCCAATAAGCTTAAGCCCAGGCAGGCATTTATTATTACTTGTGATGTTTTCATATAGTGTATTCTATGTGTTTTAAATTATTGACCGAAGCGAATATCGCTTAATTTAAGGATGCCATCATTTGGTTTGGTACGTTTAATGGCAAAAACAAATACATTGTGTTTGCCGGTAACTGTTTTTTGCACATCGCCACTCAACCAGGCCAGCTTATCCCAACTGCCGGTATCACCATAATTTGCCGAGCAAATAACGGGACCTGCCTGTGAATCCATCCGTACTTCAATCTCGCCATCAACTCCTTTGGATGCGTACTGGAAACTCATTTTGTTGATATCGGTTAAATCCACATCCCTGAACAACACAAACGATTTATGGTTGCCCAGCGACAGATCGTCTTTAAAACGATTGAAACCTTTTAATTCATCAGCATAAACAGCCTTTACATCCGCATTTCGTAAAGTTATCACATCGGTACCGGTAAGCGGCCCAACCACCTTACCGCCTTTATCGGTATAGGATGCAAATAATGTGTATTGGCCACGCGGTTCGGCATCGCTAAATTTCAGGTTTAGGCTGCCGGTAAGCGGTAAGGCGGTGGCCTTGCTCTTTTTGTCGGTAAGCGAGAAAATGTATTTCACTATCTCTTTGGTATCAGCTGCCGAAAGCTGCGGGTGAGCACTCATGACATGCTCGGTTCCCCAGCTGCCCGCGCCACCGGCTATGATCTTTTTGGATAGCTTATCAACCGACCCCTTTTGTGTTTTATACCTGTTGGCTATCGCTATAAAGCTTGGCCCTACCGCTGTTTTGTTAGCCAGGTGGCACGATTTACAATCGCTGTTGGCCATCAACGCCTTGCCTGGATAGCTTATTTCATTAGCCGACAAAGCAGCCAAACTTTGCACCGTTTTACCATCTGCCGATGGCTGTGGATTGTAGATGTAAAATAATTTCACCCGTTTAGGGTCTATCTTGCTGTCTTCTTTATCCTTCACCACCACATGGTATTTAAAGGGCTGCCCCTTTTGGATGAATGATTTGTTGCCAGCACCGGCAATGGTTACTACCGGCCGGGTATTACCAACCCTCACTATAATGGTATCGCGGCCTATAGCACCCCCTTTATCGGTAACTTTTAATATGGCCTTATAAATACCCGGCTTAGTATAGGTATAGCTTGCCGAGGCTGTTGCTGCGCCCACCGTTTTACCATCAAACAACCATTGGTAGGTTATTTTATCGTCATCATCCAAATCCTTACTGTTCTGGCTGTTAAAACCAACGATTAGCGGTGCCTGGCCCGATATCTCTTTTTTTACGGGCATTTCCTTCAACTCGGCAGTAAGATATTTGGTATGTTGGTAGTAGGCTTGCATAGCAGTATCAGTAATACCGGCTTTGGCAATGGGCGCACGGTTGCCGGTGTTGTATTCAATTTTCACCAGGCGGGCATCTTCATTTTGCGCCCCGTAGACAGATCCGTATTCCAGCATATATAAAGCGCCATCGGGGCCAAACTGCATATCAATAGGTCTCCTGAAATCGCCATTGGCAGGCATAAAAGCTTCGTTGCGCACATAATTTTCGTTTTCATCAAACGTCAGGCTTATTACCCAGTTGCGCATCCAGTCGGCCACAAACAATTTGCCATCGTAATAATCAGGGAACTTATTGGGGTTTTTAACATTGGCATTGTACTTATAAAAATCGCCTCCGATAGCGCAGCGTCCGCCTAATCCCAGTTCGGGAAACTCATCCGAGGCCGCATAAGGGTACCAGATCATGGCGGGTGTGGCGGGTGGCAGCACGTTTAAACCTGTATTGTTCGGCGAGTTATTTACCGGCCGTTTAGGATCAAACATTGGCCCGGGAGTGCCCGTAACAAAATCCCAGTGTGAGTAGGCAAAGTTGTTGCCCACAAAATACGGCCAGCCAAAGTTGCCGGCCTTGCGGGCCTGGTTAAATTCATCATAACCGCGCGGGCCACGTGGCGAATCGTTACCGGCATCGGGCCCAATCTCGCCCCAGTATAAAACCGAGGTGTTGGGGTTAACCGCGATACGGTATGGGTTACGGCAACCCATTACATAAATTTCGGGTTTGGTTTTGGCCATACCTTTGGGGAAAAGGTTTCCTTCGGGAATGGTATAGGTACCATCAGCCTCGGGATGAATCCGCAATATTTTACCTTTAAAGTCATTGGTATTGCCTGCGCTACGCTGGGCATCAAGGCTAAAATGTTCTTTTCCGGGGCGTTCATCCAGCGGTGCGTAACCATCGGCTGGGAACGGGCTCGAGCTGTCACCCGTGGACAGGTATAGGTTTCTGTTTTTATCCCATGCCAATGAACCGCCATGGTGTGCGCCACTTATTATTTGTACAGGTACTTTTAACAGGATTTTTTCTGATTTCAAGTCGAGTACATTTGCCGGGCTTAATTTAAAGCGCGAAAGCTGGAAGTTTAAAGGCTCGATGATTTGCCCCTCGGGCATGTAATAAATATAAACAAACTGGTTGGTTTCAAAATCAGGGTCGAGCGTCAGGCCAATAACCCCGGTGCCACCCTGGTAAGTGATGGGAAATTTATGGATCACTTTAAACTGGTTGGTTTTGGTATTATAAACCGAAAAATTACCCATCAGCTGGGTAAAAAATACGCGACCATCTTTAGCACAGGCCAATTCCATGGGCGATGCCACGTTGCTTATCAACACTGTTTTAATAAAGCGGGTTTGATCGGGCGATACTTTGGCGTAAGCTTTACTGTAATCCAACGGCTTGCCGTTGCCCATGGCGTATTTAATACCGCCAAGCATCTGGCCTAAAAACAAGGGATCACTATAGCTTTCGTCGGTATGGCCGCAACCGGAATAAAATGAGCGGCCGCCGTCAAACTCATGAAACCAGGTTATCGGGTGATTGGCCCCGTTGGTACCCCCATCATAAGTGTTTTCGTCCAGGCTGGCCAAAACATGTATGCCGCTGTAGATGGATTTATAGTTGTACCACTCGTCGGTACGCTCCCAGCGGGCTGGTAAACCGGCCGTTATTGGGTTGGTATGATCGGTAACATCTACAGTAGCCGTACGGATATTTGAATTATTGGGGTGGCTTGAAAAATACGCACCCACCAGTTTGCCGTACCATGGCCAGTCGTACTCGGTATCGGCAGCCGAATGGAAACCTGCATATCCGCCTCCCGCCTGTATATACCGTTCAAACGCTGCCTGCTGCATGGCGTTAAGTACATTGCCCGTAGTACACTGAAATATAACGGCATCGTATTTTTTCAGGTTCTCGTCGGTAAAAGCTTCAGAATTGGTTGTGGTATCAACATCGAAATTATTTTCTTTACCCAGTTTCTGGATAGCGGCTATACCAAACGGAATGCAGGAATGGTGCCAGCCCAATGTTTTTGAAAAAACCAGCACGTGTTGCCGCGGCGCAGGTTTTTTAAACGAATACAGCCCAAAACTGAGCCCTATCAATAAAATACAGGTGAGTTTTAATTTTAATGACATTATTTGAGAGATTTAGTTGATGTACATTTTGTTGCCAATAAGCCTGCCAGTAGTACCCTTTAAGGGCTGCGAGAATAGGCTGATTAGGCCCGACGATAAAAATGTATTATGTAACGGTAAAAAAGTACCGGCTAACTAATTGGTTAAACAATATTAACGATTTAGCAGTTCACAGTGTAATAAATACACGCTTATTTTTAGGCCCTTGTGCATTGTAAGTGAATTGTTACCCTTGGCTTGCAGGTGTGCTTTTTACATCCTGTCGTAAAGCACCCGCTACTTTGTCGCGCATTGCTGTTTGCACCATTGGCTCTTCATGCTAAATTTGAATCATGAAAAACTTCTTGCTGCTATTTATCAAGATCACTACTTTTATCATTATACTTATGACAACAGCCACCACCACACAGGCGCAGGATGCCGGTAAATATGCCCAGGTAAACGGCATAAAAATGTATTACGAAATTCATGGCAATGGCCAGCCGCTGGTATTAATTCATGGTGGCGGTTCAACCATGCATACTTCATTTGGTAAAATTATGCCACAGCTTGCCAAAACCCATATGGTTATTGCTGTTGATCTGCAAAATCACGGCCGTACATCGGCAAGGGATATCCCCGAAACTTTTGAGCAGGATGCCGATGATGTGGCCGAACTGCTAAAGCAACTAAACATTAAAGGTGCCGATGTTATGGGTTTTAGCAACGGCGGCAGCACTACCCTGCAATTGGCTATCAGGCATCCCGAATTAGTACATAAACTGGTTGTCATCTCGGCACTTTATAAACGCGCCGGCACATTCCCGTGGTTTTGGGATTTTATGCGCAATGCAGATATATCATCGATGCCGCAGGTTTACAAAGATGTTTACCTGGCCATACCGGGCAATACCCAGGCCGGGCTGCAAAACATGCATGATAAAGATGCCAAACGGATGCAGACGTTTAAAGATTGGAATACCGAAGATATCAAAGTCATCCAGGCCCCTACCCTGGTCATCGTAAGCGATCAGGATGTGATTACACCTGAGCACGCTATAGAATTGTCGCGGTTATTGCCACATGGCCGACTAACCATTATGCCCGGCAGCCACGGCGCTTTTATTGGCGAAGTTATGGCACCAAACCCGGATAGTAAAGTACCGGAGTTATTTGTAGCGATGCTTAATGAGTTTTTAACGGAAGCTATGCCGAAGGATAAATAAACAAATATTAGTTGAGGCTTGCTAAAAAGGCATCCGTGCTTTTGATTATGAGAAAACAAATCTTACTCCTGCTACTGACCATTCTAACATTGCCAGTATGCGCTCAAAATAACTTGCGTTCTGTTGTCGAACTAACCAATGATACATCTGCCTGGCCTCTGCTTTAGAAGATATAAAAACAGCAAAAAACAAAATTGAGGTTCTGCCGGCATCTAACGGCAAAGATGCATTATATCAAACACAGGTGACCACTCACTCCTACATGGGTGCGGTTATTTATTTTACCGGCGGCATATTGGTGGATAATGGTTGGATACGCATATTAGGATCGGGCAGMGAAAAATTGAAACGAAGCCTTCCGGGCTGGAATAAAGGCAAAAGCTTTAATGAGCTGGGCGAACAACCGCCATTTTTATTGATAGCAGATGATGCCGACGGTGGGCTTTTTGCTATCAACGGTGGAAAATTCGGAACCGATTTGGGCAAAATTTATTACCTGGCGCCTGAGCGCTTAAAGTGGGAGGCGCTGCATATAGGGTATACCGAATTTTTGAACTTTTGCTGGTATGGCGATATGAACCAGTTTTACGACAGCCTGCGATGGAAAGGATGGCAGGAAGATTTAAAAAAAGTAAGCGGTGACCAGGCTTTTAACTTTTATCCTTACCTGTGGACTACTGAAGGTAAAGACGTCAACAAGGTAACCAGGACGGTGGTGCCCATGCAGGAAGCGTATGATTTCAGGATAGAAAGCATTAAATAACACGGATCCTGGAGATAAAATATGGCGGATGGCCGAGGGATCAATGAGGTCTATCGGCGAAGAATCGCCCGGCGATGTTGCGCCAGCATTCAAAACCATCGTTTATTTTAACGTTTCGAACACTCCAGATTTCAAACCTATTTGCTATTTGCTACTAAGAAACCTTATCCCAATTGTTTTTTGTTGCCAAATAATATAAGTTTGTTGGGAATATCCAATTATACTGATGAGTTATACAACCGAACTTACAACTGTCCCATCGTTTATACGCAATACTGTTGCTAATATCCATCCCGAAAATCATACATTTTTAATCCATAAGGTTAAAGATACCTGGGTGGAGATTACTTATGGCGAGGCGCTGGAAAACATAGATGCCATATCGGCCTGGCTTTTAAACCTGGGCATAAAAAAAGGCGACCGGTTGTCGCTAATCATCGAGAATGGACCAAATTATGTTTATTACGACCAGGCATTACAACAGATAGGCGCTGTAAACGCATCGATATATCCTACCCTCACCGAAAACGAAATTGAATATATTCTGAACGATTCGGGTGCAAAAGCCATTATAACGGGCAATCCGTTCCTTTTTCGCAAAGTGCTAAAAATAGCCAATAACTGTCCCGAGCTCATTCGTATTATACCGGCTTTTGACGATTTTGAAAAACACAGCAGCAAACATACGCTGAATGCGGGCGTAATCGGTTTCGATGACGTTATTAAAGAAGGCCTGGCTTTGGTTGACCAATACCGCCATGCCATTGCTGCCGCCCGCGAAGCTATTTTACCTACCGATCTTTCCTGCCTTATTTATACATCAGGTACAACAGGTATCCCCAAGGGTGTAATGCTCACGCATTATAACCTTACTCAAAATGCGCTGAACAGCGTTATTCAAATTCCTTTTGTAACCAAAAACGACCGTTTTTTATCGTTCCTGCCGTTATCGCATGTATTTGAGCGCACTATTTACCATATCGCTATTTTAAAAGGGTCGCAAATTGCTTTTGCCCAAAGTTTGGAGCTGTTAGCAAAAAATATGGGCGAAACCCAGCCTACCATACTATGCTGCGTACCGCGCCTGCTCGAGCGTATTCACGACAGGGCTATCAAAAGCGGCACATCTGCGGGTGGCTTAAAAACCAAGATATTTTTGTGGGCTTTTGAAACAGGAAAAAAAGTACGTTTGATACAGGAAGCCGGTAAATCGCCGGGCCTTATCCTTAAAGCCCAGCACGGCATTGCCGAAAAACTGGTTTTCAGTAAGATAAAAGAAAAAACCGGTGGCAGGCTGCAGTTTATGGTATCGGGCGGCGGCGCACTGCCGAAAAACATAGGTGAGTTTTTTGGCGACCTGGGTATTGTAATATTGGAGGGTTTCGGGTTAACAGAAACATCGCCTGTTATGGCTGTAACCGAAAGGCACAGGGTAATTTATGGCACTGTGGGCCGTATTATTCCGGGTATCGAGGTGGCTATCCAAAATGTAGAGACCAAAGAAATTTACTCCATACAAACCCACGATAATTTTAAGGAAGATACGGAGACCGAGGAAGGCGAAATTATTGTTCGCGGCCACTGCGTAATGAAGGGTTACTGGCACAAACCAGAAGAAACAGCCATGGTTATCGACGAAGATAACTGGTTTCATACCGGCGATATTGGCCGCTTCTTTCGCGGCAACCTGCAAATTACCGATAGGCTGAAAAACATGCTGGTAAACGCGTACGGCAAAAACATATACCCTACCCCGGTTGAGAATACGTACCTGAAGAGCCCTAAAATTGAACAGGTGTTTTTAGTTGGCGATAAACGCGAATACATTGCCGCTATCATAGTGCCCGGTAAAGAAGGCTTGCAGGAACAATTCGGCCTCAACAACGATTTTTTTGAGCGCCCCGAAGTATTTATCGATGACCAGGAAATTGTAGACTGGATAAGCCAGGATATCCGCAAATTCAGCAACGAACTGGCCAAATTTGAACGCATCAAGTCATTTAAAGTAAAGCGTAACCCCTTCAGCATGGAAGAAGGCGAGATAACCCCAACCATGAAAGCCAAACGCAAAGTAATTGAGAAAAAATATGCGGCAGAAATAGATGAGCTGTACGCCGGTGAAGCAGAAGAAGATTAATTTGATTTGAGAATTTGAGAATTTGAAAATGCTTCTCGTCTGAACCCTATTTTAGGAATTAGGGGATTAACCAGGTTGGATTTCAGGCACGCAAATTAAATCCTCAAAGTCTGATAAATCATTTAATAGCAGTTCAAAAAAAAAACCTGTTAATCCTGCAAAATCCTCAAATCGTGTAAATTTTACTAACTTTGTTAGCATGAAGCGATCTGGCAGTGCTGACTTACCTTTACATTATGGCTATGTACCCGCATGGCTTGCCGGGCGTATGGCAAAGTTAGGCCTGGCGGTAATTGAAACAATTGTAATGGATTATGGCAAAGACGAGGTTTTACGCCGCCTGAGCGATCCGTTTTGGTTTCAAAGCCTTGGCGCCGTGATGGGCATGGATTGGCATTCATCGGGCATAACTACATCGGTAATGGGCGCTTTAAAAAAATCTGTAAACCCGCACAGCCGCGAACTTGGCATTTACATTTGCGGCGGCAAAGGCAAGCACTCCAAACAAACCCCTGCCGAGCTGTTAAAAATTGGTGAAACCACCGGGCTTGACGGCAACCACCTGGTACGATGCAGCAAACTAAGCGCTAAAGTTGATAATACAGCCATACAGGATGGTTTCCAGCTATATACCCACAATTTTATCCTGAGCGATACCGGCAAATGGGCTGTAGTACAGCAAGGCATGAGTGATGCCAGCAGCACCGCACGCCGCTACCACTGGCACTCGGAGCAATTGACATCATTTGTTGATGATCCGCATACATCCATCTACGGCAAAAATACAGGCCTGATCCTGAACATGACAGATAAACTGGCCGATACCTCCAGGAGCGGCGTAATGCAAATAGCCGCCGAACACCCGGAAGCCATGATCAAAGAGATCAGCCACCTGGTATTGCCCAATCATCATGATGTAAAAGCCAAGGACGTGGATCTGAAACGTTTGGGCGCTGTGCTTTGGTTAGCCCATGAAAAGCAGCCCGCTGATTTTGAAGATTTGTTGCTATTACAAGGCCTGGGGCCACGTACCCTGCAATCGCTGGCATTGGTAAGCGAGGTTATACACGGAACTCCATCGCGGTTTAAAGATCCGGCAAGGTTTTCCTTTGCACACGGGGGCAAGGATGGCCACCCCTTTCCAGTACCTACCAAAGTATATGACGAAACGATAGGCGTCCTCCAAAACGCGATACACAAATCGAAACTGGGATTATCAGAACAAAACGAAGCCATCAAACGGCTCCATAAAATAGCCGAAAATGCCGAAAAAGATTTTACACCCAACGCCAATTTTGACGAGGTAATAGCTAAAGAGCGTGAAGATTCATGGAAATACGGCGGGCGTACTGTTATGGGTAGAGCTAAGCCGCCGGTACAACAGCAATTGAAGCTTTTCTAAAAGCGCTCCCTATCGCTCCCGCGAGCTTCCAGCTCGTGGGTTGCATGGTTTCAGCTTTCAGCTGAAATAGCCAAGCCAGTACTCCCCCGGATCACACTCATGCTAACCTTTTTACGAGTTAAACAGCCGTTATTTTCCATCAACATATTTCCACCCGCCCGTTTTTACATCCATCTTCCACGGCCGGGGCTTTGGTAGCCATAACTTGCCGTCGCCAATCTCGAGGGGCATCCATAGGTAGCGCGAGTCCCATTGGGCTTTGGGGCGCCACTGGTCGGCCATAAAAATTACGGTGGTGCTTTTTGTACCAACAACCTTAACCATCATGGTAGATTGCGATCCATAAGTATTTGTCTCGGGCGGTGCGATATCTTTAAACTCCGACCATGGGCCACTTAGCGATGTTGCCGTAGCATATTTGTTAGGATTGGGGTCCCAGCCGGTAAGCGCCGAACCAATGGCATAATAAAGCCCTTTATAATGCACCAGGGCGCCACCTTCCAAAGGCGCTTTAATAAGGCATATCTCTTTTTCAACACTCAGGTAATCGTCAGATAGTTGGGCAATATGAAAACCCTTGGCCCTATCCTCAAATATCAGGTATGCCGAACCGTCATCGTCAACAAACTGACCAATATCACGGCTTTGCTCGCCTAAAGGCCTAAAGCTTTTAAGGTACTTGTAGTCGCCATCTATCTTATCACAAACCGCAACGCCAACGCGGGCTGCTTTGTAGTTGGCGCTATCCATATGGAGGTACATCACATACTGCCTGTTCTTTTTGTTGTAAAAAACCTTTGGCCGTTCTAAAACAAAGCCTTTACCGAAGTTTGCCGGATCGTCTGTTTTGATCACTTTGTTCCGGAATGTCCAATTCGTAAGGTCGGGCGAGGAATAACAGGCTACGTAGCGTTTGGCGGGATCATTGTCTTTTGCTCGGTCTTCGCCAAACCAGTAATATAATTTTCCAATTTTGATGATGCCGCCGCCGTGGGCCTGCACATGTTCGCCCCGGTTATCAGGCCAAACCTCGCTGGGTTTTATAGCAGAAACTTGTGCAGAAACCTGTATTTGGCAGGCAACGAAAACCAGCAATAAGGCGATAAATGAACTTTTATTTAATAGCATGATTTAGATAGGTATAGCCCGCAATTTAAACATTACCTGCTATTAAATAAACTATTTTAACACCAGCATAATCACCTTAGCCGAATCAAGATGTGCCTGCAACGATGCCATGTTTTTGCTGGCAAAATCAGATACATTAGGGTTTTTATTGAGCGAGGCGGATTTAAACAGCGTTATTTCCTGTTCATGCTGATTTATCAGCATTTCCATGTACGCTTTGTCAAAGTCGGCAGCTTTCTTCTGTTCAAGGGCAGCTATTACCTGTTGGTGGCCGGCATTTATGGTATCGTTGGATGTTACAAAATTATCAATCTCCAATTTTCTGAAATTATCAGCAAGCAGGGTATGGTCATCAATCATCGTTTTGGCAAACTGAATAACTTTTTGATTTTTCGAGTTGGAGATAGCCAAACCTGAAGCTTTTACGGTTGCCAGGCTGGCTTCGGTGCCATTTTTTAAAAAAAGCATTCCGCCACCATCAACAAGTACTTTATTGTTGTAATTATTTGCGCGTTTGTTGCTTTCGCATGATTGCGCAAAAACGAAGGCTACTAAAATCAATAACAAGCCGGTTAAATACTTCATTTATAAATTGGTTATGCTTTGTTTAGGTTTAACGGCAAAAAGGGACAAGTGGTTTTCTAAAGTTGCATAATTAATATTGATTAACCACTAACAACACAAAATACCACATCAAAATAAAACAAAAAACCACGCTGCGATACCCATAACAGGGTATGCAGCGTGGTTATATATCTTCAGCAGATAAGGCGTTTTGCTAAAACACCTGGTCAAACTGATTAACAGCATCCTTGCTTTCCAGCAACGAGTGGCCCATTAAAAATTCATCTACTTTGCGGGCAGTTTCGCGACCTTCAGAGATGGCCCAAACAACCAATGATTGTCCGCGGCGCATATCACCGGCAGCAAATACTTTGCTTACGTTGGTACGGTAAACGCCTTCTTTGGCTTTAACGTTTTTGCGGTCATCCAGTTCAACACCTAATTGAGCTAACAGGCCGGCAGGCTGCGGATACAGGAAACCCATAGCCAGGAACACGCGTTGACAAGGAATTTCACGTTCAGAACCTTCAACTACATGGAATTTCACAGGGCGCCCCATAAAATCCTGTTCCCACTCTACATCTACCACTTTTAACGCACGTAGGTTACCTTCGTCGTCGCCTAAAAATTCCAGGGTATTTACGCCCCAGAAACGATCAGCACCTTCCTCGTGCGAACTGGTGGTTTTAAGCACCATCGGATATGTTGGCCATGGCATATGCTGTGTACGCTGCGCAGGTGGCTGAAACATCACCTCAAACTGCTTAATTGATTTTGCTCCCTGGCGGTTTGATGTACCTACGCAATCGCTGCCGGTATCGCCCCCACCAATTACTACAACATCTTTGCCTGTGGCCAAAATATCATCGCCGTCAACAGCGATATCACTTACACGTTTGTTTTGCTGTTTCAAAAAGTCCATCGCAAAATGGATGCCTTTTAATTCCCTGCCGGGGATCATCAGGTTGCGAGGAATGGTTGAACCGCCTGCCAGTACTACAGCATCATTGCTGCGCAGTAATTCATCAGCAGCTACATTAACGCCTACTTCGCTGTTCAGCTTAAACACCACGCCATCTTTTTCCATTACTTCAATACGGCGTTCCACTACAGTTTTCTCCAACTTAAAATCAGGAATACCATAGCGCAATAAACCTCCCGGTTTATCATCGCGCTCATAAACAGTTACTGCGTGGCCTGCCTTTACCAATTGCGCTGCAGCAGCCAAACCGGCCGGGCCAGAGCCTATTACAGCTACTTTTTTGCCCGATTTAACTAGAGGTGCCGTTGGTTTTACCAGATTTTTCTGGTAAGCAATTTCGATGATATGTTTTTCAATCTCCTCAATAGCTACAGCCGGCTTATTAATACCTAACACACACGCAGATTCGCAAGGTGCAGGACAGATACGACCTGTAAACTCAGGGAAATTATTGGTTGATGATAAAATATGGTAAGCTTCTTCCCAGTTTTGACGATACACGGCATCGTTAAACTCCGGGATAATATTACCCAGCGGGCATCCCGAATGGCAAAAAGGGATACCGCAATTCATACAACGGGCCGATTGCTGGTTCAGCTTCTCGTCGGTATATAAATTAACAAACTCTTTATAGTTTTTTACGCGTTCAGCAGCGGGAACCTTAGTTGGTAATTCCCTGTTAAACTCCTGAAATCCTGTTGGTTTTCCCATTGAATTTTAGCCTATTGTTTGATATTGTAACTTCTCTACTACTTTTTTATACTCTTTTGGATACACCTTCACAAACTGTGTTGATGCTTCGGCCCAGTTAGCCAGGATCTGCTGTGCAAGCTTGCTGCCTGTAAGGCTTACGTGCTTACGCAGTAAGGTAAGTATCTGCTCTTCATCCTGTAACGACAGCGGATCAAGGTCTACCATCTCGGTATTACAGTTCTCGGCAAAGCTGTTATCCGGGTTATAAATCCAGGCTAAACCGCCGCTCATACCAGCCGCAAAGTTGCGTCCTGTTTTACCCAATATCAGTGCACGGCCACCGGTCATATACTCGCAACCATGGTCGCCAATACCCTCAACAACAGTGGTAGCACCCGAGTTACGTACCGCGAAACGTTCGCCGGCCATACCGCCAATAAATACCTCACCTGATGTTGCACCATATAAGGCAACGTTACCAATGATGATATTATCTTCCGGCGTGAAAGTAGCTTTCGCCGATGGATAAATGGCCAGTTGTGCACCTGATAAACCTTTACCTACGTAGTCATTAGCTTCGCCTTCCAACTCAAAAGAGATACCCTTGGTTGCAAAAGCACCGAAACTTTGCCCGGCCGAGCCTTTGAATTTGTAGTTAATGGTATTATCGGGTAAACCTGCAGAACCATAGATCTTCGAGATCTCGTTTGACAGTAAGGTGCCAATAGTACGGTTAACGTTAATGACATCAAATGATGCAAACACCGGCGTTTTATCTTCAAGGGCAGGTTTAGCTGCCTCTAATAACTGCCAATCCAATATCTCATCCATACCATGATCCTGCTTTTCGCTGTTGTAAAGCGTCATGCCTTTGGTATTGGTAACCGGGTGTAATATACCGCTCAGGTCAATCTTTTTGGCCTTCCAGCTTTCCAGGTGGTCTTTCACTTTCAGGAACTGAACACGGCCAACCATTTCGTTAATGGTACGAAAACCTAACTCGGCCATAATCTCACGCAGTTCTTCGGCCATAAATTTAAACAGGTTCACTACGTGATCTGCTTTACCGCTAAACAGTTTCCTTAATTCAGGATCTTGCGTGGCAACACCTACAGGGCAGGTATTTAAGTGACACTTACGCATCATGATACAACCACCTGCTACAAGCGCGGCTGTTGCAACACCCCATTCTTCGGCACCCATCAAAGCTGCAATGGCCAAATCACGACCGGTTTTCAGCTGGCCATCTGTTTGTAATACCACGCGGCTGCGTAATTTATTGCGTACCAATGTTTGGTGAGCTTCGGTTAAACCAAGCTCCCATGGCAAACCTGCGTGTTTTACCGAGCTTATTGGCGATGCACCTGTACCACCGTCATAGCCGGCAATCAGGATAACATCAGCATGTGCTTTGGCCACACCTGCGGCTATTGTACCCACACCTGCTTTTGATACCAATTTTACATTGATACGTGCAGCACGGTTGGCATTTTTTAAATCGAATATTAATTGTGCCAAATCCTCGATAGAGTAAATATCGTGGTGAGGCGGCGGCGAGATTAAACCTACACCGGGTGTAGAGTGACGGGTTTTAGCAATCCAGTCATCAACTTTATGACCCGGAAGTTGCCCGCCTTCGCCCGGCTTGGCTCCCTGCGCCATTTTTATCTGCAATTCATCGGCATTGGTCAGGTAATTTGACGTTACACCGAAACGGGCAGACGCTACTTGCTTGATAGCCGAACGCATTGAATCGCCGTTGGCCATTCTTTCGTAACGCATCTCGTCCTCACCACCTTCGCCGGTATTGCTTTTACCACCTATGCGGTTCATGGCAATAGCCATGGTGCTATGCGCTTCGTGAGATATAGAGCCGAATGACATGGCGCCTGTTGCAAAGCGCTTCATGATATTTTCGGCCGGTTCAACCTCATCAATGCTGATAGCTTCACGGTGATGGGCAAAGTCAAGCAATCCACGAATGGTAAAGTGCTTTTCGGTTTGCTCGTTAATTACTTTAGCGTAGTTTTTGTATACGTTATAATCATTGCTACGGGTAGCATGTTGTAACAAGTGTACCGTGGTTGGGTTAAATAAATGTGCTTCGCCCCTGCGTTTCCATTGGTAAATACCACCCTCTGGCAATAAATTATCAGCCCCCTTGGCATTAAAGCCCATGCGGTGTTTGCATAGTGCTTCGCGGGCTATTTCATCGAGGCCCAAACCGCCAATGCGGGTAACGGCTCCGCAGAAGTATTTATCTACAACAGTTTTATTTAAACCTAATATTTCAAAAACCTGCGAGCCATGGTATGATTGTAAGGTCGAGATCCCCATTTTAGAGAAGATCTTCAGCAACCCATCATTTACAGATTTTACGTAGTTTTTTTGCAATGTTTTAATATCCAGCCCGGTTTCTAAACTACCATTATTTTTAACGGTTTCAATAGTCGCCAAAGCCAGGTAAGGGTTAATAGCCGTAGCGCCAAATGCCAGCAAGCAGGCAAAATGGTGTACTTCCCATGCATCCCCGGTTTCAATCACCAAGCCTACAGCGCCGCGCAGACCTTTTTTTATCAGGTGGTGATGTACGGCAGATACGGCCAGCAACGTTGGGATAGGCGCATGCTCAGAATCTACAGCACGATCCGATAGAATCAGCACTTCAAAACCGTCGTCTACAGCATCTTCTGCGTAGCGGCAAAGCCTTGCAATACCTTTTTCTAACGAGCCAGGCATACCATCGGCCACAAAGTAAGTTTGCAGTGTTTTGGCATGGAAAAGGCCAGTATCAATACTACGCAGTTTTTCTAACTGGTGGTTTTTTAATATCGGGTGTTTTAAAACTACACAATGGCAATGCATTTTGTCTTCATCCAGCAAGTTACCGTTGTTGCCGATAAAGGTTGCCAAACTCATCACCAGGCGCTCGCGGATCGGGTCGATAGGCGGGTTGGTCACCTGGGCAAAAAATTGTTTAAAGTAGCTTGATAAATGTTGTGGTTTATCAGATAAAATAGCTAAAGGCACATCGGTACCCATCGAGCCTACGGGCTCTTTACCATCAACAGCCATTGGCTTAATAATGGTATCAATATCCTCGCGGCTGTAACCAAATACCTGCTGGTAACGGAATACAGAAGCTTCTGAAAGCTGGGCGAATGCCAAACGTGGCTCAGTAAGTTCGCTCAGGTTTATTTTATAATTTTCCAGCCAACGGCCATAAGGCTGCCTTGAAGATATTTGTTTTTTTATTTCATCATCGGTAATGATCCTGCCTTTTTCGGTATCAATCAGCAGCATTTTGCCGGGTTGTAAACGACCTTTACGTACTACGGTGCTTTCGTCAATAGCCAGGGTACCTGCCTCAGATGCTGCTATAACACGACCATCGTTGGTAATTACATAACGCAACGGGCGAAGGCCATTCCTATCCAATAAAGCACCTACCAGTTTACCATCGGTAAAGGTGATAGCGGCCGGGCCATCCCATGGCTCCATCAAGGTAGCATGATACTCGTAAAATGCCTTTTTAATAGGATCCATGTGTACGTTACCGTCCCATGCCTCTGGTACCAGCATCATCATTACGTGTGGTAATGAGCGGCCTGAGTGCAGCAGAATTTCGATGATATTATCCAAACAGGCAGAGTCTGACTGATTGTTATCTATCACCGGCATAATCATTTCCATTTCTTCGGCCGTGAAGTACGACGAAGCGTATGATTTTAACCCGGCGTAAAACCAGTTTAAATTACCTGTTAAGGTGTTGATCTCGCCATTATGGGCTATCAGGCGGAATGGTTGGGCCAGTTTCCACGATGGAAAAGTATTGGTTGAGAAACGCGAGTGGATCATAGCGAAGCCAGATGCAATACGCGGATCAGTTAAATCAGCATAATATTTACGCAGCTGGTAAGTAGTTACCTGGCCTTTGTAAACAATTGTTTTGCATGATAACGAGGTGAAATAAAAATATTCAGATGCACCCGGGATGGTATCTGTAATAGTTTTATTAATGTACCTGCGCAATATAAAAAGCTTACGCTCAAAGTCATCGGCATTGGTAATGTGGTGCGGGCGGGCAATAAATATCTGCTCTACATCGGGCTCGGCCTGGCGGGCTGTTTCGCCAACCGCCATTGAGTCAACGGTTAATTTACGATAGCCTAATTTTACAAGGCCCAGCTTTTCAATTGCGTTGGTAATAACAATACGGCAAGCCTTTTTTTGCGCCGAATCTTTAGGGAAAAAGATCATCCCGACACCATACTCGCCCGGTTCGGGCAGGCTGATCTCGAGGTTTGAGCATTCCTCCATTAAAAACTCATGGGGCAGTTGTATCAATATACCGGCACCATCGCCGGTTTCAGGATCACATCCGCAGGCACCGCGGTGTTCCATGTTCTCGAGCATCGTAAGCGCATCATCAATAATCTGGTTACTTTTATGACCATTTATGTTGGTTATAAATCCAGTTCCGCACGAATCGTGTTCAAATTCTGGCCTGTAAAGGCCCTGGTTGCTATCAGTTTGATTCATCTTTTAGAGTAAACCGTTTATAAAGGGGTGTAACAACGAAGTTACCAATTTGCAAATAAATTATAAAATTTATCGGAATTTTTAAAGATTTCTAAAAAATCGATTATCTATATCATATTTATTTAACAAAATGACAACATAAATAATGAATTATTATGATTAAGCAAATGAAATATGTTGTTTTCTTATTTAGAATCGGTATAAAGTTGTACCAATTTGCCGCTATTCATTTATACAATCGGTAAATATACTAATAACAGAATAAAATTTTGTTGGTTAAATCTATGTGAAGAGTAGACTTTTTAAGTCTTTAGTCGGAAAGTCGGTAAAGTCCAAAAGTCGGGAAGTCAGAAAGTTTAACGGCGTTAAATTGGGGTAGCTAAAGTAAAAACGGGAAATCCAGCAATCAATGAAAATTTATATCTTGACAATACATATTTTCTCAACTTTCGGACTTCCGGACTTTCCGACTTTCGGACTATTTCAAATTCGCTATCTTCGCCAAAAAATTAAAAATAGATGTCTGCAAAAGTTAAAGCCGTTTTTTTAGATCGCGATGGAGTATTGAACCAGGAAATGGGCGACTATGTTCGTCGTATTGAGGATTTTCATGTTCTGGATAATTTTGATGCCCTTAAAACTTTGCAGGATAGGGGCTATATGCTATTGGTAGCCACCAACCAGGGCGGCCTTGCCAAAGGCTGGTATACCGAAGAGGAACTGGCTAAAATGCATCATCACTTAAAAACTGTTTATGCAGAGCATGGTGTGGTAATAACCGACTTTTTTTACTGCCCGCACCACCCTAATTTCACCGGCGACTGTGACTGCCGCAAGCCAAAGCCTGGATTATTGCTGCAAGGCATCGCTAAATACAACATTGACCCCGCCCTATCCTATTTTATTGGCGACCGCGAGCGCGATGTGGAAGCAGGCACCCAGGCTGGCGTTAAAGGAATTTTAATTGATAGCGATCAGCCGATTAGCAGCGTGTTGGATTTGATAGCGTAAGGATACATCATACTATCATTATGTCATTGCGAGATATGAAGCAATAGCAAACGTGCAAAACAGAAATGCATTGTTCGCGATTGCTTCGTGCCTCGCAATGATATAATAGACTCGCAAAAAATCATTTTTTAAAACATTTTACCCGCTTACAACTTTTACAACTAAATTTAACAGTAAAAAAAAATTATGCAGCTAAGCCGCTATTTAAAAAACTACGACACTTTTATTGCCGCGGTACTTGGCTTTGTTGCAATACAAATATTTTGCAGCTATAGTGGCATCGGTATATCGCCAGACTCAATTATGTATACCAGCGCCGCCCGGAGCCTGAACACTAATGGCACGCTGCAAACATTTAACCATATACCTATTGTTGATTTCCCGGTGTTTTACCCCATGTTTTTAGGGGGTATTATGTTTGTTACCCGCATAGAYCCGGTTGTTTTTGGAGCGGTATTGAACGGTTTGATGTTTGCCACACTTATTTTTACCGCCGGGTGGATCATGCAGCGTTTTGTGCCCGCAAACCGGGTTTATAAATGGTTAATGCTGGTGGCCATTATATTAAGCCCGGCATTATTGCAGGTATACTCCTATTTATGGTCAGAGACTTTGTTTATAGTAGAAACCTTGTTTTTCCTGGTGGCTTTCAGGCAGTATTTGCTGAAGCATACGGTTAAAGCTTTAATTATAGCTGCTTTAATTGCAGCAATAAGCTGCGTTACCCGTTATGCCGCAGTTACAATTGTAGGTACCGGCGGGTTACTTTTACTGCTTGACAGGGTTTTGCCGCTTAAAAAGAAGATCATACATATTATTATATACGGCTTTGTTTGCATTTCGCTGTTGGTAAGCAATTTGGTTTTTAACGCTTTCATGTCGGGCACTACTACCGGGCCGCGGGAGCCTTCAATTACCTCGTTTGGTAAAAATCTGTATTACTTTGGCAACGTGGTTTGTGATTGGATGGGGCTTACACCCAATCAATATTGGCTATCTATCCCCCTTGCTATCTTGATATTTGGCGGCTTTATAGCCGCGCTTGCTTATAACTACTATCGCAGGCACCTGGATAGTTTTGAAAACCTGGCCATAACCTTTGCCTTGGTGTATGGCTTATTTATAGTAGTATCGTCAACATTTTCGCGGTACGAACGCATTAACCATCGCCTGCTGGCACCTATATACATCCCCGCGCTTTGGGGCTATACCAGTTGGGGGCTGCTGCTGCTTAAAAAAATAGTCAATGATAATACCCGCAAAATAGTTGGCGCTATCATGATCGTCCTGATGCTGGGCTTTGTAACCAAAGAATTTTTTATCGACAGAAACCGATACAACGACCAGGTAAGGGACGAGTATGGCAACCCCGGCTACACCGACGAAAGCTGGATAGATTCGCCATTTGCTGATTATCTTAAAACAATGGATAAAAGTAAGTTCGACCCAAAGGTTACCATTTATACCGATGCGCATGAGGCGGTTTACTTTTTCTCGGGCATGTCATCCTACCTGGTACCCCACAGGTTCTTTAAAAAGGATATCGCTAAGTTTTACACCTTTAAACATTATTACCTTATCTGGTTTAAAAGCCTGGAAAACCCGGAGCTGATCAATTTAAAGGATATCCAAAAGGCAAAACAGCTTAGGCTGATTAAGGATTTTGGGGAAGAGGGCGGCATTTATGAATATGATGAAAGTCTGAACCGGAATTAAACGAATTATAAAATTACCAGAATTTCAAAATCGATTTAGTCATATTTTCTAATGTGTTTGAACAATTATCCGGGTAAAGCCACTTTTCAAATTCAATAAATTCCATTAATTCGTTTCATTCCGGTTCAGACACAAATTCACTTTTAATTTTGATTTAAAAAACATCTGTCTATATTTGCGCCAGACTTACCCGTATACTATAAAAAAATGAACGGTATCGCATTACATCATCTTCATCTGCATCACCACCATGTGGTGATCAGCTAAATGTATGTTTCTACGCGAAATAACAACC
>NZ_JBFUIJ010000022.1:0-114705 GCF_056401935.1 Mucilaginibacter sp. P4_D1
CCATCGCTGACGCGATACTTGACCGCATTGTTCACCACTCATTAAGGGTCGAATTGTATGGCGAATCACTAAGGAGAAGAAACTCTAAATCAGAAAATGTATTTTTGTAAAAATAATAGTTGTTAAACCGGACAAAAACATCCGCTCTCAGGAGCCTATCTGTACAACAACTTTACTCTCTTTCAAACCCTAACTCAGAGGGGTCACTTTAGATTGGCGAAGAGGGGTCAACATCAGTGGTATATCCAAACAGACAAACAAACCCGTGAATAAACTGAGGTGTGTCGGCAGCAACCGGTCGTCTTTTTCCATGCGCTTAAGCAGGCTGGTATAGCCAGCCAGTTCTTTGACAATTTCCTTCTGCAACTTCATTTGCCTTCACCCTCCAGGATCTTGTTGATATCTTCCAGTTTGTAGTACATAATGCTGCCTACTTTGGTAAAACGCAACGTACCGTTGATTCGTAGGTTTTGAAGCGTGCCAGGTGATATGCCCAGCAGCTTTCTTACCTCCGCACTCTTTAGCCATTTCTTAGATTGCCCCTGTCCCGGCTGCATCAGTTGTTTGATCTCCGTCAATAACTCACCTTTAAACTCCCTTAAATCCTCCTTGGTGATCAATTCGATTGCTGTCATAGTTGATATTTTTTTCGTGAATAATTCTTGCCCAAATTTGGGTAAGCCCTATTTTATTAATTGGGGACTTTAATAGGGTGACCCTAAATGTTTGTTTATTAAATCTCCTTTAGTTTCGCACGGTGATGCCCTCCTTTCTTTATTCAACCCGTTCAGCGGAAAAATAAAATACCAGCCACTGAATACAATGGTTCAAAAGTGAGGGCTAAAACAGCAAAATGAATGACCATTGGAGGCGTTTGGTCATGAATGAAAAGACAAAAGCCTATTTCTTAGGCCTTTGTATGATTTTGAAGAGTTTGTCTTTTTCGGCGATGATCGTGTATTTCGGAGGCGGGTTATCCTTATCGGCCGGGAAATAATTCTGGGCGGTGCCTATAGCAATAGGTTTATCTCCGTTTAAAAAATTCTTGGCGATCAATTTATACCAAGGACTTGCCGTTTGGCTGTTTACCAATTTATTGCCATTCGGCAACTTCAAATCCCTTATTTGATCAATCAGGTCAATGAACACTGGCATGCCGTCCTTGCTGATGACGATCTTTTCACCGGCTTCATATTTAACGTAATCTTTAATCTGGTTCTCCAGTTCTTTGATTTTTGCTTCCAACTGGTCAATCTGTTTGTTTTTATCAGCGATTACCGATTCCAAGGGTTGTGTTTTATGCCACTGATCAATGCTTTCCAAGTATGCCAGAAACGCTTCCAGTTTGGCGGTAAATTTCAATCCTTGGGCGGTCGGCTTAAGCCCTTTGTAGAATTTAATCCTGGTATTTACAATATCATAAACATGATCGAAAAAAGCCTCTCCCTGTCCGGCGTTTCCCTCAAGGTAGTAATTTAACTGGTAATTGTAAAACGTAGCGTACTCATCTTTTTTGATCTTATAAACCTTATTGACAAAGAAATTTAAACCGAAAATCCTGTCTGTAAATATCAACCAGCCGATATCGTAACGATGAGGAAATAGCTCAAAGCGTCCACGGAATTTGAAGTAGGTTTCTGAAGGCATACAATTATATTTCTTGATAAACGACTTAACATAGTTTTAGTTTATAAGACTCAGTGAATTCAAGGACCGTCTTCATAAATAAGTGGTTAGAGGCCAGCCTCCGGAAGCTTTTCAACCTAACGGTAAATAAAAATTATCTGACTCGGGATTGCCTCGCTATAACAGATCAGCATCCAAGACATTTATAATTCGAATAATACCTCAATGCCTATTTGTAAAATGTTCAGGTAGCAATAAGGTTGTATCACCGGGCTGAGAAAGTAAAATACTTTTCTCGTCGAGTGTTTGTTTCAATCTTTTGTCTCCAATCGTATCCAGCAGTTCATTTTTCAAATAAAAAAAGCGAATTGCATTGCCGGGTGCTTGCCATTTAATTATTTTACAACTACAAGCTGCGTTTTGCGGCGTATTTATAATCTCCTCTATCCGTCCCCTTTTGCCTTGTTTGATGAAAAGCTCCCGTATGCCGATGATCCTATTTTTTTTCCCTTGGTCAAAGTTCCAGGAAGCGGATATGACATCCACATAAGGCCTGCCTTCATCCAAACGCATCAATGATAGTTTAGGCGACTCGATGCTATCCCGGGCGTTAACGACATGCGAGTGAATGGAAACCAGCCAGGCTGCCTCAAATTGCATATAGCCCGCATGTTCGAAATTGGACCCGTAACGGATGAATTTGAAGTAACCATCCTGGTATTTCACATCCATGATATTAGAAACAATTTTATGGAATCGTCCGGCATCATACGTTCGGGCCTGCGGCGATCCGGTATAGCACAGCCAGATTCCCTCCAGGCTGTCGATCTCGGCGCTTGAGGGCCGGTAGGGCAAAATGCTTAAATCACGGAATAGCTTTTTTTCCTTTGAATTTTCTTCAGCCCAAAGAATCCCTCCAACTAATAAAATAAAACAAAGCAGGATTACAATTGCCCGATATGTTTTGATCTTTTTGGACAGCAATAATCTACTGCCTTCAGTAAGAAGCACATCAATATTTGGTATTTCAACAGTTGCCGGCTCATCCACTAACCCTGCATCAACTGGTTCTTGTGCAAAACCCTTTCTACCCTGTCCATATAAATAAATGTAACAAGCATCAACCAAAAATGGGCGCGGGTTCGACACGATCCCATTAATAGCATCTTTTAGCTGACCGCCGGTTATGTCATATTTGCGGAATGGGTAAACGGCAGACGCATTGTTTTCACCCGGCGGGTAATAATTATGGAAAAGCGTTTCACTGGTATTGGGAAGGCCGTTACTGATCTCGCTTAACATGCGCGCCAGGTCTTCATAATTCTTTCTGTTCGTATTTCGTTTAATACCCTGGCCGGTTGCTGCCTCGTATTTCAGCACTACCTTTGTCAGCAGGTATACAATTTCGTCCTTTCCCGTTTTGAGCTTCATATGATTTTTAGGCATTTCAGGTTTGCTCCCGGTTTCGGAAACGTTTCGGAAATCAAGCGATAAATTTATATACAATTCAGCAATCTAAAAAAAGATGGAATTGAAGATGTAAATATAGATTTGTCATTCCTGATAAAACCAATTATTATGAAAAGAAAAACTACACTGTTGTTAATGGCAGCCATCTGCTTTTTAAATTTAACGGCCCTTTGCCAAAATAACGATCCTATAAAAGCCGGTGAAGGGATTGCGGTCACTTCTACAGATAACGGAAAAGTCAGAGGCTATGTTCATAATGGAATATTCACCTTTAAAGGAATCCCCTATGCGGAAGCTGACCGGTTTACTGCACCACGCAAACCCAAAGCCTGGAATGAAGAGCGGAGCTCGATGACTTATGGGCCGGTTTGCCCCACCGATCCGACTACGACAGTGAACGATGCGTTTGAATTTGCTTTTAACCACGATTTGGGTTATTCCAATGAGCATTGTCAAACATTGAACGTATGGACGCAGAAATTAAATGACGGGAAGAAACGCCCGGTGATGGTATGGTTGCATGGCGGCGGCTTTACGGCCGGCTCGTCTATTGAACTGCCATCCTATGACGGGGAGAACCTGGCTAAGAAAGGGGACGTTGTACTTGTTTCGATAAATCACCGGTTGAATGTCCTGGGTTTCCTCGACCTCTCTGCTTATGGGGATAAATATAAAAACTCAGGGAATGCCGGTCTGGCTGATATCGTTGCGGCCTTGCAATGGGTAAAAGACAACATCGCGCAATTTGGCGGCGACCCGGATAACGTCACGATATTCGGGCAATCCGGCGGGGGCGGAAAGGTAACCTGTATGATGAATACAGCCAAGGCGAAAGGGCTATTTAACAAAGCCATCGTAGAAAGCGGCAGTTATATCACTTCTTTTACGGATAAATCCATTTCGCAGCGCGTTGCGGCAGCTTTGCTGGATGAATTACATTTGCAGGCTTCCCAAGTCGACTCTCTGCAAAAAATACCCTATGATCAATTGAATGCCGCCGGTAATAGGGCGCTAAGAAAAGTAGGAACAGCGTTGAGAAAAGAAGGAAAACCGGTAAATGTGGGCTGGAACGCGGTACTGGATGGCGATATGTTCCCTAATCAGCCAACCGATCAGGCCGCCATGGACCTTTCAAAAAATATACCGCTGCTGGTGGGTACCACTAAAAATGAGTTTGCAGCTTTCGCGCCGACCCCGAAGGGCCAGACCATAGAAGATGTGAAGGTTATTTTACAGAAAAAATATGGCGACCAGACCGACGCATATATGGCAGCTGTGAAGCAAGCTTACCCAAATACCAGCAAACCGTTTGAATACAATGATATCGAATTCGGTTTTCGCTCATTAGCCATCAAACAAGCCGATCAAAAATCCGGGTTAAGCGGTGCGGCACCGGTTTACATGTACCTGTTTACCTGGCAGTCTCCTGTTAACGATGGCAGGTACAAAGCTATGCATTGTATGGATATCGCTTTTCAGTTTGATAATATACGCCGCTGCGAGGAAATGACAGGCGGTGGCAAGGATGCCTATGCACTTGCCTCGAAAATAAGCAGTGCCTGGATCAGTTTTGCCCGGAGTGGTAATCCCAATACGCCAGGTTTGCCAAAATGGCCCGCCTATACGTCTGCAAATGGCGAGACGATGATCCTGGATAACAAATGTGAAATGCGTGATCACCCGGATGCCGAACTGCTTAAAATAGTCAACGCTCCCAAAAAACAATAAAAATTATCAACGATGAGAAGACTCTGCTATGTTTTTGCGCTCGCCATGCTTTGCAGCCCCTTATGCTATGCTTCAAAGGTGGATACCGTTGAGATACCGAGCGCGGCCATGAATAAAACTTACAAAGCGGCCGTTGTATTACCAGATAGCTATAACAAAAGCAAAAAGGACTTCCCCGTACTTTACCTGCTACATGGCGGCTTTGGGCACTTCAACGACTGGCTGCTGAAAACGCCTGATAAAATGCTGGTGCGTAACCTGGCCGACCAATACAATATGATTATTGTAATGCCGGAAGGAGAAATATTCAGTTATTATATCGATAGCCCGGTTGATTCAAACAGCAAATTTGAAACTTATATTATCAAAGAGGTCGTTCCTTTTATCGACAGCAAATACCACACGGTCAAAGACAAAAAGGGACGGGTAATCACCGGCTTATCCATGGGCGGTTATGGTTCGCTTTACCTTTCTACCCGCCATCCCGAGTTATTTGCGGCGGCCGGCAGTATGAGCGGAGCGCTCGATCCGAATATGACCACCTGGAACCTGACCCCGGAACGGTTTAATGGTCTAACAAAGTTCCTGGATAAAATAATGGGGCCGATGACGCCGGATAGTTATCTGCCTTACTCCGTAGTAAATATGGCTGATCAAATCAGAAAAAATGGATTGCCCATTGTAATGGATATCGGGGTGGAGGATTTTCTACTTGAACCCAACCGGGAATTGCACCGGCGACTGGTATATAACCATACCCTGCATGATTATACAGAACGGCCGGGCGGCCATACCTGGGAATTCTGGCAGGATGCCTTGCCTTACCAGGTTTTGTATTTTAGTAAACGTTTAAAAGCCAATGGCGTAATATTTTAATCAATGCTATCCATCCTCGGCTTTTTAACCATCTGTGTCTTTTTAGGATTGATCCTGACCAGGCGTCTGTCGGTATTGCTTTCATTGATCCTGGTACCGGTTTTATTTGCATTGATCGGTGGTTTTGGGGTGAAAGAGATAGGCGAAATGGTACTGGGCGGGATCAAACAAGTAGCACCCACCGGTATCCTGTTGATCTTTGCCGTATTATACTTTAGCCTGATGATTGATACCGGATTATTTGACCCGGTGATCAGGGGCATTATTAACCTTGCCAAAGGCGATCCGTTGAAAATTACCCTGGGAACCGCCATTTTGGCCATGCTGGTTCACCTGGATGGAGACGGTACGGCCACTTTTATGATCACCATCACCGCTTTATTCCCTGTTTACAAAAAGTTGGGAATGAAGAAGCTGATACTCCCCTGCATCGTCGCGCTCAGTGCGGGCGTTATGCATTTAGTACCCTGGTCGGGTACTGTAGCCAGGGCTTTAAATGTGATGAAAACTGACCCTGCGCATTTGATCATCCCGATTCTGCCGTCCATGATCGGCGGAATTCTTTGGGTGTTATTTGTAGCATTCTGGCTTGGTAAAAAAGAGCGTAAGCGTTTAGGCGTTGTTCAGCTGGAGTACGATCACCGCCAGGAACTTTCTGACGCACAAAAAGAAAGCCGCCGACCCGCCTTATTCTGGTTCAATGTGGTTCTGACCGTTATTTTGATCGCAGCGCTTATTTTATCGCTGGCACCCCCATCGGCTTTATTCATTATCGGCTTTGCCGTAGCGATACTGGTTAACTATCCCTCGCAGGCCGAACAAAGAAAAAGGATACATGCACATGCTGCCAATGTGTTTTCGGTTTCAATCATCGTTTTTGCAGCCGGGGTATTTTCCGGTATCCTCACCGGAACTAAAATGATCGACGCTATGGCTTTATCGATAGTTTCCATCATTCCCAAAGCGCATGCGGGTTATTTGCCAGCGTTGGTGGGTGTCACCAGTATGCCGTTAAGTTTGGTTTTTACACCAGATGCTTATTACTTTGGGGTGATCCCGGTCTTAAAAACAGCCGCTACCCATTATGGCATAAATTCCATAGAAATAGGCCGGGCAGCAATTTTAGGGCAGATGACGACGGGTTTCCCGTTAAGCCCCTTAACCGCCTCAACTTTTGTTTTGGTGGGATTGTCGGAGGTTGAATTGTCAGATCACCAGAAATTCACTTTCAAATGGGCGTTCGGAACAACGCTCGTGATGACTCTTATAGCAATCCTAACCGGCGCAATAAGTATATGAAACAGAAAGATAAAGTCCGTATTGGTTGTGGCGCAGGTTTTTCGGGAGACAGGCTCGAACCCGCCGTGATTTTAGCCGAAAAGGGTGATTTGGATTACCTGGTGCTGGAGTGCCTGGCCGAGCGTACCATCGCGTTAGCTCAAAAAAGAAAAGCGACAGACCCGGCGCAAGGGTATGATCCGCTGCTGGAGCGACGCATAGTGTTGCTATTGCCCTTGCTTAAAAAAAATAAAATCCGACTCATTACCAATATGGGGGCGGCAAACCCGGTCGCGGCAGCGGATAAAATTATTGAAATAGCAAAAAGACAAGGTATAACCATCAAAGTTGCGGCAGTTACCGGCGACGATGTTTTGAAATCTATCAGCGGCGATGAGATCGCTATGGAAACAGGCCATCCTATTTCCCGGTCAGGACAAGTTATTTCAGCCAATGCCTATTTAGGTGCGGATGCTATTTTGCCTGCGCTGGAAACAGGTGCCGATATTATCATAACCGGGCGTGTCGCCGATCCATCGTTATTTGTCGCGCCGCTGGCACATGAGTTCGGCTGGTCTTTGGATGATGTGGATATAATTGCCAAAGCAACGGTAACCGGGCACCTGATGGAATGCGCGGGGCAAATTACAGGGGGCTATTTTGCCGATCCGGTTAAAAAGCCAATCGAGAATATGAGCACATTGGGCCATCCTTTTGCAGATGTTTGCCCGGACGGCAGTGCAACTATAAGCAAAGTTGACGGGACAGGAGGATGTTTAACCCTGGCAACTGCTAAAGAACAGCTGTTGTATGAAGTAACAAATCCTTATCAATACCTGACGCCCGATGTATCAGCAGATTTCACCACAGTATACTTGAAACAGGATGGGGAAAATCGTATCAAGGTAACAGGCGGCAGCGGCAATAAAAAGCCATCCACCTTAAAAGTCAGCATTGGGTATAAGGCAGGCTTTACCGGCGAAGGGGAGATCACTTATGCGGGGGCAGGCGCACGAGAAAGGGCGCATTTAGCAGGTGAAATTATTCAGCAACGATTAAAAAGCCAATTTACTGATTTAAGGACCGACTATATCGGCCATACATCGGTTCATCCTTCTTCGCTTGCAAATGAATGTCAGCCTTATGAAGTACGTTTGCGCATAGCCGGAAAGGGTGCCACTGCTGATCAGGCTGCGATTATAGGTGAAGAAGTGGAAGCGCTTTATACCAATGGGCCGGCGGGTGGTGGCGGGGTGCGAAAATACGTAAATGAGGTGATCGGTATAGTGTCGGTACTGATCGACAGGAACAAAATAAAGCCATCGGTAATAGTGAAAAATTATGGGCATTAAACTTTATGAGATAGCGCACAGCCGAGCAGGTGATAAAGGCAATACCTTGATTTTATCACTGATACCCTACAATGAAAAGGATTATGAGCTGCTCTGTAATGTGGTGACTGCGGCTAAAGTGAAGGAACATTTCAAAGAGATCATACATGGCGAAATTGTCCGGTATGAGCTTCCTAATATTTGCGCGCTGCAGTTTGTATGCCTGCAAGCTTTGGCAGGCGGGGTTACTACTTCCTTAGTGATGGATACCCACGGCAAAACCTTAAGTTATGCACTGTTGGAGATGAATCTTGAATAGCCTGAAACTGCCTGATAACGAATGATATAAATTATACCGTTGACTTTATATTTAAATTTAAGCACCATGAAAGATAAAATCACCACCTGGTTGTCTATTTGCTTCCTGACTTTGTTTGCCGTTCGATTGCAGGCACAGGTAAAAAATGAGAAAGCAACGGATGCTAAAATAGCAGCCGTCATCAAACAGCTTACGCTGGAGGAAAAAATAGGATTGCTTCATGCTAATGGCATTTTCAGTACTGCGGGTGTTGACCGTTTGGGCATCCCCGGACTGATGACCGATGACGGGCCTTTGGGTGTACGAGAAGATGTTAAAGAAGGCTGGGGTTCAGCAAACCTCACGACGGACTCCGCAACTTTTTTTCCCAATGGGTCGGCGTTGGCGGCCACCTGGAACCCGGAACTTGCGTACCGTTATGGGCATGACATGGCTGAAGAAGCCAGGGTCCGCAAAAAATATATCATGCTTGCACCGGCATTCAATATAGCGCGCACACCGCTTTGCGGCAGGACCTACGAATATTATTCGGAAGATCCGTTTTTGAACGCACGCCTTGCAGTACAATCCGTAAAAGGAATACAAAGTCAGCACATAGCGGCTTGCGTAAAACATTATGCAGTAAACAACCAGGAAGTTGAACGAAGCCGCGTAAGTGTTGATGTGGATGAACGTGCATTACGGGAGATCTATTTACCGGCTTTCAAGGCTTCCATAACAGAAGGTGACGCATGGACCATTATGTCGGCGTATAATAAATTTCGCGGCGTATATTGCTCTGAAAATGATTACCTGCTTAATAAAATATTAAGGGATGAATGGAAATTTAAGGGCATCGTGATCAGTGATTGGGGCGGTACCCATAGTACCGTTAACGCGGCGAACCATGGCCTTGATCTGGAGATGGGTTCAAGGCCGCCCTATAACAGCTATTATTTTGCCGATAAGCTGCTCGATTCGGTAAAAGCAGGAAAAGTAAGTATGAAAGTAATTGATGCTAAGGTAAAACATATTTTATGGGTAATGTATCAAACTTCTTTAAGCAATAACCCGCCCGCCGGGAAAATGAATACACCTGAACACAGCAAAACAGTTTATGATATTGCCGCTGAATCGATTGTATTATTGAAAAATGATGAGCACTTGTTGCCTTTAAATACGTCATCAATAAAAAGTATAGCCGTAATTGGCGACAACGCGACACACACTTTTCATTTAGGAGGTTTTGGTGCGGGCGTAAAAGCCAAATACGAAGTAACTGCCCTGGCAGGGCTACAGCAAAGGATGGGTAAATCCATATCTATTAGCTATGCCCAGGGCTATTCAGGCGTTTACAGGCCGTCACGAAAAAACCCGAACCCGGAAACCAAACCGGATTCAGCAATGATTGCCCAGGCTGTGGCAACGGCTAAAAGCGCTGATGTCGCTATCCTGTTTATCGGGGGTAACCGCGAATATGAAAGCGAGGGCCGGGACCGCAAGGATCTGAGCCTGCCTTTCAGCGAACAGGTACTGGTTGATGCGGTAACGGCTGCCAATTCAAAAACTATCGTAGTGATCGTTGGTGGCGCCCCCTATGATATCGGCAAGATCAAAAAGAACAACAGCACCATCGTTTGGTCCTGGTATAATGGTTCCGAAAATGGCAATGCATTGGCAGATGTTCTGACCGGAAAAATAAACCCTTCAGGTAAGTTACCATTTACTTTCCCCGCTGATTTGAAAGATTCACCCGCGCATGCTTTGGACGCCTACCCAGGTGAAAACCTGAAGGTAGACTACAAAGAGAGTATCCTTGTTGGTTATCGCTGGTTCGACACAAAAAAGATAGAACCTTTATATTGCTTTGGCTACGGCCTTTCCTATAGCGATTTTAAGCTTTCGGCGCTAAAAACGGGCAAAGCAGTCTTTAGCTCCAATGATAAGATAATGGTTACGCTTAATGTAAAAAATGCCGGAAAATATGCCGGAAAAGAAACCGTTCAACTTTACATAGGTAAAATCGGTTCAAAAGTTGAAAGAGCAGCGAAGGAATTGAAGGCATTTAAAAAGATCATGGTTGCGCCGGGGGCAACGGCTAATGTAACCTTGTTTATTCCTGTCAAAGATTTGGCATATTATGAAGAAAAAACCAGCAAATGGATCGTTGAACCTGGCAAATACCAATTAGTGGCAGGGACATCGTCAAGAGATATTACACAAACTATAAATTTTAAGGTCAACTAAACTTTAATATAATTTGAAACAATAATTATTGGGTTTTTGAATTTCATTTTTCAATAAATACGGTGTGCTATTTTCGTGGGTTTACTACCAGTGCTTAATTGCTAGGAAATAGAAACCACCTTTATAACATCTTAGAATTACTTAAGAACCGTAGGTCCTTTAAAAATTGGTTCGAATTCCGTCCAAAAACAAATCACAACCTAATGTTGCCGATAAATCATACTAAAGCCTGTATCAACAGTTCTTAGATTGCATTAAAGACGGCAATCCCATATCAAAAAGCCGATATTCAGCTCTTCAATATAGGATAGCGGGTTTTTAATAGTTAAGATATTAGTTTAATAATCAGAAGATCGGTTTTACACCAAAATGGTCGCCAAACATGGGTAAGCCGCTTTTTGACGACGCCTCTGTAGCCTCATCCTGAATAACGTCCCAATGTTCGGCCAGTTTGCCATTTTCCATGCGAATAATATCAACAACTATCCAGTTTGGGCCGGGTATGCCGTAGTAACGGCCATGCACCATTACAAAATCGCCTTCGGCCATCATAATCGACGATTCGTAACGCGCTTCCGGCGGTAATGCCGCAACTAAACTTTGTAGGCCCTGGCGCCCCGGCGGGATATGCGCACTATGTTGTATATAATCTGCCGACCAATATTTTTCGAAAGCACCCGGTTCCCTCTTGTTAAAAACGGCTTCAAAAGCTTCCCTGACAATGCTTTTGTTATTTTCCGGTACGGTTAAATCTACGCTGCTCATATGAGTGATTCGGCTGCTTCAATAATAAAATCAGTAACTTCTTTGCCATTTGAAGCTAAAGACGCGTGCCCTGCATCCAGCGTAATTGTTTTTTTAGCCTGCATCCGTTCCGCAAACCAGGCTTCGGTTTCGGGCGGGATCATTTTATCGTTAGCAGATACCTGGTACCAGCTTGGTTTTTGTTTCCAGGCCGGTGCGCCAGATGGATCGCCAAAAGCCTGTCCGCTAATTGGTTTTTGCGATAAAGCCATCACTAAAGCATCCTCATCAGAAACACCCTGGCAAAATACTTCATGATAGTTCGCCGGGTCCACATAAAGAAAACCTTGCGCATCGGGTTTAACACTGGCTATGCCTACGGGTRCATCGCGTAAACCTAAAAGGCCGCCTGCTGCTTCGCCTTCATCAGGTGCAAAAGCTGCTATGTAAACAAGCCCTACTACATTTGGCTGGTTACCCGCGCCGGAAATTACCATCCCTCCATAAGAGTGACCTACTAAAAGCGTTGGCCCTTCAAGCGCAGCTACCATATCGCCTGCGCGCTTAACGTCGTCGGCCAAAGAGGTTAGGGGTAATTGTACGGCCCTCACATTATAGCCTTTTGCAACCAATGGGGGAATTACATGCTTCCAATGGGAGCCGTCACCAAACGCGCCGTGCACCAGCACGATATTGAATTTTGTTTCCATAATATGATTATAAAAATTGATTGATTTTATATAAATGGGCAATTGTAGCGCCATTTTTTAGGTATTTGACTATCAATTATTTATCGGATCGTTGCGAAAATAACGGTGTTTTATATCGTAAATTCATGTTAGTGATACCAATGAATTAAGGTGGGCCTTCCAAATAGTTCATCCAAAACTGAAGCGTGAATGGCATACTAAATCAGCTTTTTATTTATGTAAATCGTTATTGTCGGCAGGTTCGGTTTTTTTAATGGTTACCGTTATTTGGGTGCCATGCTTATTTTGAATGATAAATTCGCCCTGCAACTGTTCTGATAAACCGCGCATGAGATTCATACCTAATGAGTTGGTACTATCGCTATCAAAACTATCCGGTAAGCCGGTACCGTTATCCCTGATGGTAAGTAAGTAGTGTTCATTTGTCGTGTGCTCCAAAAAAATATAGATCATTCCTTTACGTCTATCGGGAAAGGCATATTTAATGGAATTGGTAATGGCTTCATTGATGATCAGGCCCAGGGGAAGGGCCTGGGCTATATCCAGCTCTAAGGGTGGTATGCGTAATTCAAAGCTGATATTGGCGGGGCCTATAAAGCTATCCCGTAGGTAAATGGTTAGCTCATCAATATAAATGGCCATATTGATAGAGGTAAGTTTTTCTGATTGATAAAGCTTTTGGTGAATGAGCGACATCGCGTGCATCCGCCGCTGGCTAATACGAATGGTTTCTAAAGCCACTTCATTATCTACATAGGCCGATTGCATATTGAGCAGGCTCATGGATGTTTGCAGGTTGTTTTTTACCCTGTGATGGATCTCTTTTAAAAGCAACTCTTTTTCTGTTAAAAGCGATTGTTGCTTTTGGTTCATGCTTTGAAGCGAACTGTTTTGATCGTCAATTTCTTCCTTTTGTTTCTTTAATTGGGCGTTACTTTTTTTGTTAAAGTAATACCTGCTGTAAATCATCACAATTACAAAAAGCAATAAACCAAAACCGGCATAGGAGATTTTTTTTGTAAGCGCGTCTTTTTGACGCTCCAGGATGTTTTGTGTTTTCAGCTCTTGTAGTTTTTTTTCTTTTTGCAGGGTTTCATACTTAATGTTGATATCGATGATCTGTCTGCTTTCGTTTTTACTGCTAATGGTATCTAAAAGATTGGCGTACTTATGCAGGTAATAAATAGATGATTTATAGTTATGTGCAACAGAATCTAACTGGTGCATCTGGAAATAATAACGCAAAAAATCATCTTTACCGGCCGGGATATCATTAACCGGGCGATAGACGAGCATCTTTGCATATTTACGGCTCATTGCGTAGTTTTTCATGAAGTAATAGGACGCGCAAAGTTTGAAGGTTAAATAGTGATTGATCATCCCGCCTTTTAAAACCTGGTTTTGTTGCTCCAGCTTTTCGGCAAGCAGGTAATAGTTATGAGCCTCCTTATAATTTCGTGCTCGTTGATAACAACTCCCCAGGGCTATGTAGGCGGTTTGTTTTTCAACGGGGTTAGCCGGAGGATAGTTTTTCCATGTTTTTTTGATCAGGTTGAGTACTTTTTTCCCGTCTTCGGGCGTGGCATATTGATTTGAAAATGAGGTGAGCAAGTCCCAAAACTCAGAGTCGCCACCGTGTTTTTCGTAAGCTTCCATCGCTCTTTTTTCCCAGCGGTTATATTCAGTTTCGTTGTTCAGCCGGATGAAGCCGTTCGAGATCCTTTTGTAGAAATGGGCCATTTCAAGCGAGTCGTTCGTTTTTTCCGCGCTGTTTAATGCTGCAAAGGCCATTTCAAGTTCTTTGGGCGAGTCTGAAGCCAGTAACGCATAAAAGGCCAATAGGTCATAACTGTACTGAGTATATGGAAACTGAGCCGATTTTTGCAATGCAAGCGATTGGGTTGCAGCGTCTTTGGCTTCGTTCATTTTGCCGCCGGCAAAACTTAGGTAAGAGATATCCATCAGTGTGTTTGCCTGGTTGCCGCTATCATTTAACGCTTTATAAAACTTTAAGGCTTTGTTTAGGCAATCAATTCTGAAAAGTGTTGTCTGCGCGACAAAAGGGCAGTACATACCCTCGTAATTCCAGCATTTTGCCTGAATTTGTTTATCGGTGATTAGTCTTTCATCATTGGTAACGGTACTAAACCAGCGCTTGCCTTCGGGGATATTATTTTCTTTGAAATAGCATTTCCCCAACAGGCAAGCACATTGGGCCGACCATTTGGTAAGTTTAAGTGTATCAGTCTCTTTTTTTGCCTGTAGCAGGTAAGCAATTCCCCTGTCGCTATCATATTGATGAAAGCCGGGGTGAAACGCGTAGTATGCGCCTATTAATAGCAAAAGCCGGGCATGATTGGCTCCTGTAATTTTAGCTAGCTGTCGTTTTGCGCTATCTATATTTCCGGTATCCATCCAACCACAATTTTTTAGGGTGTAGGCATCGTCAATGCCTTCTGCGATTGTAGATACGCGGCTCTGTTTATAACGTTTGCTAGTGATAAATAAGCTGCTATCTAAATCCACGCGCGCGTCCCTCAATACCGTATTAAATCCCGAACTCAGTTGTAGTAAAGTTCTGCCTGTGTATTTTTCAGCAGTTTGGGCCTGGGTGGAAAGCTCAAAGATGGTAAATAGCAGCAACAGGGATGATCGTTTTAACAAGGAAGGCATTGTGCCATTGCAAGATATACGGGTATGAACAGCCAGGAATAAGTATTTTATATTTTGAGTTGTATTGTGAAAGGCGGGTAAGTAGCTGCCGATAAGTTTATATTTTCCAGGTTTCATGTACAGCGAGGTAGCGATGGTACACATCCATCATTAAATCTGCCCATAATTACCCAAAAGTATACCGATGTTTATTCTTTTGATAATGAGTTGTTTAGTGTGTACTGATTTTGTTTTTGGTGTTTTATCTCGTGTTTTTACCAAATCTATGATGGATTTACCGGAGGGTATGTCTCATCATTTAAAGGGTTTTGTTTGTTAGTAACTCCATTTCCGGCATAATATTCCCGAAAACAAAGACCTGCATTTTCACTATCCATATTTACGCCGATATATTTGTCATAAACTCATTTGAGGATTTTACGATATAAAATACCATAAAATTAATATTTTATACATAATGTTCTGGTAGTTAGTGATTTATTTAATGGCATCAAAGTGGCATCTTCTGCGTCGAAAGCGCTGCTTTAAATTTTAATGCTATTAAATAATAAGGTTATCACTAAAAATGGAAACAAATCAGACTCTTGAAAACCCTGCAACCGGGATGAAGTTATTTTCGCTGGTAAAACTTGGTCGTTTAACATTAAAGCACCGGGTGGTGCATCCTCCTTTAACCCGGCTTCGGGCCAACCCGGATGATAGTGTAAGCAATATGATGATCGAATATTACACCCAACGTGCCACTGATGGCGGGTTTATCATCACTGAATCTACCCATCCCTCATATGATAGCCGCGGTTATATTGGTGCACCCGGCATCTACGAAGATCATCACATAGCAGGCTGGAAAAAAGTAGTTGATGCGGTACATGCAAAAGGGAGCTTTATCTTTATGCAGATCTCTCACGATGGCCGCCAATCACATGAATCATTAAGTAATGGGCAGCCACCAATCGCGCCATCTGTTGTGCCGTTTGAGGGGTTATCATTTACAGCAAATGGTTGGGTGCCTGTTACACCGCACCGGGCTATTGATATCTCAGAGATCCCCGCGTTGGTAGAAACATTCAGAAAAGCAGCAGAAAGGGCGTTGCTCGCTGGTTTCGACGGCGTCGAACTTCACAATGCCAACGGTTACCTGGCCGATACTTTTTTGCAGGATGGCACCAACAAAAGAACCGATGCCTACGGCGGATCGATAGAGCACCGTGTTAAGCTGCCGTTGCAACTGGTGGATGCACTGGTATCTGTATGGGGGGCAGATAGGGTCGGGGTTCGGGTATCTCCAAGTGGAAAATGGGGAGCCATTTCGGATTCGGACCCCAAAGCCACCTTTGGTTATTACGTTGAACAGTTGGATAAACTCGGACTGGCTTACCTGCACGTGATTGAACCCCGGGTAATGGGAACCGAAACGCTGGATGAAAAGCAAAGCCCGGTAGCTTCTGCTTTTCTGCGCAAGATCTTCAGAAACCCAATCATCTCTGCCGGTGGGTTTGATCGTGATGGCGCTGAGGCCATATTGCAAAGTGGCGATGCAGACCTGGTGGCATTTGGTCGCTGGTTTTCCTCAAACCCCGATCTGCCCGAGCGATTAAGGCACAACCTCCCGCTTACCCCTTATGAACGCGATGCTTTTTGGGGGGGTAACGAACATTTTTACATTGATTTCCCAACCTATGATCTTACAAGCCGGTAACCAAACAAGATTGAACATTCATTAAAAACCTTCTTTAAAATCGCCATGGTCAACAGCAAAAAATCAATAATCAAATTTCAGCAGATTTTAATTTTTGCTGTAAACGAGGTCGCCGTTGCGTCATTAAAACCGGGCGTATCAAAAGAAGATAGTGAACGCATTGTGCTGTCGCCGATAACTACAGTGCAAGTTGCCGGGAATGCCCGGGAAAATTTTAAGAACAGGTTAGAGAATTATCTGCGGATAATTAGGGTTCAAAGTAATGTTTTGAAGGACGAGCCGGATTTGACAGTTATAAAAATGACCCAGCAAGATGCCGCGGTTGACCTCTGCGCGTCGGTCGACGATTTATGGCGATCATCAATAACGTAAAGCAACAAATTATAAACCCAAATAGTAATCATATGAATACAGTAAAAGCATGGGCAGCTCTTGAACCGGGTGCCGAATTAATACCATTTACCTACGAAATGGGGCCATTAGATGCCGAAGAAGTAGAGGTTGAAGTACAATATTGCGGCTTATGCCATACCGATATTGCATTTATTAAAAATGAATGGGGTACCATACCCTTTCCATTGGTGCCTGGGCATGAAATTACCGGGAAGATTGTCGCACTTGGGGATGTAGCTAAAACCAAAGGACTCCGTATTGGCCAAACCGTAGGTATTGGCTGGACTAATGGCAGCTGTGGGCATTGCGGCCCTTGCCTGGATGGCGATCAAAACCTTTGCGAAAACGTAAAGGCTACCATTTGGGGGCACCACGGCGGTTTTGCAAGCAGGGTAAAAGCACATTGGATTTGGGCTGTACCTATTCCAGATGGATTGGACCCCGCCGACGCAGGCCCGATGTTTTGCGCGGGCATCACTGTTTTTTCACCGCTGATGGAGTATGGCGTTAAGCCAACCGATAGGATAGGAGTATTCGGTATCGGCGGCCTTGGTCACCTTGCTATTCAGTTTTGCCATGCCTGGGGGGCCGAAGTAACGGCCTTTTCATCTAACGCGGCCAAGCACGATGAAACAAAAAAACTGGGTGCCGATCATATCGTTTCCAGCCAGGATACCAGTGAATGGGATGTCCTGAAAGGAAAGTTTGATATCATCATTGTAACCGTAGCCGTACCGCTTGACTGGGATAAAATTATTGCCATGCTTGGGCCAAAGGGACGCCTGCACTTTGTAGGTATTGTTTATGAGCCTATCCCGGTATCGGTGATTGCTTTGTTAGGCGTTCAAAAATCGATATCTGCATCGCCCGGAGGTTCAAGGGGCGTGTTAGATAAAATGCTGCGTTTTGCAGCCCATCACAAAATAAAACCAGTTACAGAGCATTTCCCCATGAGCAGGATAAACGATGCTATTGCCCATTTAGAGGCAGGGAAAGCCAATTACAGGATCATCCTCGATGCTGATTTTAAATAACATGATCTGTTAAATCAACACAAAACAATAGTCATATGAAAACACAGGATAACAGTAACACCAAATTGTTTTCGCCAATTAAACTGGGCGCTTATGCGCTAACGCACCGCGTAGTTTTACCACCGTTAACGCGCATGCGTACCGAAACAGGTTTTATACCTAATGACCTGATGGTTGAATATTACGCCCAGCGTACCACACCCGGCGGGTTTATGGTTACAGAAGGTACCGTGATATCCGAGACAGGTCACGGTTATTACGGCGCGCCAGGTATTTATACCGATGAGCAGACGGAAGGCTGGAAAAAAGTAACCGCTGCAGTGCACGCCAAAGGGGGGATTATATTTTTGCAGCTTTTTCATGTGGGCCGCGAATCGCACAGGGATCTTCAGCCCGACCACGCATTACCTGGTGGGCCTTCTGTTGTGCCGCATGAAGATTTGGTGTTTACCCAAAAAGGCTGGGTGCCTGCAGATTTGAACCGGGCCTACGAAACAGAAGAAGTAGAAGCCCTGGTTGAAGATTACCGTAAAGCTGCCCAAAGGGCAAAGGATGCCGGGTTTGACGGGGTAGAGCTTCATGGTGCCAACGGTTATCTGGTTGATCAGTTTTTACAAGATGGCTCTAATAAACGCACCGACAAATATGGTGGCCCAATGGAAAACAGGGTAAGGTTTATGAAGGAAGTAGTGGAGGGCATGTTAGCTGTTTGGGGGCCGGATCGTGTTGGCGTCAGGCTGGGGCCAAGCGGCACGTTTAATTCCATGTCTGATAGCAATCCAATCGCGCTTTTTGGTTATGCGGCCGATCAGCTTAATCAATTCGGCATCGCTTATTTACACCTGATCGAACCAAGGATTAAAGGCAGTTATGAGGAAGTGGATGGCATGGAGCCCGTTGCCTCGATACATCTCCGTAAAATATTCAAGGGCCTCATCATTGCAGCTGGTGGGTTTGATTTTGAAAAGGGTAACGAGATACTCGAGAAAGGCTATGCCGATCTGGTTGCTTTTGGGCGGTATTTTATAGCCAATCCGGATTTGCCTTATCGTTTCAAAAATGGCTTGCCGTTAAACCCATATAACCGGGATACTTTTTATGGCGGAAACGCAAAAGGGTATATCGATTATCCTTTTTACAGCGAGGAATTAGTTGCTGAATAATTACCTATACCATTCATAATGCCCATTCCCTCTAAAAGCGGGGATGGGATATTTTTATAATAGGATTTGGGTCGCTGATGCTTCAAGCCCATGCACCGGGATAACAGATGCTGTTTTTTGCAGGATCGATTTGACCAGTTTCCCCAAAGTTTTTAGCGAGTCTTCTATTTTGGTACTCCATAACGGACAGCAATTAATGCGCATGAAATTTCGATAATGATTAGCTGCCGAAAAGATTTGGCCGGGGCAAAAGCCTATCCCGAATTTGAGCGCTTCCCGCTGTAATTCCAGCGCGTTGACATTTTCTGGCAATTTTACCCAAAGGCTGTAACCGCCGGCAGGCACCGAGATATTTACATCATCAGGAAAATATTCAAGGATGGCATTCCTGTACCTGGTAGTTTGTGCCTGGGCAAACTGCCTCAGTTTTTTAATATGCGCATTGTATTCGCCGGTTTCTAAAAAGCGACCAATGGTATCCTGCAACAGACCGTTAGTTGATATATTCTCCGCGAATTTCAACCGCTCAATTTGTGCCTGGTACTTACCGGCCGTAACCCAGCCTATCCTGAACCCGGGCATCAATGATTTGGAAAATGATGAACAAAATAACACATTGTCATAAGTATCGTAAGCCTTGACCGGTAATGGTCTTGTTTTGTCGTAGGATAGCTCGCCTAGGGCATCATCTTCAATTAACGGGATATTCAATTCGCCTAATAATTTTACCAGTCTTATCTTATTTTCCTCGGGCATAGCGCAGCCGTAGGGGTTTTGACACACCGGCATAAATAAGCAGGCTGCAACTTTATTGGCTGCCAGGGCGGTTTCCAGTTCGTCGAGGTTGAGACCAGTAACCGGTTCAACACTAATACCTAATGCTTTTAAGCCTTTGCTTTCCAGGCATTGCAAAACACCGGCATAGGCCGGGCTTTCGATAGCCACAATATCGCCTGGTTTGGTTATGGCCTCCAGGCAAAGACTTATAGCTTCCATACAGCCGTTGGTAATCAGGATTTCGTCCTGCTTAATACTGTGTTTCCAGTCGAACGTGTGCAGGGCTATTTGTTTAATCAACCTTGGATGCCCCTCTAAGAAAGAATATTGAAAAATGTTACGCTCTTCTTTTATAGAAGCCTGCATCACTTTATTGATCCTGCTGATGGGCAGGTATTCATTTGCAGGGGCAAGTGATGAAAAATTGATCACGCTATACTTAGCCGTATTTTTTACCATAGCCGCGGCCATGGTATTTACTTCAATAAACTCAGGCAGCGGAACATAACTTTTTACTGCCGTTCTTTTAATGATGCTTTTAATAAAGGTATTGATATAAAAGCCCGAACCGGGCCGGGATACAATAGCTCCTTTGGCCTCCAATATTCCGTAAGCTTGTTTAACGGTTGTAAGGCTCACTTTAAGCTCTTCGCTTACTTTACGTACAGAAGGTACTTTATCGCCGGGCTGCAATTGAAGGCCGCTGATCGTTTCTTCTATCTTGCTGACGACCTGTTCGTACCGGAAGGTTTTGTGTGGCATTTATATCGTATCTGGATAACAAATATAAGCCTTAATATGCTGTTAAACCTGTTTTACCAACTAATATTGCACTGCTATAACATAGTGAAATTATATAAAATATACCAACTGGTATTAGATTTTTGACACCTACTGTATCTTTTTCTGCATGCCCTTTAAGCGGACCTTTGACATATCAAATCGGTGATAATTATTAAAGATCACCGGTGCTAACAAGTCAAATAATAAAAAAATGAAATCAGAAATTAATGCAGTTAATACTGCTGATAACTCAAAACTATTTACCCCTGTTCAATTAGGCCCCTATCAATTAGATCACCGTATAGTGATGGCTCCATTAACCCGTATGCGTACCGAGGTTGATTTTATCCCTAATGATCTGATGGTTGACCATTATTCACAACGCGCAACCAAAGGTGGCTACATGGTGGCAGAAGGTACCGTAATTTCAGCAACAGGCCATGGCTATTATGGCGCGCCCGGAATTTATACTGATGAACATGTAGAGGGTTGGAAAAGGGTTACTGCAGCTGTACATGCCAAAGGCGGGATCATATTTGATCAGCTGTTTCACGTTGGTCGCCAGTCACATAACAGTCTTCAGCCTAACAATGCTTCACCAATTGGCGCTTCGGTAGTTCCATTTGAAGATTTTGTATATACTCCAACAGGCTGGTTACCTGCCGATATTAACCGTGCTACAACCACCGAAGAGGTTAAACAACTGGTAGAAGATTACCGCCAGGCAGCCATCCGCGCTAAAGCAGCCGGTTTTGACGGCGTTGAATTACATGGTGCAAACGGCTACCTGGTAGATCAGTTTTTACAGGATGGATCAAACCAAAGAACTGATATTTATGGTGGTTCGATAGCAAACAGGGTGCGTTTTATGCTGGAGATTGTAGAGGCATTGGTATCCGTATGGGGTGCAGATAAAGTAGGCGTAAGGGTAGGCCCAAGCGGTACTTTTGCATCAATGTTTGATAGTGACCCCATCGCCTTGTTCAGCTATGCGGCCGAACAACTGAATAAATTCAACCTGGCTTATTTGCACATTATTGAGCCGCGCATTAAAGGCGCTGTTGAAGAAGTTGAAGGTTTGGAGCCGGTGGCCGCCATGCACCTGAGGAAGATTTTTAAAGGAACTATCATAGCCGCCGGTGGCTTTGATTTTGAAAAAGGCAATGCCATTATTGAAAACGGTAATGCCGACCTGGTTGCCTATGGCCGTCACTTTATAGCCAATCCCGACCTTGTTTACCGTTTTGCAAACGGTTTTGAGTTAAACGCATATGACCGCGATACTTTTTATGCCGGCGATGCCCGTGGTTATAACGACTACCCTGTTTACGAGGAACAGGTAACTGTATAATAAATACGTCGAAGGCCGCTACGTTATAGCGGCCTTCGTTGTTAATGGTCTTATTTAATAATGAAAGCTAATAAAAGAGAGATGTTAAACTATCTTCAATCCATTGATGGGCTTATGGCCAATCAATCACAAATAGCCCGCACCGTTACATTTTCAGAAACCGGCGGTCCCGAAGTACTTGCCATAAATCACATCAATATACCGGCACCTGCCGCCAACGAAGTACGCATCCTGGTTAAAGCGATAGGCCTTAACCGTGCTGAAGCCATGTGGAGATCTGGCGCCTATATAGAAGAACCTATTTTACCGGCTAAACTTGGGTACGATGCCTCCGGGATCATTGAATCAGTAGGAAGCAATGTAAAGAATTTTGCGGTAGGCGATCAAGTGGGTACCATCCCCGCTTTTTCTCAAAACGAATACGGGGTATATGGCGAATTGATATTGACGCCTGCACACGCGGTTATCAAAAGTCCCCCATCGCTAAGCTTTGAACAGGTAGCAGCTATATGGAACCCATTTATTACGTCTTATGGTGCATTAATTGATGGCGCTCATTTATATGCAGGCCAATCGGTTTTAATTACGGCTGCTTCAAGCAGTGTAGGTCTTGCCGCTATCCAGGTTGCCAATATGGTGGGTGCTGTTCCCATAGCGTTGACACGTAAAAGCGACAAAAAAGAACAGCTTTTAGATGCAGGTGCAGCTTATGTGATAGCTACCGAAGAAGAGGATGTTGTTGCCGTGGTAAAAGAAATCACGAAGGGCCGCGGTGCCGATGTTGTTTTTGACCCGGTTGGTGGTCCGTTATTTGCCAAATTGTTGCTGGCGTTAACCCGCGGCGGGCAAATGTTTTTATATGGCGCACTTAGCGATGAAGTAACCCCGCTGCAATTGATCGATGTTTTAAACCAGGTGCCTGTTATTAAGGGTTATACTGTATGGGATATTACCAAAGACCCTGAACGGGTAGAAAAAGCAAGGAAATTTGTTTTTAGCGGGATCGCATCCGGCGCGTTAAAGCCAATGATAGCCAAAAAGTTTGCTTTTGAGCAAATTGTTGATGCTCACCGGTTCCTGGAATCTAACCAGCAAATAGGTAAAATAGTGGTAACCGTTTAATAACGGTAATAATAATTGTTGATTTGTTTTGATACCGTTTTGAACTGATAAAACCAGGAGTTGGGATATTAATTATCTCTTCCCCTGGTTTCAAAACGGTTTTCATTGCATCCAATTAGGTTGCTTACACTGCCATGGCCGCGTTTTTTGCGATCAATTGCGTTAACGCTTCCGGTTCAAAATAAGCCACCCATAAAGAAAGTGCCTTGTTATCTTTGATGGTCCAATGTTCAGATATCTTGATCCTGTCGGCCGTACCCACCAGCGCAATATTGATAAGTATGATTATGTGCTCATTTTCGCCTACAAGGGAAATGATCTCGCATCGTTTAAAATCAAGCACGGCGGTAACCTGGTGCAATACATCATCAAGATAAGCTTGCAGATTGCTCGTGCCGCCCCATGGTAAATAATTGGGTGCTGTAACTTCGAATTCCGGCAAAAATATCTCACCATATGCCTTTGCTTCACTATTGGTACCGCCTTCGTAAAAGCTTCGTACCAAAGCTTTATTACGGTTTGTTAAATGTTGGTCAATCATGGTATCTTAAATTAAAAGAAGTGTTTAACTAATGACCACATTTTCAGTAGCGTAAATCCAAAGGATCTTTTCGCGATCAATAAACAGGGCTTCATCTGGCGCTATGGTTTTAAAGTAATTGTCAGATGCAAACACCTTGTTGATATCTTCCATCTGCTCAAACCAAATTTCGGCTATGCCATCAAAAGGCGCTACCGGAAACTGATCAAGGCTTTCGCCGGTACTATGCACTTGGGTGTATTTTTTAACATATTGTTTTACTTCGGCCTGGCTGGAAAATAATGGACCGTGAATGTCTTTCCAATGGGCTTTAAATTCGTCCAGAGTAAGGTCGGCCCGTTTAGGAACGAGGATACATAATTTGATCATGATATTATTTTAAAGGAGATAAAGGGATAAACAATCCCGGCTGCAAAAGCCGGGATTGTTTGGATTGAATTATTTTGCAACACCATTGGCAGCCGCTTCAATTACTGCGGCTACTTCTTTAGGGTGCGATATAAAGGCTACGTGGCTGGCTTTAATTTCGGTTACTTTCGATCCTGCTCTTTTCGCCATAAAACGTTCTGCATCTGGTGGGATCATCCTGTCTTCGGTCGATACAATGAACCAGCTTGGTCTTGTTTTCCAGGCCGGAACGCTGATAGGCGTAACAGCGGCGGCAATGCCAAGCGGGGTTTGAGAATGTGCCATAAAGTCGGCCTGGGCTGGCGATAGATCGGGGCAAAAATCCTTGTAATACTTGGCCATATCATACCACAGCAATCCTCTCACCGGCGGCATAATGCCCGATTCCGGGTTTGGCGGACCGGCTTTCTGCAGGCTCAATAACGATTCGCCTGCATCTGGTGCAAAGGCCGATACATAAACCAATGCGGCTACACTTGAAGTATCGCCGGCTTCGGTGATCACAGCGCCACCATAGGAGTGACCCACGAGGATCACCGGGCCCTTTTGTCGTGCCAATATAGCCTTAACTGAGGCTACGTCGTCGGCGAGGCTCAGGTCGGAGTTGCTTACCACATCTACATGATAACCTTTAGCATTTAATATTTTGTAAACGCCTTCCCAGCCAGATACATCGCCCCAGGCACCATGCACCAATACAATGTTTTTAACCTGGGCAATTGCAGGGTTGGTAATAAAAAAAGAAGTAAGGAAAATGGCGAGCATACCTAAAAATGCCCCTCTCCTTTGTGTTGTACCGTAATGTTTAGTTTGGGTTTTACTTTTCATGATTGAATGTTTAAATTTTGATGATTTAATATTCAATCAGGAGGCAAGATGTATACCAGTAGTTAATTTGCTGATATGGAGTGGTTTGTGGTTTTGTTCTAATCGTAAACTGGCGTTATATCGTATTTTCATCAAGCCGCTGTCACTATTTGGTGTAACCTGGAGATTATACTCAAGTAATTATTCATTAAGGCTTTTGTTTTACCGAGGCATGAGATGCCAGTTCAGTTTTTAAGCTGTTGATAGTCATCAGCATCGGTTTAGTGCTGCTTAACACCCGGCAAATAGCATTTGCCCCTTCAATAGACACCAACATACGGGTTGCAAATTCATTGGGGATGATAGTGTCAGATAGTTCGCCGCTATCGATTCCATCCTGTATAATGTTTGTAAACAGGCTAATGGTAGTATCAACCATTGTTTTTACCTTTTTTTTAATCACCGGGTTGGTATCATCAGCCTCGGTAGAAAAATTTACAATAGGGCAGCCCCCATCAATATAACTGGCCAGCGGGTTCTTGTTATTATCCATAAACGCGCCAAGTTTAGCAATAGCGGTGCTATGCTTGTTAAAAGAGATGGTTCTTCGGTCGGTTAATTTTTTAAATAAAAGATCAACCGCATCCTGAGCTATCTCTTCCTTACTTTCAAAATGACCGTAAAAACAGCCCTTGCTGGTGTTAGAGGCTGCTATGATCTCGTCAACAGAAGTACCGGCAATTCCTTTTTCGTTAAATAAAATGGCAGCCCGCTCTATAATGTGCTGTTTCTTTTCTTCTGCTTTGCTCATTTCTATTTATTTACAATGTAAATATAGACTAAATGGTTTAAATTAGGTGGTTTGATAACGCGTTTTGAAATTATTTTACATTAATGTTAAAAACGCTATCGACCTAGGTTTGAACTTATATGCCAATGGATAAAGATTGAATTTGCTTGTTTTAGGCATTAAATCAAGCAAAAACCTTGTTGTATTTAGCGTGGCTCTTCCTGATCGATAGAAAAATTGAATTGACATCAAATTGTAATTAAGATGAAAATAGACTAAATAGTTTTATATAATAAACTAATTGGTCTATGTTTGTGCCGTCGTCTGATAGTCGAAAGCGTAAGTCTTGTTTGTTGAAATTAGACTAATTGGTCTATCGGGTGCCTTATAAAAATACAAAAAATGAAGAATCAAAAAGTAGCCCTGGTAACAGGATCAAATCGTGGTATTGGTTTTGAAACCGCAAAACAACTTGGTGAAAAAGGTATCACCGTAATTTTAACCGCACGTGATTTAAACGTTGCACAGGATGCTGCCGCCAGCTTAAATAAATCAGGAATTGACGCTTACGGAATTAAATTAGACGTAACCAATGCAGATGACAGAAAAGCTGCCGCCGCTTACATAGAGTCAAATTTCGGCAAACTGGATATCTTGATTAACAATGCTGGTGTAGCGCCAAAAGAATCCTTATTTGTAAGTAAAACAGCCGAAACAACCGAAGAAGAGTTTCAATACATCTACAACACCAACTTGTTTAGCGTGGTTTACTTAACCAACGAGCTGTTGCCTTTATTAAAGAAAAGCGATGCCGGCCGTATTGTTAACCTTTCAAGTATTCTTGGTTCATTAACTATTCATGCACAGCCAGAAAGCCCTATAGCGGGCTTCCGTGTATTGTCATACAATTCTGCCAAAGCGGCGCTTAACGTATTTACTATTCACCTGGCTGCCGAATTAGAAGGTACCGGTATTAAAGTGAACGCCGCTCACCCGGGTTGGGTACAAACCGAACTTGGCGGCAACGAACAGGCCCCAATGAGTATTACCGATGGTGCAAAAACCAGCGTTGAACTGGCCCTTTTAAGTGAGGATGGCCCTAACGGAAGGTTTATTCACATGGGCGAAGAACTGCCCTGGTAAATATTGCCTATAAGTAGTAACCCAAAGCTTTTGCGATACCTGTATGGTAGCTGCAAAAGCTTTGGGCTTTTGCATTAAATTATTTGTTATGAAAATTATTAAAGAGAATCATAGAGGTATCAGTACGATATTGGCTTTTGCCCTTATTCCGTTATCCGGTTTTGCTACCGATATTTATATTCCGTCGTTGCCGTCAATGGCCACTCATTTAGGGGTTACCAACGCTGCAGTGCAGCTTTCGTTAATTGTTTTTATGGTAAGCTCGGGTATTAGTCAATTGTTTGTAGGGAGTTTGCTTGATAGTTTTGGTCGTTACCGCTTAGGCACCATATCACTATTGGTATTTGCCCTGGCCAGTATTAGCATAGCACTTAGTCATAGCATTCAGCTCATTTACGCCATGCGGGTTTTGCAGGGGATAACCGTAGCCTTGATTGTGGTAGGCAAAAGGGCATACTTTATGGATACTTACACCGGCGAAAAGCTGAAGCACTATACCAGCTTGTTTTCTATCATTTGGGCTACCGCACCCATAGTTGCACCATTTATAGGCGGGTACCTGGAAACTGCTTTTGGCTGGCAGGCTAATTTTTATTTTTTGGGTGTTGCCACCTTTACCTTACTTGTACTGGAGTTGGTGTACAGCGGCGAATCACTCAAAAATTATCAGCCATTTAAAGCAAAAAGCATCCTGCAGGTTTACTGGTCTACATTGAGCACACTGGATTTTTCTTTGGGGTTAGTCATGATCGCTTTAAGCTACGCCATGCTTATAGTGTATGGTATGAGCAGCCCTTTTATTATCGAACATGTGTTTCATTTATCACCTGTGGTCACGGGGTACTGTTCGCTGCTATCGGGTGTATCATTAATGACGGGCGGCATCATTTCAAAAACGCTCATTAAAAAGCCGTTGGTGAAAAAAGTTTGGGTAGCCGTTACTTTACAAACAACCTTTGCGGCGCTGATGGTTGTTGCGTCGGCATTTAAAACCAACCTGGTTACATTAATGATGTTTACAGCCGCGGTACATTTTTTATCAGGCTTTATCTTCAACAATATATTTGCCTATTGTTTAGGCCGGTTTTCAAAAAACGCGGGTATAGCAAGTGGCGTTACCGGAGGTTCATTGTACATCATTACTTCTGTTTTTAGCTATGGCATTGTAAATGTTATCGCCATAAAAAACCAGGAGTTTTTGGGTATAGCTTACCTCACTTTTGCGGTGCTGGCTTGTATTACGTTTGCTTTATTTACCAAAGCCAGGAATGGTTATCATCAAAAACAAGAAACAGCAATGGTTTTAAGCAATGCTGTTTCCTGATGATATTGAATATACAAACTTAAAGTAGCTCGGCTTTTTCGCCGGCCGGTAACATTCTTAACCTATCTATCAGCCCAAATGCGCCAAAGGATTGGGCGAGCATTTCTCCAGTTTCAGAATAATGCGACCATCCTTCAAAATGCAATGGAATAATGGCTGAATCCGGGAATGTAAAAGCGGTATCAATAGCGTCATTTGAGTTCATCGTGAGGCTAAACGGCGTCATAAGTTTTGCCGCGCCGGCAAAAATGAATACGTATTTGGGGTTAAACCGCGCTGCAACTTCTTTTACTCCATCGTAAAACACGGTATCGCCGGTAAGGTAGATCTGGGGCAGTTTGTTACCGGCTACAGTAATCACAAAGCCAATTACATCACCGGCTAATTTTTCTACCCCGGTTGGCCCATGCCTGGCAGGGGTTGCGGTGATAGTTAGCTCATCGCCGTTGGGGGTATTGATAACCACGCTTTCCCAGGGGGCCATGCCAAGGGACGCGCCTTGTAATCGTTCGGCGGCTATTTTGGTTGTAAGGGTTTGAGGAACAATTTTTAATAGTTCCCTGCCGGCATGATCAAGGTTATCACCATGCTGGTCATGCGTTAAAAGTACAAGGTCGATCTTGCCAAAATCGGTTAACGCCGGATCAGAAAGTTTTTCTATAGATACCACCGGGCTGATGGGGAATAACGTTCCCGAGGGATCAAGAGTAGGGTCAGTCATGATCCTTAAGCCGCCTATTTCTAAAATAACAGTCGGTCCGCCAAGGTAAGTTACGTTGATTGGGTTGCTCATTTTGATTTTAAGTGTTTTACGCGATGATTTAACGTTAGTAAAATCATAGCTCCCAAAAATGTACCAATATTTAAGTATATGATAATGAGCTATTTGTTTGGAATTTAGAGTTCCTTTTAAACTTTATTTCGTTTTTTCATCAAAAACGGCCGCCGTTGGCGCATAAACTGATATTTATCCATAATTTCATCAATTGTACATCACATTATCCCCGGCAACAAATGGTAAACCATTGTGAATTCCCCCTAAAAAATAATTTACAATGTTTAAAAAAATGGAGCCGTTTTTTATTCCTCTGTATTTTATCCTCTTTGTTAGGGCAACAGGCCTTCGCGCAGGCAGAAGTATCGCCCGTTCCGCGAACTTTATTAGATCGATTAAAGAATAGCAAGCCGGATACCAGTCGTATACGGATACTTATAGAGATTGGCGACGATCACCTTCAGTTTAGCCAGGTGCCCAAACCTCATCTTGATAGCGCCATGAAGTTTGCCGATAGGGCTATCGCCCTGAGTACCTTGTTGCATCAAACCGAATCTGTTTATGAAGCATATATACTGAAGGGTTACACCTACATCAGGATGAATGATTTTGTAAACGGGCAGGCGTATTTTATGAAAGCCATTAACCATTATCATCAAACGGGGGCTACAGCCAAAGAAGCTGAAACCCGGGCATCATTAGGCGATTTGATAACGCCTGATAGTAAAACAAATGATGATTTGAAGATTGGCTACTACCGGCAAGCGCAAAGTTTGTACAAAAAAGCCGGAAAGCAGTTGGAAGCCATTGAGGTATTGAAAAAAATAGCCGATGTTTTTTTAAACCAAAGGAATTTGCCCGAAGCAGAAAAGTTATTGTTGCAAGTTGTATCTGAATACAAAGCCGCCAACTTTAAGAACCTGCATTACACTTACGATTTACTTGCCGGGGTTGCCCGCTTAAAGGCAAATCTTCGGGATCAGCTTTATTACCGCTTGTTGGTTATTAAAAGTATGGAAGCTGCAAAGGATTCTGTACATGCGATGGATTTTTATGGCTCGCTTGYCGGCACCTATGCCAGTTTGGGGCTGCTAAAAAAGGCGGAGTTTTATTATCGAAAGGCTCTGCAATCAAATGGCTCGCAATTTTATTATTTTTATTATTTCAGGTTTACAACGGCTCTTACCGATAATTTGATTGCCCAAAACAGGGTTGGAGATGCATTGGATGTTTTACAAAAAGCAATTAAAAAGCAGCCACCGCTTAACCTTCAGGACAAAATATTTATTGATGAAGCTTTTGGACATTGTTATCAAAAACTTGGGCAAACAAAACTGGCCGAAAATTATTATCGGCATTCGGTTACGCTCTCAGATTCCGCATATCTGCTAAAGTCTATAAACGGTGGTTTACATTTTTCAAATATCATGAACCTGGTAGATTTATTTATAGCTGAGGGTGATTTTAAGAATGCATCTCTTTATTTAAAAAAGACTATCCCGTTGCCCAAAGAGCGTTTATCGCCGATTTCACTGGCCAATTATGAGCTATCATTATATCAAACAGATTCTGCTTCGAGGAATTTTGAAACTGCAATAGGTCACTTAAAAAAATATGGCCGGCTAAAAGATTCTGTTTACAACATTGAACAAACCAAAAAGGTAGATGAGCTGATCTATAAATCAGAAACCGAGCAAAAAGACAGGGAGCTTGTGCTTCAAAAAGGACTGGTAAAGCAAACCGTATTGGTCAGAAACCTGGTAATTGGTGGCTTGTTTATGGTATTACTATTGTTAGGGATACTCTATAACCGATACAGACTTAAGCAACGTAGTAACCTGTTACTGCAACAACAACGAAATGAGATTGATGACCAAAACCACTCCCTGCAAGAGCTGAACAATAAACAAAATAGCTTGCTTACCGAAAAAGAATGGCTGTTGCGCGAAATTCATCACAGGGTAAAAAACAACCTGCAAACCAGTATCAGTTTGCTTAACATGCAATCGGCCCATATCAATAATAACGAAGCGTTAAGCGCCATTAAAGATAGCCAGCGCAGGATGTTTTCGATGTCGTTAATTCATCAGCGGCTTTACCAATCAGAGCGTATGACGCTTATTGATATGCAGATCTATATCAATGAATTGGTTGTTTACCTGAAGGAAAGTTTCACAGGTCGCGAAAATATTGGGATGGATGTTTCAATAGATCCGATAGATCTTGACGTAGCACAGGCGCTTCCGCTGGGATTGATTATAAACGAGGCCGTAACGAACTCTTTTAAATACGCTTTTCCAGGTAATAGCAAGGGCTTACTTAAGATAATTTTGATCGAAAAATTCGATCAAATGATTTCATTAGTTATCCAGGATAATGGAATCGGATTCCCTTTAGATGAATTTAATGAGCACACCTCGCTGGGTATAAAACTAATGAGAGGCTTAGCCGATCAGGTTCATGGGGATTTTGATTTACAAAGTTTGCCGGGAACAACTGTCAGCGTTAAATTTTCACGAATTCTATTGGTTAGTTAACTAACCTTTCCTCTCCTCCCCGGTTTCCGGTGTGTTCAAAGCACCCCTGTATCGTTCGTGAAATCCCGCGTAGAATTACGATATAAGATAATTAAAATTTTACAATATTTATGTAACTGTTTGATATGTAGTTTTTTGTATGATGGCATAAAAGTGGCAAAGCAATAGTTGTTATATGCAGATGAGACGTGACTAAACTTTAGTATGGCCCAATCTCAGCTGGTATACAATTTAAACTATAGCGTTCCATAACAAAAGCATATTAATAAATGAAAACTACATTTGAGATCAAAAAAAGAGAAGAGGTATCAGTGGCCGATCAAGCTGTTTATAATTCGGCAACTAAGCAACTTGGTTTTGTACCCAACATGTATGGCGTTATCGCAAATTCAGAATTTGCATTAAGCCGTTATGTTAAGGCCGAGTTTGGTAAAAGCTCCTTAACCACCAAAGAGCAGGAAGTGATTAACATTGTTGTTAGCGGAGTTAATGCATGCAGATATTGCACCGCTTTTCACTACAACTACCTCCAAAAATTAGGGTTAGGGTCCGATCAACTTACCGAGATCAGGAAAGGGAGCGCGTTATTTAACCCCAAACTGGATGCGCTGGTAAAATTCACCAAAAACATCGTCGAAAAACGTGGTCATATTGATGGCGAATTGGTGGATAATCTTATAGACGCAGGTTACTCAAAAGGAGCAGTTATCGATATCATTTTGCTCATCAACTTAAGAGGGGTAACTAACTATATGCATGCGGCCCTGGGCGAGTTTGAGATTGATTTTCCGCTGGCCCCCGATTTGATATGAGTGCCCTAAAAAATCTGGTTATTGGTGCCTGGACCCTGGTTTCTTTCGAACAGGAAAGCCAGGCGGGAGAAATCATATATCCATTAGGCGATGACGCAAAAGGTTCAATTTATTATTTGCCCAGCGGTTATGTATCTGTCCATATTATGGATGTAAACCGTTCAGAAAATGTAGATGAACTAATTTATGAGGATAAGCAGTTAAAATACAAAGACCTGGGTTACCTGGCTTATTCAGGTCGATATCATATTGATGAAGAGAATCGGATAATGACCCATCATATTGAAATAAGCTTATACCCCGAATGGATAGGAGGGCAGCAGGTTAGGCTAATTAAACTGGACGGAGAACATCTTCAGCTTAGTTCAAACGGCCCGGTAGGGCCACAAAAAATTCAATTCAGGTTGCTTTGGAAGCGCGCGTTAAACGACTAATATAATATAATATAATACAAATAAGATGAATGAACTACTCAACCTGGCGGTTAAAGCCCATGGCGGCCTTGCGCGTTGGAATCAACTAAAATCAATAAAGGTTCAGGCTTCCATAACTGGCGGCATCTGGTATGTTAAAAGTCGCCCCGATGTTTTGAAAGATGTGGTTATTGATGCCCAAACTCAGCATGAAAAAGTGGTTATGGTGTTTTCAGGCCAGGATAAAACGTCCACCTTTCAGCCAGAACTTATTTCGGTGGCCAAAAATGGGGGCATCGATGTTGAAAAATGGGAAGATCCAGAACTCACGTTTGACGGACATTCCCTGCATACGCCCTGGGAAGATGTACATGTAGTCTATTTTAGCGGTGAAGCGCTTTGGACCTATCTCACCACTCCATTCCTTTACACGTATCCCGGCTTTATCACCGAAGAGATTGCCCCCTGGCAGGAAAATGGCGAAACCTGGCGCAGGCTAAAAATAATATTCCCTGATAATATAGCCAGCCATACGCGCGAACAGGTATCGTACTTTGGCCCTGATGGCCTCATTCGCCGGCACGATTATACAGTTGATATTCTTGAGGGCGCTACCGGGGCAAATTACGCCACCAATTACCGTGATGTAAATGGCATTATCATACCCACAACCAGGCGGATCTATGCCTACGAAGGAGTTGGTCATCAAGTGATTAGCGATCCTTTATTGGTAGCTATTGATATGGGCGAGATCACGCTTAGCTAACATATTGTCCCTAAATGTAAAGTTCGTGTAAGTATTTCAGAAGACCGGAATATTTGCATGGGCCTGATCATTGCTAGTGATATGGTTATTTTCGATACATCAAGCTCCTTTTTTATATAACTTACGGATTATCAACTCATTTTCTATAGCGCCTGTGCTGATGACGTAATACCGGCTCATTATCGGTAGTGTTTAGGCCGTGTTATATCTTTTGCTGTTTTTAACAGCGTATTTTCCTTGCTGATAATTAGGCAACGAAAATGAAAACCCCATGGAATAAAAACAGTGTACAAAAATAATATCGCAAGGTGACTACCCGTGTTTAATACATGTTACAAATAGTTTTTGACGATCCCTAATTTCTTGATCTTAGCAACCAGCGTATTAGGAGGAATGTCTAATAATTCGGCTGCACCACCCGGGCCAGATACTTTGCCATTACATTTTTTAAGGACCTCCATGATATAGTCTCTTTCCATTTCTTTTATCGTTTTAACGGAGCTATTTACCTGCACCGGCGACGTTCCGGTAGTTGAAATAATGGGCAGATCAATATACTTAATGGTATCTCCTTCATTGAGTACGATGCTCCTTTCTATCAGGTTTTCTAATTCACGAATGTTACCTGGCCACGGGTAGCCAATCAGATCGTCCATAGCCTGGGTTGATACTTTTTGAAGTTTTTTACCCATTTTGTCTGATAGATACAATAAAAAATAGGCAACCAATTGCGGTATATCTTCTTTTCGTTCCCGCAGCGGGGGAATCCATATGGGGAAGCCGTTAAGGCGATAGTATAAATCAAGCCTGAATTTGCCTTCGGCAATAGCTTTCTCTAAATTTAAATTGGTGGCAGCAATGACCCTTACATCAGTTTTGATCACCTTATTACTGCCTAGCCTCACAATTTCGCGCTCCTGCAGTACACATAGTAATTTCACCTGCATATCAAGCGGTAATTCGCCTATTTCATCTAAAAAAATAGTGCCGCCTATGGCTTGCTCAAACTTACCTATCCTCAAATCAACAGCACCGGTAAATGCCCCTTTTTCATGCCCGAATAATTCAGATTCAATTAAAGTAGCCGGTATGGCCGCGCAGTTAACTTTTATCATAGGCTTGTTTGCCCTTGGGGATAGCTTATGAATTGCGCGGGCTATCTTTTCTTTTCCGGTGCCGCTTTCACCAAGTAAAAGTACCGATATATCAAAAGAGGCTACTGTGCTTAGCTTATCCTTTATCGCTTTAAAATTAGGGCTATTGCCTATAAGGCCAAGTGTTTCATCAGTCCCTAATTTGGTCAAGCTTTTTTCTATGCTTTTAAGATCCCCGGTAGTAGTAACTTTTGCGATTGATTTTAGTTCGATAAAATCGGCAAGGTTAGGGATACAATCACAAATTTTGATCAGCAATAGATTTAGCCTGTTTAATAAAGCGCTCTGATCCGGGGTAAACGCATCTGTAGCCCTGCCATAAAACGAAAAAGTTAATATTTTGGAATCGCTAATGGCTATCGACTTAGCCAATATGGATTGCAGATTAAAAGCTAAAGCAATTTGCTTATCCATTTTATATGTTCTGCACATTTTACTAAAATCATGTGATTTTAGTAAAACGCTTTTAGAGTCCGGCGTTACATATTTGTTCCAGGAGTTACTTTCTTCAGTTGATTTTCCGCTCCGTTCAACAAATTCGTTTTTGTCTATAAGTTCAAAATCCTGTTCGTTTTTCTTATAAAATCCTAAACCGTCAACTACCTGTTCTTCCTCACCTTTCCAGCATATCAAAAAGAAATCAAAAGGAATGTATTGTTGCAATGATGAAATGATTTTTAACAATTTTTCATTTTTGCTACCTACACCTGCAAGTACGCGCATTACATCGTCTTGCAGCATTGTTTCACGAAAAAGTTTTGCTTCCAGGTCATGCTCATGCCGGTATTTTGCAACATCAAGCGTAACCAACACATCTTTTTCACGAAACGGTTTCACCAGGAAACCGTATGGCTTGGTGGCCTTTGCCAGTTCCAGAACACTTTGATTGGAATTTGCCGAAACGTAAATGAAGGGAATCCGCATTTCAACAAGCTGGTTGGCCAGATCTATGCCGGTTAATTTACCAATTAAATAAATATCTAAAAATACCCAAGCCGGTTTTTTGAGACTGATGATCTCCAGCGCCTTAGACACCGAAGAGGCAATGCCGGCTATTTCATATCCGGCCCGCTCCAGGATCATTCGCAGATCGCTGGCTATGATAAATTCGTCTTCAACAATAAGTATTTTACCTTCCATATAATATAAATTAAATTTCAGCAATTTTATCCAAAGGGCTGTTTCTTTTATTTGATATTTTTGAACGTTATCGTTATCTGCATCCCATGCAAACCTTGAATTTCTAAACTGCCCTGTATTTGGTCTGTCAATCCTTTAATCAGGTTTAAACCTAAAGATCGCGTTGTTTCATGGTTTATAGATTTTGGTAAACCGATGCCGTTATCTGACACGGATAAAATGAAGTCATCATTAACACCAATTGTGAATTTTATAGTAATTGTACCACTTTTACTATCAGGGAAAGCATACATAATGCAATTTGTAACTGCTTCATTGATGATTAGCCCAATAGGTATTGCCATCGCAAGATCAAGTTGAATAGCCTCTGTAAGTAAATCGAATTTAATTTCACCAGATCGTTCGAAGCTTTCTCCCAGGTAATTTACAAGCTCCCGGATATACACCTTCATATTAATGGATGCCAGGTTTGCAGAGTGATATAACTCCTGATGAACAAGTGCCATAGCGTGCATCCGGCGTTGACTACTGTTTATAGCATCTATGGCATCAATATTTGAAAGATAGGCTGTTTGCATGTTGAGCAAACTCATGGTGGTTTGCAGGTTGTTTTTTACACGATGGTGTATTTCACGAATAAGCCATTCCTTTTCATTAAGCAGTAACTGTTGTTTATTGTTAAGCTCATGCAATGAAATGTTTTGCAGGTTTATCTCAGTTTGCTGACGTTGAAGCTTAAGACTGTTTTTTTTGTTGCGGCGAAAGCCGTTGTACACCAAGCCGGTAATAACCAGCAATACCAAAACGCTGCACAGTACCAGGTTTCTCTCAAGATTTAATTTTTGCAAAGCAACGTGTTGTTTTTGGCCCTGGCTTTGCAAGGTCATTATCGATTTTTCTTTTTGAGCAGTTTCATATCTTATTTGCAATTCAGAGATCTGGTTGCTTTTGGTATCGTTGAAAAGTGAATCGTTCAATAGATTATGCCGTTGGAGGTTATTGATGGCAGAGAAGTAGTTGCCCGAGGCTGAATCAATTTTAAATTTTACAAGGTAGGCATGACTGAGGGCAATAGGGTTTACCATACTTTGGTTTAATCGGAAGAATTTGCCCATGAAAGCTTCTGCTTTTTTGTATTGCTTGAATTTTATTAAAAAATCGCAGATGTCGTTGTAGTCGGCCACGTAGTTCTGCACATCAAGATACATTTCTGCCTTAAAGATCTGATCATCGATGCTGAGTGTTTGGAGGTGACATTTTTCGGCCTGGTTAAACTGCCCCAGCGCGGTATAACACAAAGCTAAGGACTTGATTATCATTCGATTTTCTGGCAGTAAAGTAGGGGATAAGCTTTTGGCTTTTAATTTCAAAAACTCTAATGCTTCGCCGCTTCTGTTTAAAGCAATTAGTGTGCGTGTATAGGCCATGTATAAGCGATAATCAACATTTACCGCGCTTTTTTTGTAGGCGAGCGCTTTTTGGTAAAAAGCAAGGCTCTTATCAAATTGATTGAGTTCAAAATAAATTTGCCCAAGTTTGTAGTATGCCAGTTTTTGCCGGTAAATATCTGTAGGATCTTCTAAGGTTTTAACGGCCTCTATCCTGTAGTATAAAACCGTTCTTAAATCTCCGCGTAGCTTATTTAAATCTCCCAGCGAGCTGTATATATAAAAAAGATGCTTGTAGTGTAAGCTCTTTGACTGGGATACAATTTGCAGATATTCAGTTTCTGCGAGGCTAAGTCTGCGTAGGTTAAGGTCTGCATCGGCAATAGCTCTTAATGTTTCCAGTTGGTTAAAAATATCGTTTAGTTTTTTTAACCGGGTGTATGCTGTTTGCAGGGCCTCTAGTCTCACCTTATAACTGGCGGTGTCATTGCTTTGCAAAGCCAGCCCTAACCGCATCCACGTGCGCGCCTCATCCTTTAGCCTGCCGGCCTGTATTTCCCTATTGATCACCATCATGAAATCTGCCCGACCACGTACCAAATCGCGTTGTTTGAGGTAAGCCTGCCCGCGTACCCTGAGGCTTTCATTATTCCATTTCTCTGAATGTAGTAACTCACTTAGTTTCATAGCCTTATTAAACTGTGTAAACGCGCTATCCATATTAGTTTTATAAGTCCCTGGCTTTACCAGGTAATGAAATCCTAATTCAATAAACAATTTAACCCGATTGGTATCTGGGTTGGTATTACTTATAAGAGCAAATAAGTCTTTCGGAGATCGGTCTGTTCGTGGTTGGGCAACAGCTCCTAAAGGACATATTGAAAGAAAGAAAACGATAAATCGAGCTTTAAAGAAATTTGTCATCTGGTGTTTATCACTTCAATCGGTGCTCTTTTTTTATGTTCAATCTTCTTATTTTAGAATTGAGCGTTGTCGAGGGTATTTTTAAAACTTCTGCAGCTCCGCCTATTCCTGCCACCTTGCCGTTGCAATATTTTAAAACCGCAATAATATGCTCCCGCTCAACTTCGTCAATAGTTTTTATATGGCTCCCCACGTTGCCGCGGGCTGTGCCATCTTCAGATATATCAGGTAAATTAATTTGATTAATAACAGCACCAGGGGTTAACACAATCGACCTTTCAATCAGGTGCTCCAATTCCCTAACGTTTCCGGGCCAACTGTAGGCTGTTAATTGTTTTAAAACCTTACTCGAAAATGCAGGCAGTTTTTTTAAGTTTCGGGGGGCATATTTATGCAAAAAATACTTTGCAAGGTCGGCTATGTCTTCTTTTCTTGTCCGCAATGGAGGCATAATTATCGGGAAAATATTAAGCCGGAAGTAAAGATCGCTTCTGAAATTTCCCTTTTGCACTTCGAGCATCAAATCGCGGTTGGTGGCTGCTATTATCCTTACATCGATTTTAATGACAGCTTGCCCACCAACCCTTTCAATTTCCTTTTCCTGCAAAGCCCRTAAAAGTTTTGCCTGCAATTCAAGCGGCAATTCGCCAACTTCATCCAAAAAGAGTGTGCTTTTATTGGCGAGTTCAAATTTACCTATCCTGCGTTCGGTTGCTCCGGTAAAGCTTCCGCGCTCGTGCCCAAATAACTCGCTTTCTATCAGATTTGGGGGCAGCGCGGCACAATTGATTTTAATCATGGTCTTTTCTTTTCTGATAGAAGCCTTATGCACGGCCCTTGCAATTAGCTCTTTTCCTGTGCCGGTTTCGCCCATGATAATTACAGTGCTCTGTGTTTTTGCCACTTTTGAAACCAGGCGATATACTGCTTTCATGGATTCGGAGGAACCCACTATTTCCCCATAATTAGTCATACTTTGCATCTGCGTAGGTGGATGCAAATTTTCATTTTCCAGCTTTTGTTTTAAGTTATTAATTTCCTGAATTTGGGTTTGTATTTTTTGTTTGGCTAGTATAGTTGCGATAGTAGCTGCRATAGGCATGCAAAAAGCCTCCGCTAAATTAATGCTCATCAAGTGCGGCTCTATCCATATAATGCCCATTGTTTCGCCTCCACAGATTAAGTTTGAGGCAATGACTTTTTTTAATCCTGTCTGCTTCCACAATTGCACATACGATGGGGCCTGCCCGGATCTGACCAATCTATCTGTGTCAAATTCAAGTGGGCCGGGAGACCGCATTATGCGATCAATAATGCCGTCTTTTAACGATTTTACCGATAAAAGCGTTTCAAGTTGAGGAAGATTGGTGAAACCAATTCCAAAGTCGAAAAGATAAGTATTTAAGGAGGTCCTTTCCTGGTCAAATATACTTACGTAGTATTTTTTTATTTGCGTTGTATGTATAAATAAACCCCTAATTGCAATGGATAACTTGGTTTTGTCTCCAATCATCGCCATTTTTTTGCTGATCGAAAGTAATGGCTCTGCATTTTTTTCATGAATTGGCAATAGCTCTGGGTCAGATTGCAGAATCCCCGGATTCTTAATGGAATTTATAACAGCGGATTCCGAATTCATCATGGCATATTTAGCTTAAGTTTATTTGATAAGCTGAAATTGACATTCAATAGAACAAGGTATTGGTAAATAAATGGTCAACCTCAAAAATACTCAGATGCTAAAATCAAGCCAGTTTATATGTTGCTCATTATCAGTGGTGTGTTCCTGTTTTTATCAGTTTAGATTTACCATATTTGGTGAATTTACCATTGACAATATCAAATATGGTAAACCAGATTTGATTAGGATGGAATGCAAATTGCAATCTTACGCTTTTAGGATGTAATGAATGATTATATTGAACCGCTACCGGATAAATAAAGTCAAGAAGCCTAATGCAGCACGATACAGCCCTAACGGTGTTAACAGGAGGGATTTCAGCTTAAAAAAGGTGGATGTTATAGGGCTTCTTTTTAGATGGATATTACTTTTTTTATTAGCTGATGCCGCAACATAGAGAATAACTGTCAGACAAGTAATCATTACGCTGTGGGTAAGTATAAATACAGTTTCCATGGCTTTTGAGTTTTAACGGTTTTTTTTATTTCTTCGTAAACACAAATGCTAAATAAATGCCATCTTTTAACTGATTGATTATTAGGTATAAACAAAAAGATATCATTGAATTTGTTACCGTATTTCGCTTTTTAGCGATTGATATTTGAAAAAGTCTTGTTATAAAAACTTAACCTTGAAAGCCATGCGTGAAAGGTATGGAAGTCTTGAATCAGAATTAGTTTCGTGCTTCACAAACGTTTTATGTCCATTATCTCTCAACTTGCTGATATTTACAAAATTGTGTATCTTTATCTTAAGATTTACAGAGGTAATAAAGAGAGCGACATCTGTGGCGCCTGATTATCTCATGGTTGTTAAATAGCTATAAATCAACGATATAGCGGGTTGGGTTCGAATCCCTCCCTCACCGCAACCAATGTCATTAAAAATGAACAAAGCCTGTAAATCAATAGTTTACGGGCTTTTTGTTTTTCGTTAATTGCCCAAAAAATTACCAAAAAAGCCCAAAAGTTTCTGGCAAAATCGTGGCAAAAATTATTTTTAGAAAACTGCGACGAATGGTCTCATAACTCATTGATTATCAATTTTTACATAAGGTGAACATCTTGACTTCCTGTAGCTGTATTTCGACATTTATTCACATTTAATCGTGGCAATTATGTTGGAAAAAAGCTTTGGTTTGCTGTATTTTCGGAAAAATTCGGGAAATGAGCCTAAAAAAATCATCTATTTAGCATCACCGTGGACGGACACCCAGTTGAGCTATCTACATAAAAGCAATGGTGGGAAAACCGCTGGGACCAGGATAAAGGCCAGGCCAGCGGCGTTAAAGAAGATGCCCGGGATGTAAACTTCTTCCTGCTTTAATCCTGCGGGATATGCTGGCAGGCAGGGATGGGCGCAAAATGATCAATTTCTGCATGCTAAGTCGAATTGCCAAAACGAGATGATTTAAGGGTTTAAGGTTGCATAACTTAAATTTTTCTCGCTTAACCTACTGCTTAGCCCTAAGTGGAAATTCTTTGAACACTTAATGGAGTTTTTAGAGGCTGTAGAGCCAATTTTTAAAGATAAAAACAAGATTTCAAGTACCTGAAATTTTCAAATGTAGATTATCGATTTTTTGTGGCTCGAGTACACCCTCGGGAGCCATGGGCCTTAGCATGCCCGTTAAAGTCTTTTTTATTTTAATCAAAATTTCAATCTTCGTTTCAATCAAATGGAGGCACATTTTTGGTTCGTCCCCAAGCTCATACGTGCACCGGGTAAAATCCAAACGGCAAATTCGCCTAAATAAGAATTGAAAAGCTGTTAGAATTCCATTTCGTCTTTGTTTTTCATTGATATTTAACCCTGAATTAAAACGATGTATTTTTGGCGATGTGTTTATTAACCACTGAAAAACAATGAGTTATATTTTGATTTGTGATACCTTATCGGTAATTTTCCAAAATAAACCACCTGATCTCTCATCTCATTTTTTCCATGAAACAATTGCTTGCCTTAGTGTTTATTGCATTTTCGTTGCAGGCTTTTTCGCAAAACTACCTGGTTAAATATATCAACATCTCTTTGCCGTCCAACCCCGATGCCAATACTGCCAACTGGCGAACCGGAAATTTCTTTGCTGTCACTGCAACAGCGGGCGAAATAGCTCCTGATGTGCAAGTTAAGCTACTGGTCGTTATTAAAAGAGATGGTGCCATAGCCTGCGGAGCTTACAGCAGTTTATCTGCTCCTAAAATACGTTTTGATACCCCCGTAAAGACCTGGGATAGCAAAAGCGCAGCGGAAATGTTAGGGGTGGATTGTACACTGCCCCCCGGAAATTATGAACTGAGCGTACAGTTCTTTGGGTACAGCAACGGAAAGACCTTCCCTTTAAGTGAAGAAAAAACAAAACCATTTTCAATTAACGCCGATGAGCCGGGCAATGGTAAAAGCGTGTTTAACATTAACCTCGGTGGCATCGGGATAGCGATCGGAGGCGGTAGAAAACAAACTGCCACTTGCGGCACGATAACCAGTTTTACAAAAGTAGTTTGCACAGGCATCGATACACAAACCGGCTTGCCGCACTATAACATCACGGTGAAACTGGTCAATAAACCGGTGGACAAAGACAAGGCTTGTACCTTTATTTTAAACACCGTTGCTTCGTTGAGCAAGGGTGTGGTTTTACCGCGGGGACCTGGACTCCCGATGAAGATTCCGTCTAACGACAGCGTTGCTTATGCTTTTATGTATACCCCACCGTCTTTAAGTTCGGTAGATGCGAAATTTAGTGTGTTGGGTAACTGGAATGGCGATGCAGGTTTGACAGTTGAGATGAGGCCTGCTATAAAACTGCAACCCTGTATAACCTGTGGCTGCGGGGGCTGGACCGGCCTGGGTGTGGGCAATTCTGCCTCCGAATTACGATATGAATGCGGTGCAAAAACGCAGATACCCTGGAAATGCGGCCAGCCATTCAGTTTTACAAGCACCTATCAATGTGCTGCAATGGCCGTGAAATGTGATGCCTTAACGGCCTGGGAGATTCAAAAAGATGGAGTGAGCATAAAAACAGGCAGCGGCAGCAACGATGTTATGGATAGTTTTACACCATCTGGTAATGGCATCTATACTTTAACGCTCAGTGCATCCTGCAGCGGAGTAAAATGCCCGCCATGTATGTACACCATTGTAGTAGAGGATTGCAAAACAATAGTTTCTCCGCCCGTCATTACGCCCGAAGTGAAGGTGGTAATAACGGAAATACCGATAATAAAGGTAGTACAAAGTGCCGATACAACAAACTCTAACAAAACTGAAGGCAAATACTATTATGACCTGGATACGGAACCAACTTATAACATTACCGAACTGTATGATAAGCTGTTGAACATTCAGTTCACCAATAGCTACGCATCGGTTGAAAATATAAGGGTCAACATTTACGATACCGCATCGGGGGCGTTAGTTAAGCCATCTGCAGCAAAAGATGCTAAACTGATAAGCACCAGTGGTTTCAACCGGATGTCGGTCAACCTTAACAACTACAAACTTGAGCCTGGCAAAATGTACCTTTTTACCGTCTCTGTTTTCAGCACCAATTATCATTTGAACTTTAAAGTTATGGCCGATCATGAGAAATAAAGTAATTGTTTTAGTGGCTTTGACACTGATTTCGGTTGGGCTGAAAGCGCAAACAGGCGGGCCTGGGCAGCCGGAGTTTATGCAATTCCAGCAGGCGGGCACGGCCAATTTGGTCAACTTGTCGTCGGGTACGTTCTCATACCAGGTCCCATTGTTCAGCGTTGGCGGCTACCCAGTCAATTTAACTTACCAGGCGGGGATACAAATGGAAGATGTTTCTTCGATGGTTGGCCTTGGCTGGAACCTGAATGTAGGCAGCATTGTAAGAACCCTGAGAGGGATACCCGATGACTTTAATGCGGATAAGATCATCAAACAATATTCCGTTAAGCCAAACGAGACCTACGGGGGCAAAGTGGGTGTCGACCTGGAGATAGCCGGGCTGCCGCAGCCTTTGGGCGTTAATGTGGGGGCAAGCCTGGGCGTTTTTTACAACAATTATAAAGGTTGGGGGCTCGAGCCGTCATTGAACGGTTCGGTAGGCCTTAGCGCAAAGTCAAACTCCGGTGTTGGTGGCACCGCGTCATTAGGTATGGGCATTTCAGTCAACTCGCAATCGGGCGTGGATAAATACCTGAATCCCAGCATCGGCCTTAAACTGGGAAAGGGGAATGACAAGCTGGGCATATCGCTTGGCAAAACATGGTCTGTAAACTCCAACGAGGGCTTAAAAACAAGTATGAACGTTGGCCTGAGTTATGTGCGAACCAGTGATGTTACCCGGAACGGCGCAAAAGACGGCTGGAAAGTAAGCGAGCGGACTACCGACCAATCATCCATGTCACTGCTGGGCCTCGCCACCACTTCATACCTTAATAATTCATTTCAGCCGGATATTGACTATCCTTTCGAGAATACCTCGGGTACGTACTCGGGCGCTTTTGGTTTTGATGGCTTTTATGTAGATCCCGATATACGCGTTACCGGTTATTTTTCGAAACAGGCACTGGCAACCACATCGCAGGAGTTTCCGGCTTTTGGGGCGATGTACGAAAGTACACAGGTAAGCAGCAATGCGCTGATGGATTTTAACACCGAAAAAAAACTGCCATATTTTATAGGGGAGTCTAAAATACTTCCTATTTCTTTTAAAACACCGGATATTTTTAACCTGAACGCACAAGGTTTATCGATGTCGTTCTCGGCCAGCAAAAATGACATCGGGCTGGTTGGCGATGCAGAGGCCATCATTAATTCGAACGGCACCCAGGGCGGCGCAGAAGTTAATTTGGGTCAGCTGTTTAAAGCCGGAGCTAATTTCGGTACTACAACTTCTTTTCAAAAGAGCGGGAAGTGGAATCCAACTAACCTGGTCTTCAAATCAGGCCAGGATATTATCGGTAACCAGCTTTACCAGCAGTTCGCTTTTAAAAACCATGGCGAAATAAACAAATTCAACTATTCGGACTTTTCACAGCTTGGCGATTATAGCCCCGTTCGGTTCGACCTGCTGAATGAATCGTCCCTGACACAGTTTTTGAGCAATGGAAGCCATTTGACCGCTAATGTGATCAACACTAACCAGCAGGTGCGGCAGTCCACCATCAAATATTTAACTGCAAATGAGGCGGCTGTGATAGGGTTTGATAAGCAACTAACCTATTACAGTTTTAACAGTAACACGCCGGTGCCCTTAGGCAGGGTGTCGGACTACCGTAAAGGACACCACCTTTCGGAGGTTTCGGTGATACAGCCCGATGGAATGAAATATGTTTTCGGTATCCCTGTTTACAATAAAACACAAAAAGAGGTAAGCTTTGCCGTCGGCGTAAATCCCATCATAGATCAGGCTAAAAATACGGTGAAATACACACCAGGCCAGGATAATTCGGCAGCCAACAGCAAAGGTATCGACCATCTTTTTGAGGCAACAACAACCCCGGCCTATGTTACCCAGTTGCTTATCACCGCTGTTTTAAGTCCCGATTATCGCGATCTTACCAATAATGGCATCACGGATGATGACCTGGGCAATTATGTGAAATTCAGTTATTATAAAGAAGACCAGCTTTATAACTGGCGGACGCCTTTTGCAGAGAATATGGCAACCTTTAACAAAGGCTTGCGGACTGATAATGAAGACGATAAAGGTACTTACGTTTATGGCGAAAAAGAACTTTGGTATGTCCGTTCGGCCGAATCAAAAACAGAGGTGGCGGAGTTTCATTACAGCAAACGGGCCGATGGTTTTGGTGTTGCTGGCGAGAACGGCGGTATGGATCAAAGCAAATTTTTAAGAAAGCTCGATTCTATTGTCGTGTATTCGCTGCCCGATCGCCAAAGGAACGGCAATAACGCTACACCGATAAAGACCATTCATTTCGACTACAACTATACGCTTTGTAAGGGTATTGATAACGGTATCCCGGTAAACGGCGACACGCCCGGTAAGCTCACCTTAAATAAGGTCGACTACACTTACGAACATTCGAGAAAAGGCAAACTAACGCCTTATGTTTTTGGATATGGCAACAAGTTGGCAAATGTTAAGATAAACCCGCCTTATGACGTGAGGAGTGTGAACCGCTGGGGCTACTACCAATCCAACAGTAATAATTACAGCGACGTATCGGATAGTTCGCCGCTGTCGAATATCGATTACCCTTATGCCTTGCAAGACAGGGCGGTAATGGACGATAATGCCTACGCCTGGAACCTGACCAATATTACCATACCGGGCAACGGCAAACTAAAAGTGGATTATGAAGCCAACGACTACGGCTATATACAGGATAAAACCGCCGGGCAGATGTTCATGGTGACTGGCCTTGGTGATGCTAATACAACAAGCATTACCGGCAATAAATTTTATTACCCATCAGATCCGATAAACCCCTTGAACACCGGCATAAAGGACAGGATATATTTTAAGCTTTCGCATCCTATAAACAATACCGATCCGGCCGCAGCAAAGCAGGAACTGGCTGCAGCATATATCAAAGATATTAAAGATGGCTTTTTATACTTCAAATTTTATGTTAAACTGTCCGGCTCGGGCAATTACGAATATGTAACCGGTTATACCAAAGTAAAAGACTACGGTGTGGCGGCCGATCCCAATTACGCCTACATACAGCTTAGACCGGTAGCTATTGATGATGAAAACATTATCATCAAATGTAACCCGATATTAAAAACTGCATTCCAGTACATGCGCATCAACCGGAATGCATTGTTATTTACTAATACAACCATGGGTGCCCCGGCAACATTTGGATCGTTCATCAATTCTTTGCCAAGTGTTATCAGCCAGTTGGGGAGCCAGATCGGAGCCTCGGCCATGGGGGTTAACCTGTTTTGCCAGTCGCAGGGCTATTGCCAGGATGTGGACCTGAGTAAAAGTTTCATACGCCTGTACAACCCAATAAAAATGAAAATAGCCGGCGGCAGCAGGGTAAAGCAGGTGAGTATTGATGATAACTGGGACGCGATGACCGGTAATACACATGAAGGAAAATCGTACACTACGATGTATGATTATACTACGCAGGAAACCGATGCTGTCACAAACGCCAAAACGACCATAAGCTCCGGCGTAGCCGATTATGAGCCGCTGGTGGGCGGCGACGAAATATCATTAAAGCAACCCATATTTTATGCTGACGTTAAGAAGCTGGCGCCCGATAATGATTATTATGTGGAGGAACCTGTGAATGAATCATTGTTCCCGGGGCCGCACATTACCTATGGCAAGGTAACCCAGATAACCAATGCAACCACGCTTGACGTTGCAAAAACCGGCAAGGTCATCAACGAATACTATACAGCTAAGGACTATCCGGTTAAAGTTAGTCGCACGGCGATAGATGAAAAACGGGATAAAACCAATTTTAATCAGTTTCAGCTCCCTTTTGTGGCAATAGACCAGCAGCACGACTTTGCAACCGTATCCCAGGGATATGCCATAGAACTGAACAATATGAGCGGCGTGGATAAGGCCATGTGGGTGTACAACCAAAACGGCGACAGGGTTTCCGGCGAGGTATCAGAATACTTCCCCGACAATGATCATTTTACGCTGATAGACCATTTAGGCAATATCAACAAAAATAAAAAGCTTGGCCTCTCGGTTGAATACACTGTTGCCGGAAAAAAAAGCTACGACCATTCTGTTTCAACCAGCTTCAATGTGAATTTGAACATGGCAATATTCGGGATAATCCCCATTCCTATCGTAATGCCGCTTTATTCGCAAATGACCGAGGAAAAGCAGTTCCAGTCAATGGTGTTTAACAAAGTGATTCACCGGAATGGCTTGTTAAAAAGTAAAACCATTTACAGCCAGACAGCGGCCGTTACAACCGAAAACCTGGCATTTGACGAGATCACCGGTGAAGCTTTGTTGACCAAAATGCCAAATGAATTTAACGATACCTTATATTCCTTCAAATACCCTGCATGGTGGATGCACGATGGCATGGGGCCGGCTTACACCAATGCAAAAATGGTGGTTAACACAACTAACCTTCCTGCGATAAAACAGTTTTTAAAGGTGGGAGATGAACTGCGTGCTGCGAATAACGGGAACCGGTTGTGGGTGAAAAGCGCCTTCGCCGGAACATTTGAGAACGACATCAGCGTACCGCAAACCGTTACTGCGGGTACCGACTACCAGGTATACAACGCCGCTTCAACAAACATGCTGTCGGATGGCGCCGGGCAGGTGGTCTCCTGGAAATATAATCCGCTAAGTGTAGGAACAAGGGTCAGTTTCGGGCAGTTCAATATCCTGAATAGTTCGGCAATTCAATATGATGACGATGCCGTTGCCTATTGCGATTCCTGTGCCGTCACTGTAAGCAGGCTGGGTAAAAATGACATCCTTTCAGGAAGGAAAGGTAATTTCAAAGCAAAACAGACCTGGTTTTACTTAATAGAGCGGACGCCCGGGAGTTTGGCGGGTGGAGTAACCAACATTAAGGAACAAGGTCTTTTCAAAAGCTACAGCGACTTTTGGCAATTGTCATCAAACACAGCAACCGGCTGGGCAGCCAACTATACCAACTGGGAGTGGAAAGAAAAAGTTAACCTGACCGATGTAGAGGGCCAAACCATGGAGACCGAAGACAGGATAGGCCGGAAAGCAGCGAATTTATTAGGTTATAAAAACACGCTGATAACGGCGCAGGCAAACAACTCGGGGTATAGCGAAGCTTATTTTGATGGTTTCGAGGACCAATATTGTGCTTATTGCCCGATAAAGACCAGCAGACCAACGCAAAATGCTTCGCTTACAGGGCGGGGCCTCATGAAACGGGTTAAAGTAATGAGCGGGGATGTTCTTATTTCGGCCGCAGAGGCGCACACGGGTAAATATTCGCTGCTGGTACCTTCGTCCTTAACTTTTACGGTGGTACCTCCGGTCATCTGCAAAGGCATTCCGTCGCGCAATACGAAGCAACCGGCCGGCTCGGGAAAAACAAGCTGCAAGGAATGCGCTGGTGGTTTTTATCCGGCAGGCAATAAAAAATATATCTTCTCCTGTTGGGTGAAAGTGAACAGCCAGCAGCCTGTTTTGTCATGCAGCGATGCTTACGTGACCATCTCCAATATCGGCTCCCCGGTTACACTCCGTTCCGAAGGGCCGGTTATTGAAGGCTGGCAAAGGGTTATGGGCGCTTTTACAACAGCTGCAAATACCAGTACACTTCGGGTGCAACTAAACAAAGGCAATGCCGATACTTTTTTTGATGACCTGCGGATATTTCCGGCTGATGCAAATATGGTATCCTACGTGTATGACGACGTGAATCTGCGGCATACTTACACGCTCGACGAAAACAATTATTTCACCAAAAACGAATATAATAACCAGGGCGAACTGATCCGTACAAAAAGGGAAACGGAAAAAGGAATAATAACCACTAAGGAAGGCGGCTCTTCCCTGGCAAAACTGCACCAATAACTATGGCAAAGCAAAAATATATCCTGTTGTGCCTGCTGCTGCTTTTGGGGCTAAATGCGGTGGCAAAAACTTATCCCAAGGTCAATTTTCCCCTTTCAGGAACGGCCTTGATGGGTTATAATGGTAGCGCCATTAGTTTTTCTGCCAGCTATCCGGGAATGAATGCGGGCAATTTAAACCAGTTGAACACAGCCAACAGGACTACCGCTATCCAGAACACTGTGGAACTGGTCTTAAAAAATAATTATGCTTTCGGTGCAAACGCAAAAGTTACGGTAACGGCAAGTGTAAAATACTATCCCATTGATAATTCAACACCGGTTACAAACCCTGTAACGCTGGAAATTGATTACAAGTCGGGTGCGCTTACCAAGACAGGTATCAGTAACATCTATGCGTTTAAAAATGCCTATAAAGTTGAACTGACAGTTACCAACGTTGCAGTGACGGGTGATGCAGGCACCGACATAAATTTATTAAAGACCAAACTAAAGGACTTTATAGAGTTGAACGTTGGCTTTGTTCAGGACAGGATCACGCGGATAGACTATAATACTTTCCCAACAACCGTGAACGCCTGCGAGGATCGGGTGGCAGATGAACTGGTGATCAGTTGGGACGCGCTGCGCGATGTTGAATATTACGAACTGGAGTACACTTTTGCAGATGATTACGGGGATACCTATAATACGTCGTTAAGCAGCGCCGCTATCGCCTTTAATTTTAAGGACAACAGCACAAGGGTATCTTTAAAAGACAGTTATTACCGCCTCCCGCTGGTTTTTGAGCGGGGTTATATTTTATACCGGGTGCGGGCGGTGGGCTGGGGTGGCACAACCCTCAACCAGCCCGTGTATTGCAAATGGAGCGGTGCCGAACGGGGAAGGGTGAACACCTTTACCAATACCTGGTACCATCATGTTGCCCACGTTGGCGATGCCATCAACTGGCAAGCCTCGGCCACGTTTGCCGAAGAGGGCAAGCGAAGTGATGCTGTTAATTATTTTGATGGAACATTCCGTTCGAGGCAGACCGTTACCGGGATGAACCTGGAGCGGCAATTGCCGCATGATGCGCCGTTAATATGGGCAGATGCGCATTTGGGCACGCTGGATTGTGTGGAGCCCGGAAACGATAAGGAGCGCGAGGTGGTTGCAGGCGAGACGATATATGACTACCAGGGCCGGCCTGCTGTTAACATTTTGCCCGTGCCAACAAATTCCTTAAAGCTGGAGTATTTGCCTTTACTGAACATCAGCAATGCCACGCAGAAACCCTATAACTGGCAGGATTTTGATAAACCCAATTTCACCTGCCCGGCTACCGGCCCTTTATCTAACCTGCCAAACCCGATTACGGGTATCATGGGTGCCGCTGCCTATTATTCACCCAATAATCCCAAGAAGCTGGGTTTTAACGCCTTTATACCAGATGCCGGTGGCTTTCCGTTTACGCAGTTGAGTTATTTGCAGGACAATACCGGGCGTGTTGCCGCGCAAAGCGGCGTAGGCCCAACTTTTAAATTCGGAAATAATCACGAAACACGGTTTTATTATGCTGCGCCCAACCAGGAAGAGCTCGACCGCATGTTCGGGACAGAAGCCGGGGATGCAAAAAGATACCAAAAAAATGCTGTAATGGATGCCAACGGCCAGGTATCGGTCACCTATATGAACCCCGAAGGTAAAGCCATCGCCACAGCGCTGGCAGGGGTAAACCCGCCCAACCTCGACCAGTTGGACAACCTGGGCAACAATACCATTGACGTCTCGCTCATCAGTAAGAACGTAGTGAACGCGAGCGATAGAACGCTGATTACCGAGCACCAGTTTTTGGTAAGCGCCGACAATACCAGTTACACTTTCGATTACAGCATCAACCCTAAAACCATCGATACGCTCACCTGCAGTGGCGTACACGTTTGCCTGGATTGTATCTATGATATCAACATCACCCTGAACCATATAGAAAGCTGCACAACCACACAATTGCCGGTATATACAGGCACCATCGGGAGTTTGATGAACAGCAGCGGGCAGGTGGACCTGAATTGTGATAATAACAGCAGCACCGGTACGTATCCACGGCAATTTGTAAAAACGCTTGCCATCGGCACCTATGTGCTTACCAAAAAGATCACCGTGAACCAACAGGCAGCGCTGGCATATGTGGCCCAGGTATTTAAAGACACCTGCAAGGCAAAGTGGGATGATATTATGCACGATGAAATGTCGCGCATCGACACCCTGAACTGTTATAAGACCTGCGCAAATTGCGCTTCGCCGCCCGGGCAAACCGCCACTTGCGACACCGCTTACTGCAAACCCAGTCCTAACCGTTGCGATAATATCCACTCCATGATGCTGGCCGATATTTCGCCCGGTGGCCAATATGCGCAATTTATGAGAAGGGCAGACGGTACCATTGATGCCAGCACTTACCCGTTATCGGTATTTAACCCGGCAAACTTACTGCCTGTGCAGGGAATCAACTTTTCTTTATTTCCGGGTATTACCAATATCAACGACCTGGTGAACCACTGGCTGCCCGAATATGCCGAAAAGCTGCTGCCCATGCACCCTGAGCATTGCATGCTGGGCTGGTGCAGTTCGCCCAATATTGATGCAACGCTGGATTTTGATATGAATATACTCTCTACACAGCATTTTGCCGACGCGGTAACCAAAGGGTATATAACTACAGGCAGCGTACTTCCCAATAGTAACACTAAGCCATATGAACAGTTGGTGAACAATGACCCCTGGTTTGCTAATAACCAGAACGCGGCCATCAAAGCATCGCTGTTGACAAAGCTTCAGCACTATGGCTGCTCGGCGTCGCCCTTGCCTGCCGATGAATTGGCCATGCAAATGGCTTACTGCGCCCATAATAATCCCCAAAATCAACAGGGCACGCCCGCTATAAACGCCAACGGACCGCAGTGTGCTTTGCCGGCAAATTACCTTAGCACGCATGCTTTTGGCGCCGATCCGGCATTGACCGATCTGGAGTGGACATTCCTGCGATCGCTATACCTCTCGGCCAAAAACGAAGTGGTGCAAGCCAGTATGGATACTTATGCTGATGCCAATAATTGTAACTCGCGCTGCATTGGTGCGAAGGATTATTATGACTGGGGGCAGTTTTCGACCCCCTTCCCGCATTACGTGAATGTGCAGCCCTGCCAATCTACTTCGCAGCCTTTTGTGTGGATGCTTTACAAGGATAAGCAAAGCCGTTTTGGAACTGGGATCGATAATATTTTGACTGTAATGTCCGATGCGGGGATCAATATCAGCACAAGCGGTATAGGTAACTATAACGACCCCTGCCAATTTGTACAGGCTATAACAAGCCAGGCCACCGGTATTAACCAGCAGGCAGCAGCCAATTATTGCGGTGATGGTGCTTCAGGCTGTACAGCGGAGTTATCAGGCACCTTAACAGCATTATTGAATAATGTTATCACCGCACTGGCAACCAGCACTACAGTTACAATAGCCAGCGCGCAATTACCTCAGCAGATTAGTGGCGCCGGCGTATCGCGGGTGGCGGGTGCAAAAATTACTGAGGGCGCAAACGGCCCCGTGCTGAATATCAGTTTAGATCAGTGCACCAGCTTTGTGATACCTTTCCGGCGAACAGCGGCCGGATATGTGGCACCTGCATCGGTATGTTGCTTAAGTAACGTAATGTGCCCCGGCAATACCAATTGCAGTTTCGATATCAATGTATTGTACCCCGGCAACGTGAGTAACACCATGCACATCGTCACCAAATGTAACTTTTTCGCTGGCTGTAAAGACGTGGCAAAGCCTGTTTGCGACCAGCCAACACCTTATGCCAGCGCTATAAAAGACTATCTTGGCGATATTTTTACCTACCGGACAACTTATTCCGCTTATCCTAACCAAACACAACTTGCCAATATGCTTCCTGCTGTACTTCAACCGGGAAGCGGCATAACACTAAATACCAACGGCAACCTGATAATCCGCCTGCCGGGACAAGAAAAAGGCTGCACTATTACCTTGCAAATTACAACGGCAATAGGCAACTGGGCGAATGTGAAGGACGTTATTAGCATCAGCCCCGACCTTTCAACTGCTCAAAACGGTCTTACAAAAAGTTTTGTACTAAAAGTGCTCGCCGGAACCAGTATCAATAATTTAATGGCGGCCGAAATTAAAGGAAGCAGTACTTGCTGGGATATAAATCAGTGCCCACCCGCTGTAACTTTATGCACCAGCCCGCCGGTATTGCCGCCATACCCTGTAGTGAATGATTGCGTTAAGAACCAACTCGCGATAGCAAACACCAATACCAGTATTCGCTACAACGCCTGGGTGGACAGCATGAAAAATAACCTGTTGCAGCGCTACTATGCCAAATGCCTCAGCGCTGCAGAGACGCTCAATATGCATTATGAGGATCGCCAGTATCAATACACCCTATACTATTACGATCAGGCCGGTAACCTGGTGAAAACCGTGCCGCCTGCAGGGGTTAACTTATTGGATCATGTACAGGTACAGCAAGTAGCTACCTCACGCGCTGCTGCCTACAATGTGGCTATCCCGGTGGCGCACATTAAAACGACAATTTATCGCTACAATACCCTTAACCAAACAATATGGCAGCAAACACCGGATGCCGGCGAAAGTAATTTCTTTTATGATGGCCTGGGGCGGATATCAGCATCGCAGAATGCAAAACAACACCAGAACGGTAATTATTACAGTTATACCCGTTATGACCTGCTTGGCCGACCGGTTGAATCAGGCGAGATGAAACCCCTCGTTGTGGTCAACAACCTGCTTACCCGCGACTTCGGCACCTGGACAAACTTTATCAATGCCCAAACTGACCGGACTGAAATTACGCTTACACGGTATGATGATGCGTATTCGGGAGCGATTTCGCAAAAGTTCGGCATCGCCGGGCAGCAAAACCTGCGTAAACGGGTGGCCTCTGTTTTTGTATTTGATAACAAGCCGCACCTTGACAACGGGCAATATGCCCACGCCACGCATTTCAGTTATGATATTGAGGGCAACGTTAATAAGTTGATACAGGACTACCCCAATAACATCATCGGTGATAGGGCTATTGATTATGACTTCGACCTGCAAAGCGGGAAGGTTAACCAGGTGACCTATCAGCGCGGCGCTGCCGATCAGTTCATCCATAAATATACGTACGATGCTGCCAACCGGCTCACGCAGGTTAAAACAAGCACCAATGGCCTTATATGGGAAACTGATGCTATATACAAATATTACCGGCACGGGCCACTGGCCCGTGAGGAGCTGGGCACCGACAAAGTGCAGGGCCTGGACTATATGTACACGCTACAGGGATGGATAAAAGGCGTTAACGGGACCACGTCTTCGCCGGAAACGGATATGGGGCAGGATGGGACCACCACCCCGGCCCCTCAGGTACCACAGCAAATACCTATACTGGTGTACACGCTCGGCGGCATAGCTCATTATCTTTACCCTGGCATTCAGTTGTTTGGCAATAGCTTTAACGGGCCTGGCTATGGCGCTTTAAATAATCCTATAGCAAAAGATGCTTTCGGTTATGTGCTTGATTATTACCAGGGCGATTATACCGCCATACAGGGCAATGGCAACCTTGACGGGTTGAGCCAGCAGGCAGGCACGGTGAAGGCGTTATTTAATGGTAATATCAGCCGGATGTACACCCAGATACAGTCGCTGGGGAATAATGGCTATAACTATACCTACGATCAGCTCAACCGCATCCGCTCGCAGGAGGCCTGGAACCTAAATGGAAACAGCATGGCATTACTGCCGAACAATGCCTGGTTTGGCAAATTTAGTTACGACCGGGATGGCAATATCATCAACCAAATGCGAAACGGCACGGCAGCAACACCGGCTATGGATAACCTGAATTATTTTTATTACGATGCCGGAAATAATATTTACAACCCGGCGGTTTCCATCCCTGCAGGGGCGACCAATAAATTAGCCTATGTGGGCGATCAGGTACCGGATGGTAATTATTCGGAAGATATCGATAACCAATCGCCCAATAATTATAAATATGATGCCATTGGCAACCTGGTGAGTGATGCGGCTGGGCAAATCACCCAGATAGAGTGGAACCTTAAAGGTAAAATAAGCAGGATAGCAAAAAATACAGGGTTCAACATCGCATTTAAATACGATGCGCTGGGCAACCGCGTAATGAAAGGGTTAAGCGATGGAACCACGATATTTTATGTAAGGGATGGGCAGGGCAATATCATGGCCACTTATACTTACAAAAGGCACACTACCTCTGCGGAGCTTTTTTGGAGCGAGGCAGATATTTATGGTAGCAGCCGGGTTGGCGCTTATCAGCCTGAGGCTTTGATACCGATCGCTAATGGAACGGGAGCCACAACTAGAGGTCCCTATTATACTGCTACCCGTGGGGATAAACAATATGAACTTGTGAACCACCTCGGTAACGTATTAGCCACCATCACCGACAGGAAGATCCTGATTGCCGGTGCAGCTGTTACCTATACGGCAGATATAGCAGGCGGGCAGGATTATTATGCCTTTGGTATGCAAATGCCTGGTAGGAAATTGACTGGAGGAGGGTACAGATTTGGGTTTAATGGGATGGAAATGGATGAAGAAATAAAAGGTGCCGGAAATAGCTATACCACGGAATTCAGACAATACGATCCAAGGCTTGGTAGATGGCTGTCAAATGATCCGCTAAACAGTGTTTTTCCGGGCAGCACTCCCTATGGGGCTTTTGAAAACGACCCTGTTTTATATAACGACCAAACCGGGCTTGCTCCCGGCTATCAGGGGGGAACGTATAAGATAGGGCGATTGAATATCACTGTTAGGGTTGGTAAAATTGGTTGGTTATCCAAAAGAACCGACAGGCACAGGATCGGGATCAAATTTTCTTTAGACCCCAAGGAAAGACATCCTAAGGAGGACGAAGATCAGGAAGGCGATGGCGGAAAATGGAAACTTGAATGGGAGGAAATGCACAGAGAGGTTGAAAGGTCTAAAAGATTCTCGGTTGATAATATTACTCATGGCAGAGTTGTACCTGATGGCGGAAAAAGTTCCCGTATTCTTAACGAAAATCCTTTAAATATTGGAATGATGACCCGAAATGGCCTCACGGTAAATGATTTTATTGCCAGTTTAAGTGATCCTTATCAGATAGGAGATCTTAAAGTAAGGGTAAAAGCCAATGATGCGAATCTTATGCAGGGAGGAGGAACAAATACCACCACACTTACTGATGGTACTTTGATCATAACTTCGACGGGAGGAAAAACCATCGTCCCTAGTACGAGCTTTAACCTGACCACTATTTTAAATGCCAGAACGGTTCAAACCTCCGGAGACGGTTTGTTTGATGAGTGCCATGGGTACAAGGCTTCATTGAGAATTCATTATATTAAAACTAAAACTGTTCGCCGATTGCGGATAGTTAAGGAATAGACAAAAAGATGCCCCAGCCAGATCGCGGTCAAGGGTTACCTGGATAACCGCTTTGCACTCTATGCGAACCCCGACATTGGCTTTGCAAACAACGGTGGTTTAGCCAGCGCGCAGCAAGCTGCGGTGATACGTGACGTTATTGACGGCAAGCAACCCTATGGCGCGCAATTTGGTATCGGTTTTGGCGGCAGCCGGATTACAGGCATATTATAAAGGTAAGTTTTTGGTTCTTAAAAGGTATTTAGTCGATCCTCAAAAAATGTAAAAACGGAGTTTAAGGTGATTTAGAGGTATATTTAAGATAAAAAGAGCGGTAGTAATCTGCAAGATATTTGAAAAAAGCATTAAAAATCCTGCAAATTAGAGGATGCTAACATCATCGAAAAGCACATTCCGCAGCTTGGCTTGTTTACTGGCCTGGCGTGGAGAATCTGCTAAAATTGACCACCTCAGGAGTTTATAGTGTTAACCTTTCAACAACAAATGGCTGTTTCCAGCTAAAAAACGACAGCCAGGTATTATTCATTGAAAAATGAAGTGAAGGAGGTTCCGATAGGCGCAAGCTACAAAAACGCAATTTTCAACTGGTCCAGATTTGTTTTAAACAGGACAGGGAAGAACTTAAAAAATGCCCTCAGTTGCACAACTGAGGGCCGTAAAATCAAATTCCTTTGGCATAACACAGGTTCCTGGCATCGTGATACGGCGTGTTGGCAAGGAATTAAATTAATTGTTGCCTGCCGCGCCGCTTACTCCGCGCAAAGCATCCCGAAGTAGATTGATCCATTTTGCTGCCTTGATCATAGCTGCCGCTATTTATGATTGCTATTGAAACAATCCCTGAAAATTTTCCATCCGCTTTTTGTCAGTTTCCACAATTTTAAATACTTGCCGTTATCAATAGGTTTGCCGCCCGTGCCAAATACCTGCCAGTTTCCTTCTTCAGTCAGGAACTCAGCGCTGTTTCCATATACCTTTATGGTTTGGAACTTGACACCTTTTACCTTACCTGCCTTGAAGGTATCATCAAAATCTTTTACCAGTGCTTTTTTACCGGCTATCGATGACATGTTCGGGGCGAACAAAGCTGCATCTTCCGTATATAAATCGACAATAGATTTGTCGGCCCTGGCAAAAAGCTCAAAATAAAGCTTGTTGTTTTTTTCAATAGATTTCCGGGCCGAAACAGTGGCGGGGTTGCCGGATGCCTGGGCGGCGCAATAATTACAGCCAATAGTATAAGTTAACCCTATTACTGCTGCTAACATGTGTTTTGTTTTCATGGATCTTGGTTAATTAATTGAATAATTACCAAAGCTATCCTGATAGAAGGAGGGTAAATTGTAAAAATCGGAACACTTTAATTTGGAAGGGCGGCGGACAGATCGGTAGAACTTTCAGGAGAAAACCTCGAAGGTACCGAGCCGGTGAAAAACTTAAAGTCTTTTATAAAATGAGATTGATCGAAATACCCGCATTCGTGTGCAATTGTAGTCAGCGGGATGTCTTTTTCAACCACCATATGAAGGCTTTTTTGAAACCGGGCTATCTTACTGAAAAGATGAGGACTAAGGCCGGAATACTTCAAAAATACCTGTTGAAGATAACGTGATGAAACGCCATACCGCGAGGCGATAGCACTGATGTTTTCAAAAAAATCATCCTTTGTTAATTCGCGCATTATACTATTTACCAGCGCTGCCTTGTCGAGTTTTCTTTCCAAAAGCGAAAGCCTGAACAGTAAAAACTCTTCTACCAATTCAATACGCCGGTCCAGTCGGGCGGTTTCCATCAATTTTGAATGCAGGAGAAGCGCGGCCTTGCCGCCAATTTCCGCAAAATCAATGAGCTGGTTATTAAATTCTGCTATGCTCTCCTCAAAAAAGAATGCAGCGGTATGGGGAAAAAACCTGATGCCTAACATTTCATGCCTGCCGCCGGTAGCAAAAGTAAAAGGCTGAATGGTTTGCCCCCACAACTGGATCCCGGGTTGTTTGAGCAGCCCGCCGGCCCTGATTTGCTGAAAGCCAGATGTTCCTAAATTGAACATGATTTCCACATGCCCGCTTGCAAACACTTTGTCCTGTGTGAATATAGTGGTATCAGATCCGCACACAAAATAACACTGTATGTAATTCTTTAAAATGCCTTGAGGACGAAATTCTGAATACTGCATTGGTCGTTGATCACTTTCTTAACCTAAGTTACATTTACATAGTGATATTAGCGCTGTGCGCAGTCAAAGAAGGTAATTAAAATTAATAAAAAGCGGCGGTCCTCCTGCCATTTTTAGACGAGAGTGCAAAAAAATAAAAATTACAAGCACCTGGCAGACGCTATTCAGATATCTAAAAAAATCAGCGCTAACTGTATATGGGCCCGAGGGCGTGCTCATGATTGCTATAGCGGTGGCCGCTATGCCTTTTCCCGGAACGGCAGGGCATACGTGCATAATCCGGGATCTTTGACCATCCCATTCCGTGTTCCGGGTTCATTCGTTTGCGTATGAAGATTCAATAAACGCCAGTGAATGTAAAATTATTAGCATGGTCAAAGTATTTAAGAACGATTGGTTTGCTATTCCGGAACGAGCTGGTCAAGGGCTCCGGGATGTCCAAATACTGCACTTTCTCGAATTTTTGGCAATGTTTATTTGCCGGCAGTGTTATCAAAAGGCATCAGTCAGGGAAACTTTATGAGTAATTCTTTTAAAAAGACAGCCGATAACGCTAAGGAAACTCCTAAAAATGGGAAGATACAAAAAACAGATCAACACTTAATACGGTAGTCTGCCCGCGCTGCGGCGCAGCCCGGCCGGCAAACACCAACGTTAGCACCTGCGATAGTTTCTGAATTTCCGGTTAACCTTAAGACTCAGGTGTTTTATTAGTGTGTAAAGCACAATTATTTTTTAGTTTTCGGCTTGCGATTTAAAAATATGCTTATATTGCCCCTGTTATAACCTAAGTAGGAGTACCATAATAGCTTTACTGGATATTGTTGCCCTTTATTAATTGTAAACTTAACGGTTATATTTTACGTATGGCAGTTTAGCTGTATCGGAGTGTGTTGGTAATTATCGTAAAGATGAAAAAGTTTTGTGACCTTACGGATGTAGAATTGATCGAACTTTTCGAAAAGGATAGTATCAGCGCGTTTGAAGAGATCTACAACCGTTATTGGCTTAAACTTTATGCTGCTGCTTATAAACGCCTCAAAGAAAGGGAAACAGCCAAAGAGATTGTGCAGGATTTTTTTACCGGCCTTTGGATCAACCGGAAGCAGGTTAAAATAGTTACATCGCTTCAGGGGTATTTATTTACTTCTATCAGGTACCTGGTACTTAACTATAAAAGGGCCGAGGCTGTGCGCAATTCATACAGTGAAATTTTGCTGATGGTTAACAACAGCTTCGATAATTCCACTGAAGAAAATTACTACTACAAAGAACTGCTTGAACGTGTTGAGGTCGAGGTTACCCATTTACCACCCAAATGCCGCAATGTATTTGAATTAAGCCGCAATCAGTATAAAACTAATAAAGAAATAGCCCTGCTTCTGGGTATTTCTGAAAAAACGGTAGAGAACCACCTGACCAAAGCCCTGCGGTTTTTAAAGGTACATCTTAATATCCTGGTGTTGTTTTTTTTATTGCGGTAACCATTTTTCTCTCCTGATAAAGAGTACATGCGTACTTGTATCAATAATTTTTTTGAAAATATTTTAAACAGGAGTAGGGGATGCGCCTTAGTCAGGTTACATCTTATTATATAACCAATATTAACTCTTGTCCAAAACAAGTCCCTAATGAAAAAGAAATTACCTGCCGAGCTATTGGAAAAATTTTTTGCAGGCAACTGTGATGAGCACGAAAAGGATATGATCCTTGCCTGGTATGAGTCGTTTGAACTTGACCGGGACGATGTTACCGAGCTTTYGGCCCGTGAACAGGAACTTTTTAAAATGCTGATGTGGCAAAACATCAACAATAACATCAACGAGGTAGAAGGCGACGGGATAGTTTCAATTAATAGAAACAGAACAAACCGGGTAAAGACCATTTTATACTGGCTATCGGGCGTTGCCGCTGTTTTGATCGCGGTGTTTTTTATCAAACTAAAACCACAGCAAGTAAATAATACTTTGCAGGTTACAAATACGCAGCAGGTTTTTAGCAATACTACTAAGGCTATCAAAGACATTATTTTATCAGATGGCAGCCGGGTTTGGGTAAGCCCAGGTTCGGCCTTAACTTATACCAAAACATTTGAAAAACACAGCCGCAGGGTTTCATTAACCGGCGAAGCGTTTTTTGAAGTAACTAAAGATCATTCACGTCCGTTTTCTATTTCAACTGGTAATGTAATTACCAAAGTATGGGGTACAAGTTTTAGGATCCGCGCTTACGCGGCCGATAAAACCACCCGGGTGGATGTGGTTACCGGTAAGGTTTCTGTAACTGTAGCCGGGCAGCTAACTAAGCCGGGTGTAAATAATACGCTTGCTGCCGGCGATGGCGTTATGCTGTTGCCCAACCAGGAAGCTGTTTATGATAAAGTGGCTGACGATCTTAAAAAGAATATGGAGATCAAGGATGCCTCATTGGGCATGTGGAAAAAAGCAAGCCTTTCGTTTAACAACACACCAATAAGTGAAGTATTTAAAGCGCTAAATAAAAGCTTTAATGTAAACATCAGCTCCCGGGACGAGAGCATTAAGACCGATTTTTTGAAAGCCGATTTTACCAACGAAAACCTGCCTGCCATTATGGAAATCCTTAAAAAAACCCTGAATGCAACCTACAGCGTAAATGGTAACAGTTTTATAATGGAAAGCAATAAACAATAACCAATTATACAGTTCAATAACCAATAAAACCTAAAGCAGCCCATATGGAAAAAAGAATTATTACTTAAAACCAACCGCAATTTCCTGAAAAAAGAATAGGAGTGCTGGAGACACCCCTATAATTTTTAAACCCCCGGTGTACAACGCCTAAAAAGGTGAACCGGGAATCCTATGTCTCAATTTTTTCAAAAAGAAACACTTAAATGTATGAAGATTTATTTACAAAACCACTTTGACTGGTGTAAAATTATGAGGATCACTTTTAGTCAAATTATAATCATCCTTGTGTTTACTGGTATTTCATTTGCAAACGCCAGCAAAGGACAGGGCCTGCTTGATAAGCGGGTTGATTATAATATTCAAAATACAAGCCTTACCAACGCTATACAACAACTGGAAAAAGTAACCAGTCTGAAGTTTGTATACCGTAAAAACCTTGTAGAAAACGAGCTTGGCCTTTCAATAGATGCCAAACAAGAAAAGCTGGGTGCTATACTTAGCAAGCTGTTAACGCCCAGGGGGATTACATTTGATATCATTGGCGATCAGATAGTTTTGGCAAAGGCCACAGCCGTTGCAAAACAACCTGATGTGGTAAATACCGATGAGGCCGAAAATACGCCACTGGCAGTTGCCAAAACCATAACGGGTAAAGTAACCGATGATCATGACCAGCCTTTACCCGGCGTTACCGTAACTATAAAAGGAACCAGTATGGGCACCCAAACCGATGTAACCGGGAAATACACCCTGAACATTCCCGATGCCGAAACCGAAAAAGCCATCCTTACTTTTTCTTTTATCGGCTTTAGTTCGCAGGAGATACCTGCCGGCGGCCGTACCGTGATCAATGTACGCATGGTGGCATCGCCAAATTCGCTTAATGAGGTTATTGTTATTGGTTACGGTAGCCAGCGTAAAGGTGATGTTACCAGCTCGGTAGCTACAGTTAAAGCCGAAAACTTTGTAAAAGGCCCGGTTTTGGATGCCGGTCAGCTATTACAGGGCAAGGTGGCCGGTCTTTCGGTATCAGCACCAAGCGGAGATCCTACATCCGGCTCGGTGATCCTGTTAAGGGGTAATACCACTTTATTGGGTGCCAACTCCGATCCTTTGGTATTGGTTGATGGTGTGCCCGGCAGTTTAAAAACCGTTGTACCCGAAGATATTGAAACCATTGATGTATTGAAAGATGGATCGGCTGCGGCTATTTACGGCGTACGTGGTACCAATGGGGTTATCATCATCACTACCAAACGCGCAAGCAGCAATTTTACCAATGCGGTTGATTATAGCGGCTACGTGAGTACTCAAACCCTTGCCCGTGAACCCAAATTATTCACCGCGGCCGATTACCGTGCTCAGATTGCGGCCGGTACCCGGGATAAATCATATGATTTGGGCAGCTCGACAGATTGGCTTAAAGCGATATCCAACAGCCTGCCGGTAACTACCGTACATACGCTCACTTTAAGAGGCGGCAATAGTAAAACCAATTATTTGGCTTCGGTTAATTACCGGTCATTGAACGGTATTTTCCTGAAATCAAATAACCGTACTTTCTCTGGCCGGGTTGATATCAATCATTACATGTTTAATGATAAATTGAAGATCAATTTTGGTTTATTGCAACAGGACAACGCCTTTACCCAAACCCAGGATGGCGGTACATTTAATGGTTATACCTATCGCCAGGCTATTTTGCAAAACCCAACAGCACCTGTTAAAAATGCCGATGGTACTTACTTTGAGCAGCCAAGCATTTTTAATTATCAGAACCCGGTATCGATGATTTATAATAGCGATGGTAAAACCTCAAACACAACATCAAAATATAACTCAACCATCACCCTTACGCCGTTTGATGGCCTTAAGTTATCGGCATTAGGTTCATACACACGCTTTAACCAAACCGCGGGCTATTCAGAAAATAAGGAAAACATCTCCAACATTCGTGACCACCTGAATGGTTATGCCGCGGTGGGTTCTTTACAGTCGATAGATCGGCTGTTAGAGTTAACTGCCGAGTATAAAAAAACAATTGGCGATCATAACTTTTCGGTTTTAGGCGGCTATAGCTACCAGGACAATGATACGTTTTCGTTTTTTGAGCAAAACCATGATTTTCCAACCGATATATTCAGCTATAACAACATTGGTTTAGGCCGCGCCGCCGCAAACGGCTTGGGTGTTGAAAGCAGCACAAGATCAGAAACTAACCTCATCAGCTTTTTTGGCCGTGCTACCTATAATTATAAAGATAGGTACCTGTTGTTGGCCAGTGTACGCCGCGAGGCCGCCAGCCAGCTTTATGGTGCAAAAGAACCTTGGGGTACCTTTCCGGCTGTACAGGTAGGATGGCGGATCACCAAAGAGTCATTTATGCAGGGGCAGCAAATTTTTGATGATTTGAAGTTACGTGCAGGTTACGGTGTTACCGGTAACCAGCCGGCACAAGGCTTTTTAGGTGTAGGTTTGTTAGGCTATGGCAACTATGTGTTATCAAACGGGCAATGGGTACAAACGCTTGGTCCGTCGCAAAATCCAAACCCAAACCTGCGTTGGGAAGAAAAACATGAAGCCGATTTGGGGCTGGATTATAGTTTGCTTAAAGGGATGATCACCGGCTCTGTTGATCTGTACAACCGTAAGATAAAAGGTTTATTATATGATTATGCGGTACCGAGTCCGCCAAATTTATATCCATCTACCAGGGCAAACGTAGGCACCATGCAAAATAAAGGGATCGAGGTTTTATTAAACATCACCCCAATACGTAAGGCAGATTTTCAATGGACAACCAGCTTTAACTTTTCAACCAATACCAATAAACTCATCAGCTTATCAAACGAAACCTATAAGACAACCAGTAACTACTTTACAACAGGTGGCACCGGCGAGCCCATTCAAACCTTTACCAATATTGTTACTGTTGGTAAAAACATAGGCGATTTTTATGGCTTTAAAGTTACCGGTGTATCGCCAGACGGGCAGTGGATATATGAAGACCAAAATGGTAAATCAGTAGCCTATAAAGATTTTACCCACTCGTTTGAAGATAAGAGGGTACTGGGTAATGGCCTGCCGAAATACTATGCAGGGTGGAATAATAACATCCGTTATAAAAATTGGGATTTTAGCATAACTATGCGCGGCGCTTTCGGCTATCAGATCCTCAACTTTCAGCGCATGTATTATGAAAATACTTCTATTCAATATTATAACCGGTTAAAATCGGCCAATGATAAAGTGTTTGGTACCGCGGTGCTTAATAAAACCATGCCGCTGGAGTTTAACAGTTATTATATTGAAAATGGCGATTTCTGGAAAATTGATAACATCAACCTGGGTTATACCTTCAATAGTTTAAAATCAAAATATATCCACGCGCCACGCATTTATGTATCTACGCTTAACACATTTGTAATAACCGGCTACAAAGGGATTGATCCTGAGGTGAGCCGCAGCGGATTAGACCCCGGTAATGATAACCGTGACAAGTATCCAACCACCAGGACATTTACATTGGGCTTAAGCGCAAACTTTTAATCATTAACATCATGAAAAAGATACATTATATATTAAGCAGCGCGGTAGTTTTAACTGCTGTTGCTATTACATTTTCCTGCACCAAATTAAAAGATAAGGATTACTCCACGATTGTAGCGAGCAACTTTACGCCGGGTACCGAAGATCTGGCCTCATTACTTGGCGCAGGGTATACCTATTGGCGCCCGTTGGAGCTTGGACGTAGTGCCAACTCCGTTTTCAGAACAAACGAAATCTCGGCCGATGAGCTGGTAATTCCCGAACGCCCTAATGGCTGGGTAGATGGTGGCATTTATCGGCGGGTACATGAACATAAATGGACATCTGATGAGGATAACTGCTACCAGATATGGAACAATGCCTACGCCGGTATCACTACCTGTAACCGGGTTATTTACCAGATTGAAAATGGCCTTATCCCTATTACAACGGGTAAAGACGCCGCCCTGGCCGAACTGAAGGTTTTGCGTGCATCATTCTACTATCCGCTTTGCGATTTTTTTGGCAGCGTGCCCATCATCACCAAATTTGATTTACCGGCAGGGTTTTTACCAACGCAGAGCAGCAGGCAGGAAGTTTATAATTTTATCGTATCAGAAATTACCACCAATTTACCCTTGTTAAGCAAGGCAAACGATCAAACAACCTATGGTAAGTTTAACCAATGGGCCGCACATGCATTGTTGGCTAAAGTGTACCTTAATGCGGGTGTATATACGGGTACTGCTGCGTGGGATAAATGTATCACCGAGTGCAATGCCATTATCAACTCAGGCGTTGGTTTTGGTTTGGAAGCAAGCCAGAGCTCGGTTTTTGCCACCGAAAATCAAAACTCAAAAGAGATCATTTTCGCAATCCCTTTTGATGAAAAGTTTACTGCCGATGGTGCTAACGCTTTTGCTTTACATATGGAAAGCCTCGAGCCCGAAAACCAGGCTACCTATAACTTCCAATACTCGCCATGGGGCGGCATTTGTGCTATACCGCAATTTATCAACACGTTTGATCCTGATGATAGCAGGTTAAAAAGCAACTGGATTCAAGGGCAGCAATACACTTTGGCCGGCGTGCCTATCAACGGCTCACTGGGGGCTTATACCGGTAAACCGCTTAATTACATTAACGTGGTGCCCGGTGTCGACTCAACCGAGGAGGTGCACGGTTTCAGGCTTGGTAAGTTTGAGTACAAGCAAGGTGCTTTGCTGGGCTTAAGCAATGATTTTCCGTTGTTCCGTTATGCTGATGTGTTAATGATGAAAGCAGAAAGCATGCTCAGATCTGGCGATGCCAACGGCGCAGCCCTGTTAGTTACCCAGGTTAGGCAGCGTAATTTTACAGCCAACCCTGCAAAAGCTACTGTTACCGGTTCCGATTTGCAAAAAGGCAGTACGTATGATTATGGTTTAAGAAATCACATTAATACCACGCACGAAGGTGGTACCGATATTCAATACGGCAGGTTTTTAGACGAGCTGGCCTGGGAGTTTAATACTGAAGGCCGCCGCAGGCAGGATTTGATTCGTTTTGGGGTTTATACTAAAAAGTCATGGCTGTCGCACTCGCCAAACGGCGATTACCGCGCTTTGCTGCCATTACCACGGCAGGAAGTTGTTAAAAATACCAACCTTAAACAAAATACCGGTTATTAATAAATTACCAAGGGCACAGGATGTAGCTTATATCCTGTGCCTTTCATATGAAGTTTATTAGTTTATTCAAAAAATACTGATAGTTAATTAAATAGCTTTAAGCTTTTTGCATTCCGCTTTTAGCTTTTATAACGCAAACAAAATGAAGAGAATACTAATTGTTTTATCGTTTTATTGTGGGGTTGCATACGCGCAAAACAAAGATTATCCTATAAAACCGGTATCATTTACCAATGTAAAGCTCGATGATCATTTTTGGTCGCCACGGATTGAAACTAACCGCACGGTTACCATACCGGCATCATTTGCCCGTTGCGAAAACACCGGCCGGGTAAAAAACTTTGAAATGGCGGCTGCCAGGACCGGTAAGTTTTGTACTAAGTTCCCTTTTGATGATACAGACATTTACAAAACCATTGAAGGCGCATCTTATTCCATGGCCGTTCATCCCGATCCCAGGCTGGACGCTTATGTCGATTCGCTGATCACTATAGTGGGTAAAGCCCAGGAACCCGATGGTTATTTATATACTGCCCGCACTATCGACCCATTGCACCCGCACCCGTGGTCGGGCCCGGAACGTTGGGTTAAAGAGAACGAATTGAGCCATGAGCTGTACAATTCGGGCCATATGTTTGAGGCCGCCGCCGCACACTACCTGGCCACTAATAAACGCAATTTTTTGGATATCGCTTTGCGTAATGCCGATTTGTTAGTTAAAACCTTCGGCCCGGGTAAAAGACATGTAGCGCCGGGGCACGAAATTGTAGAAATGGGCCTGGTGCGCCTGTACCGCATTACGGGGAAAAAAGAATACCTAACCCTGGCTAAGTTTTTTATTGACGAACGCGGTCATCGCGCCTATGATAAAACCAGTACTGATGAATGGAAAAACGGGATGTACTGGCAGGATAACCAACCGGTTATTGATCAGGACGATGCCGAGGGCCATGCCGTGCGGGCCATGTACCTGTACTCGGGCATGGCGGATGTGGCTGCCTTAACGGGCGATAAGGAATACCTTACCGCTATTGATAAGATATGGAATAACATGGTGAGCAAGAAAATTTATGTTCAGGGCGGAATTGGGGCCGTACCGGGCGGTGAGCGTTTTGGGGCAGATTATGAACTGCCCAACGCCACTGCTTACAACGAAACCTGTGCCGCCATTGGCGATGTATACTGGAACCAACGCATGTTCCTGCTGCATGGCGAGGCTAAATACATCGATGTACTGGAAAAGGTGTTATACAATGGTCTTATATCGGGTGTTGGCCTGGATGGGCAATCGTTTTTTTATACCAATGCCATGCAGGTAACCAATGGCTTCACGCATCCGGCTTTAGAGGCTGGCCGGTCTGGTTGGTTTGAATGTTCCTGCTGCCCAACCAATATGGCGCGTTTCCTGCCATCGCTATCGGGTTACATTTATGCCCAAAAAGATAAAGATGTGTTTATTAACCTGTTTATAGCAGGCACTGCCGCTCTTAAGGTTGAGGGGAAAAAGGTAAACATAGTACAACGTAACAATTACCCGTGGAATGGTGCGCTTGCATTTGATGTATCGCCAGAGGCACCTGCTGCCTTTGCCTTGCGTGTAAGGTTACCAGGCTGGGCGAGGGCCGAGGCAATTCCATCCGATCTGTATTCGTTTCAGAATAAAGCCGTCGCCCGCATCGGCATAAAACTAAATGGCAAACCATTGAGCTATAAAATTGAAAATGGTTATGCTGTAATAAACAGAAAATGGAAAAAAGGCGACAATATTCAACTGGATTTGCCTATGCAGGTAAAAAAGGTTGTTGCCAATAAAGCCCTTGCCGAGGATCATGGCAAAACAGCTTTACAGCGTGGCCCTATTATGTATTGTGCCGAATGGCCCGATAATAAAGCCGATGTAAGCACCATTGTGATTCCTGCAAACGCAACCTTTACACCAGTAGCCGAAGCAGGCTTATTAAACGGTATAACTGTTTTAAAAGGAGAGGTATTGAGTAAAGGCATTAACAGCGCGGCTGCAAAAAAGGTGGAACTTACCGCCATCCCTTATTACTCATGGGCCAACCGCGGCAAAGGCGAGATGACAGTTTGGTTTCCCGAGGCAAATAACAGCAAATAATATTGATGAAGAACGAGAAGCTCTCCGGCAAAAAATTAAGATGGTTTAGGGCTGTTGCTTTTTGCTTGCCCCTGGTTATTCTATTTTTTGCCGAGCTTTTTTTGCGCCTGTTCAATTACGGGCACAATACCAACCTGTTTATCCGCTACCCCGATAATCCCGATTATTGGGTTATTAATCAATATGCATCTGAGCGATATTTTACCGATACGGCAAATGCTACCAAAGGCAGTATTGAACCCTTCAAAGTAGTAAAAGCTAAAAATACATTCAGGGTTTTTGTATTGGGCGAATCGACTACCGCCGGTTATCCTTACCTGCATAATGGGTCGTTTCACCGCTGGCTGCAATATCGCCTTATGCATACTTATCGGGGCTTACAGTTTGAGGTTATTAACGTTTCGCTCACGGCGGTAAACTCTTACACCGTGCTTGATTTTGGCAAGCAGGTAGTAAAGTACCAGCCCGACGCGGTGTTGATATACACCGGCCATAATGAATATTACGGGGCTTTGGGAATAGGGTCAACCAGTCATATTGCCAATAACCGCCTGCTGGTAAAAACAGTGCTTGCGCTAAAAGAACTGCGTTTGGTACAGCTGATCAATAACACGACGCACAGTTTTAAGCCGGCATCTGCGGATGTTGATCAGCGTAATAACCTGATGGAGCGTATGGCCCGGCAACAGGAGATAGGCTACCAGTCTGACGCGTACAACGCCGGGATTGATCAGTTTAAAAGCAACATGGATGAGTTGTGCAATTTTATGCAGCAGCAAAAGGTGCCCGTTTTTTTGAGCACGCTGGTGAGTAATCAAAAAGATCTGAAACCATTTATTAGCGGATTGGGTAAAACAGAAGCCTCGGCCGATAATCAGTTTGCGCTGGCAAGGGCATCTTATCAGGCCGGAAATTATGTAGCCGCCAAACAACAGTATATTAAAGCAAAAGAGCTCGATCAGTTACGTTTCAGGGCACCCGAGGCCATGAACCAGGCCATTGTCGGCCTTGCTAAAAAATACAGTAATGTTCATTTGGTTAACACGCTTGAGGTTTTTGAACAACATTCGCCCCACCGCATTTTAGGCAGCGAAACTTTGCTGGAACATGTGCACCCCAATTTATATGGTTATGCCTTGCTTTCTGAAGCTTTTTATCAGTCGATCAAAGATTCGAACCTGATCAAAGTTCATGCAGCAAAGGACATGAGCCTTGCTGAACTTATTGACAAAATGCCGGTGACCAAGGTCGACTCGCTTTATGGCGCTTATACCATAATGATGCTGCAAGTCGGCTGGCCATTCAATAAGCCTATTCCAGCGGGGTTTAAACGCGGCAGCAGTATAGAGGAACAGCTTGCGGGGGCAGTATCAGTAAATCRCATAAGCTGGCTTGATGCCATGAACCAGCTTTTTAAGTACAGCATGCAGGCCAACGATAAAAAAACGGCGCTTAAGGCGGTTGAAGCCGTGATGCTTGAAAAACCTCAAAATGCCACTTACCCGGTTTATGCTGGTCGTTTAAGTTTTGAATTGGGCAATACTGCTAATTCGGTTTACTATTTTAAAAAAGCCTATGAATTGGAGCCATCGTTTACCAATATTCAAAATATTTACCTGGTATATTTAAAAAGCGATTTGCCCGTCAATGCCCTCCCGTATATTGACATGGCTTTACAGCAAAACCCGGCATACGCGGGGTTGCGTAGTATGCGGGCCATGGTTTTAGATATCATCAGGCTAAAGAAGACAACATTGCAATCCGTGGATAAGATAGCCAATGGCAGGATAGCAGCAAATTATCACGCCATTGGTGCCGATGAAGCCGCTTTAAAATATAACTGATGGAACAAAAAGTGCTAAATCGAAAATTTGGGTTGATAATAGGTGCTGCTTGCCTCTTTATCTCAATATATCAGCAGCTTGTGCGTCATCATTTTTCTTTGACGCTTACTGTTGTGGGGGCATCGCTCGTGCTTACCGCGTTAACAGTACCATTGATATTAAATCCCATAAGGATATTGTGGGGAAAAATCGGCGATGTTTTGGGGATGATCAATACGGCCATTATTTTATTCCTGGTGTTCTTTTTAGTGATAAGCCCGATTGGCCTTATCATGCGGTTACTGGGCAAGCAAGGTCTTGACCTGAAAACAAAACCAGGTGGCTCGTATTGGAAACCCACAAAACCGGCACCAAGCAGCACCCTGGAGCAGCAATTTTAAATAGATGTTATGGAAATTATAGGTGAGTTTTTGATGTTCCTATGGTCGCGGAAACGACTGTGGCTTTGGCCTTTATTTATTTTTCTGTTTATCCTAAGCCTGTTTTTGTTTCTGGCCCAGGGATCGGTATTGGCGCCTTTTATCTATAGTGTTTTTTAAGCCGGGTATGTACACGCTTGGAATCTCGGCATATTTTCATGATAGCGCGGCCTGCCTGTTAAACGATGATCACATTGTAGCCGCGGTACAGGAGGAACGTTTTAGCCGCAAAAAGAATGATGAAAGCTTCCCGCTGAATTCTATCCTTTACTGCCTTAGGGAAGCCAAAATCACGCTCAGCCAGGTAGATCATGTTGTTTTTTATGAAAAGCCATTCCTGAAATTCGAAAGGCTAATAGAAACCTACCTGGCTTTTGCCCCGGCAGGGTTTCTTTCATTTATGCAAGCCATGCCCTTGTGGCTAAAGGATAAGCTGTTTTTAAAGAAAAACCTCATTAAACAGTTAAAAAGCATTGATGGCAACTGGAACCCTAAAGCTAATAAACTGCTTTTTACTACACATCACCAGTCGCACGCGGCCTCGGCCTTTTATCCATCGCCGTTTACCAAAGCCGTAATACTAACAGCTGATGGCGTAGGGGAGTGGCCAACCACTTCGGTAGCCATTGGTACCAATAACCGGATAGAACAGGTAAAAGAAATCAGTTTTCCCCACTCCATAGGTTTACTTTATTCGGCCTTTACCTATTACCTGGGCTTCAAAGTAAATTGTGATGAATACAAAGTAATGGGCCTTGCACCCTATGGTGAACCTGTATATATCAACCAAATCTTTAAACATCTGATAGATTTGAAAGATGACGGTTCCTTTCGCCTTAATATGCGCTACTTTAACTACTGCACAGGTCTCACCATGACCTCGTCCAACTTTCACCAACTATTTGGCCGTTTGCCAAGGACAGCCGGGGAAGAGCTCAGCCAGTTCCACATGGATATGGCATGCTCTATCCAGGCAGTAACCGAAAAGGTCATGCTTACCCTAACATCGACATTACACCGGGAATACCAAATTGACGATTTGTGCATGGCCGGCGGTGTGGCGCTAAATTGCGTGGCGAACGGGAAAATATTGAAACAGTCGGGCTTTAAACGGATTTGGGTCCAACCTGCCGCGGGGGATGCCGGTGGGGCATTGGGAGCGGCGTACGCGGTGTATTACGGGTACTCGCAGGATGCGCGAAAGGATACCGGGGGAAATGATAAAATGCAGAATTCGCTGTTAGGACCGTCTTTTTCTAACCATGAAATCAGGAAATGTTTGATAGAAAATGAAATCAACTTTGAAGAGCTGTCTACAGAAAAACTCAATAAAAAAGTAGCCGCCTGCCTGGCCGATGGAAAAGTAGTAGGCTACTTTAGGGGGCGTATGGAATTTGGTCCGCGTGCCCTGGGTGCCCGAAGCATTCTGGCCGACCCGCGTAATGCAGATATGCAAAATGTTTTAAATCAAAAGATTAAATTCAGAGAATCTTTCCGTCCCTTTGCACCTGCCGTGTTAGAAGAATACGCCGCAGAATATTTTGAGTTGACGGGTACCAGTCCGTATATGTCGTTGGTAACCAATATTAAACAAGAGTTTTGGCTATCCGGGAATGAAGACGAACACACATTTAAGGGCTTTGATAAACTAAAAATCAAGAGATCCGTTATCCCGGCTGTAACGCATATTGATTACACTTCCCGCTTGCAAACCGTTAATTCGCAGGAAAATACAGAGTTTTATACTCTGCTTCGGGCTTTTTACATGCTAACCGGTTGCCCATGCCTTGTTAATACCTCCTTCAATCGTATGGACGAACCTATAGTAAATACCCCCCGGCAAGCCCTGGCATGTTTTATACAAACAGGTATGGACATTTTAGTATTGGAAGATTTTTTGCTGCAAAAATGAGTGGTTTGCTGGTATGACAAGATAGGTTTTAAATATTTAATGCATTAGGTCATGCCTCCCTATTTGACGCTGGAGTGCAGTTTGCGGCCATATCCGATGCGCTTTAAAGAGTGCCGCACGTTAAATTGCGGCACCTTTGATTTTTTTCTGTTATATACTGTGTTTTCGACCAGGATCACCGTCCGGTTCTAATAGGATGTCAGGGAGGAAATAGTACGGGTAGCGGTTGAGCACAACCAGATCCTCCGGCTGTACGATACCTTAGGAGAATGGGGGGCAACTGTATGTTTTACAACTGTAAGGATCGTAAATCTGGCCACCGTCCCGGGTGTCGTCATGATAAGTAAAATCGTTGAGTATAATCAGATCTTTGAGATTACGGGACCTCGATCTTTCATCTTTGTTTTTAATGTCTTTCCCGGAGGTCGTTCCATTCGGTTCGTACATCGTTTTTCCCCAGATCAGTTTGCTAAAATACTTTCCTCCTGATTTATAGACATCAATTTTACCCGTCTTATCGTCGCTCAGCCATACGCCTAAGATCTTATCGGCTTCTGGAATTTGTGCAAAAGCTTTTACCACTGTAAAAAGGCATAGCAATAATATTATTCTTATTTTTTCATCATTATGAGAGTTTAAGATATTGCGTTAACAAGCAACAACTTTATTTAATTTTAACAACGACTTTTCCTTTGGCACGTCCGCTTTCAACATAAGTCATCGCTTCTTTGATCGATTCAAAAGGGAAAACTTTGTCTACAACAGGTATGATGTTGCCATAATTAATAAGGGAGGTAATTTCCCTCAACTGAGACCCGCTTGCCTTCATAAACAGAAAGGAAAAGTATACTTTAAGCCGTTTGGCTTTCTTCCTGACTCCCGAGCTCAGCAAGCGCATAATTAGTTTCACGAACCAGGGGGCTCCGATCTCTTCTGCAAAATCCGGATCAGGCGGACCGGAGATCGAGATAAGTTTTCCGCCGGGTTTTAACACACGTAGCGACTTTTCGAGCGTGTTTCCATCCTGGCTATTCAAAACCAGGTCGTAATCATGTAGCACTTTCTCAAAGTCATCTTTCTTATAGTCAATGACAACATCTGCACCGAGGCTTTTTACTAACTCGATGTTGGCGGAACTTGTAGTTGTAGCCACGGTAGCGCCCAGGTACTTCGCCAGTTGGATGGCAAATGTGCCTACACCACCAGAGCCTGCCTGTATGAATACTTTCTGCCCTTTCTTCAGGTTCCCCTTTTCAATTAATGCCTGCCAGGCGGTCAGGCCCACCAGTGGGATGGACGCGGCTTCCTCCATGCCCAGCCTTTTCGGCTTAAGCGCTAAATCAGTTTCTTTAATTGCAATAAAATCCGCAAAGGTTCCAATCCGGTGATCTGCCGGCCGTGCATAAACCTCGTCGCCAACTTTAAATTGGCGCACACGGGCCCCAACTTTGGTTACAACGCCCGCCACATCATGACCTAAAACAAACGGTGTTTTATACGGCAAAATGAGTTTGAACTCCCCGTTGCTGATTTTGGAATCCAGGAGGTTGATACCGGCAGCGTGTACTTCCACCAATACTTCATCTGCCTGTGGTACAGGTACGGGCATTTGCCCGATGTGCCCGCCGTCCTTGCTTTTATATTTGTCTATAATGAAAGCTTTCATTTTTCTACGGTTATAATGGTTTTACGAGGCTATTACTTTGTAACTTTTCTTAGGATTAGCCAAATTAAAAGTCAGTTTCGGAAAAAGCCGGTTCAGTATATACACTACCTTGGTATCGCCTATACGGATAGTAAGCTGATTCTTTTGAAGGCCTGCAATAAAAGCTTTCACCATATCTGCCGTGGTCATTTTTTTGCCGTTCATATCAGTTGTCATTTCTGTGGCAACAAGCGGCGGTAAAAGTTCAAAAACCTTTACGCTGCTGTTCAAAATTTGCAGGTGCTTTCTCAGTGCTTTGGTGTAAAACTGCAAGGCTACTTTGGATGCGGCGTAGGTGGCTTCCAGCAATGACGGAACATAACTCAGTAATGAAGTGGTGTTGATGATCGCGCTTTCTTTTCTTGATTTAAGCATGTCGATAAACAAATTGTTAAGCCGGATCACGCCCAGGTAATTGACGTTCATTTCATACGCGGCATCCTCAATATGCTGATCGTTTGCTGTACCGAGGTTGATCGGGTCAGTTAACACCCCTGCGTTATTATATAAAATGTCTATACCGCCCAATTGCTGTACCTGGTTAAAAAGCTCTTGCGCATCACCCGCGTCTGATACATCACTTCTGATAGCCGTAATAGCTGGATACAGTTTCTTTGCTTCATCTAATTTCCCCTGGTTTCTGCCGGTGATGATTACACTGGCGCCATTGGCTAAAAATTGTTTTGCTGCTTCCAGTCCGATACCTGATGCACCACCTGTGATCAATACCGTTTTCCCTTTTAATTGCATGATTTTTATTTCTATTATTAATTCTATTTTGAAGCGTCAATCGATTTCAGAATGGATTTCTCGAAAAACTTATAGGCGAAATGTTGAAGCAGGAGTACGATTGATGATCCTTTTCCGACGGGGTAACCAAACGTTGGATTTTTTTCCTTCACTGCCTGCAATAAAGTAGCGATAACCGGCGCAGGATCGGGTGCCTTATCAAATGCCGTTTTGGTATAGGCGATGACCTTCTGCCGGAACTGATCATAGTCTGCGATCGTTCCTTTTGCTACAGTTGCACTTTCGCCGATATTGGTTTTGAAACTGATCGGCTCAACCATTACCACCTTGATGTTAAACTGGTTCAATTCAAACCGAAGTGCCTTAAAATAGCCTTCGAGGGCATGTTTGGAAGCCGAATAGTAGGAAGTATTTGGAAGACTCACTAAACCCAGCAGGGAACCAAGCGTAATTATTTTTCCATGTTTTTGCCTCCTGAAATAGGGCAGCAACTCGTTAGTTATTTTGATCGTTCCCCAAAAGTTGGTCTCAAACTGTTGCTTGCCTAACTCAATAGGGGTTTCCTCGGCAAGTCCGTTTACTAAGAAACCTGCGTTGTTGATCAGCACATCTAAAGTTTTGATCTGATTGAACAGTTGCTCGCCAAAAGATGCTATGGAATGGTCATCATTCAGATCCAATGGCAGTAGCTTAAATGGTAATTTTGCCTGGTGTTTTTCCGGATCGCGGCTTGTGCCGATTACCTGGTAGCCATTTTCGTGGAGCTTGCTGGCGACAAGCAGCCCGATGCCCGATGAGGCGCCTGTAACTAATACCGTTTGTTTCATTTTCCTATTTTTTATTGTTTCATAAACTATTGTTGCTCGGTCATGACCGGATAATCGGTGTAACCTTTTTCTCCCGGCGTGTAGAAAGTCGACGGATCGGCCTGGCTGAGCGGCGCGTCTGCTTTAAAGCGCTCAACAAGATCAGGGTTGGCAATAAAGGGAACCCCGAATGATACGAGGTCGGCATCACCATCGTTCAATACCTGGCCGGCTGTTGCCTTGTTAAATCCGCGGTTAATGATAATAGTGCCATCATAAAGCGGACGGTAACGTTTGGCAACTTCCTCAATAGCCCAGGGATTGCCCGAAACATCGGTAAAAGGCTCGGTCAGGTGCAGGTAAGCCAGGTCATATTCATTCAATTTGGCAACGATGTAATCGTGCACAGCCACAGTTTCCTCGTCGAGCATCATACCCTGGATACCGTGAAGAGCAGGGTTTAATCTTACGCCTACTTTCCTGATGTCGATTACCGTATACAGTTCATCCAGGATGTCGAATAATATGCGCGCACGGTTCTTGATGGAGCCGCCGTACTGATCCTGGCGTTTATTGGAATAAAGATTGAAAAACTGGTGCAGCAGGTAGCCATTGGCTGCATGCAGTTCAACACCGTCGAAACCCGCTTCCACCGCGTTTGCGGCAGCCTGTTTAAAATCATTAATGGTCTTTTTGATTTGCCCCATTGTCATCTCCCTGGCATCTACCGTGTCTTTAAAACCTTCAGTGGTGAATGCCTGGGCCAGCGGATTTAACGCTGATGGCGCCAGCGGAAGTTCGCCGTCAAGCAGGTCAGGGTGCGATAATCGTCCCACATGCCATAATTGGGCGAAAATTTTCCCGCCTTGCTGATGCACCGCATCTGTAACCAGTTTCCAGCCTTCAACCTGCGCCGTCGTATAGATTCCAGGCACATTAAGGTACCCTATAGCGTCACGGCTGACGTAGGTTCCTTCGGTAATGATCAGACCGGCCGAAGCACGTTGCTGATAATAGAGTGCCGTCAGTTCTGTAGCCACATTACCCGGATTAGCCGAACGGCTGCGGGTCATCGGTGCCATTACCATGCGGTTGCTCAATGCAAGGCCATTTAAATTATATGGCTCGAAGATAATTTGATCATTCATTGTTTTAATTTTAAATAATATCAGGAAGCAGGTTTGCAACCCTGGTTTATCGTTGTTTAATTGTTGTTTTATACTTTTTAGTATATTTTATTTCATTTTAATTGTATGTGTTTTTTACTGAATGATGTCTGCGGGGTATGGTTGAAGACCCAATTTCGAAGACACTTCCCGTCTTTACAAAAAAGACTTTTTAGTATATTTTATATCAAAAAAATTATATCGCATAACTTTCTAACTCCGCTTTCAGGCTCCTGAGCAAACCGGCCATCGGCTTTGCCGTATTCATCGCCCTGCACATCACAACAGCTCCTTCAACAGCAGACACTGCTTTGAACGCATAGACAGCCGGATCAAGCTGGTCAGAAAATTCACCTCCGGCAATGCCTTGATTTAAAATACTGACAAACAACTCCTGCCCATGCCGGATGACTCCGGCTATTTTTTCTTTAATAGCCGGAAAGTTATCATCGGATTCCACCGCAATATTAAATACAGGACATCCGCCTTTAAGGTAAGTATTCAAAGGGTCTTTATAAAAATCGAGAAAAGCAAATACTTTAGCCTTCGCTGTTTTACCCTTGCTGATAGTTAGTAACATTTTTTCGCCGTTAGTATTTAACATGTGGTCAACAACCTGCAGGGCAAGGTCTTCCTTGCCTTCAAAATGACCGTAAAGGCATCCTTTAGTCAATTTTGTGGCAGCAAGCACGTCGTCTATATTAGCGCCGGATATCCCTTTCTGATTAAAGATAGGGGCTGCTGCTTCCAGGATGAATTGCTTTGTTCTTTCGGCTTTGGTAAGCATATTAGTAAGTTTTACGATACAAAAATATACTAAAAAGTTTAATAAAAAATACTTTTTAGTATATTATATGCTTTGTGATATGAGGATGACAATCATGGTGGTCCTGAAGATTAACTGGAGTCGCGCTTTCTTAATATGCTGCTCAACAAGATGTTATAAAGAGGTTCGCTTGCTTTTATTTATTATAATTGGCGAGGAGACGACGCCCGTCATTGGTACTTATTCCGTTTATAAATAACTGGAGCGCTTCAAATAGGTCAGCCGGGTTTCTTACAGTATTATTAAACAGGTAAAAGTCTGCTACCGATATATAAATACCTGCTGTGGCCCGCACATCCAGACCTGTCCGGTACAATCCCATTGCAATGCCATCTGACAAATTTGATTCAATAACCATCTTCAGATGATTGATTTTAAATTCATGGAACGCTTTCATGGCCCTCGGGTACCTTTTTAACATCATGTCGTTAAAAAGGTACCGTACGGCGATCAAATGTTTAAAAACACTTTGTTGAAGAACTAACTCCTGTACCGGGTCATCTGCGGTATCGATATTTGAAGTGATGATGCTTTTAAATTGACCGATCAGCTGGTCAACAACAGCTTCGACAAGGATTCCTTTATTGGCAAAATATTGGTAAATGGTTTTCTTCGACATGCCGGCTGTTTTCGCCAGTTCATCCATTGTTACACTGATGATACCATGATTGATAAAAAGCTGGATTGCAATATCAATCAGGCGTTTTCTTTTATCTTCCATTCCGGTTGCTTTAGTTGTTGACTGCTAACGCTTCAAGGATGTTTTTTTTAAAGCCGGCCTTAGGGCTGACTTTCGGTTTTCGCAGTAACAAAATTATATACCGCCGACCTTACATAAAAATCAGCAAATGCAGTGGCAACCGTGCTTGAAGCCTGCTGATAAGCAGTCTGGGCATCCAGTACCTCAGAAATGGTGGCCAAACCGGCTTTGTAATTATCCTGGTTAACTTTCAGATTTTCGGTAGCCTGTTCCAGGTTGTCTTTGGCATAGCTGATCTGTGTAAGCTGGTCCTGCATATCATACCAATAGCGTATAATGCCCACTCTCAGCTGGTTTTGCCGGTCGCGGAAATCGTTTTGAGCTATTTGCTCATTGATTCTTTGCTTCTGCATCTTTTGCTTGCCCCGGCCCCATAAACCGCTTGAGATAGGAATACTCAGGGTAACAAAGCTGGCCGGTGCAAAATTGCTCCCGATCCCGCTGTTGATCGATCCCGTCTGTGACGCACTTAAACCGACTGCCAGGCTCGGCAGGTTGTCGGCACCGGCTAACCGGGTCTGTAGCTTTTCACCGGATATACGTTTGCTTAATAACTGATAATTGGCATTACGGTGCAGGTTGGTATCAGGCTGCAAGGTGGGTAATACCGGGGTGCTGTTTTTATTAAGGGTGTCCTGCATCACCATAAGTGAATCAAAGGCAATACCGGTATACATAGAAAAATCTAACAGGGCCACCCGGCGGCCGTTCTGTAGCTTGCTTTTATTAACCAGCAACTGGCTAAGCTGAACTTTTACTTTCAGCAGATCGTTGCGGGCTATCAATCCGGATGCCAGCATATCTTTCTGCATTTTTAGCACCGTGTTAAGCAATGCCTCATTGACCAGTATGGTTTTCTGCTGTTCCTGTATGTTTACCAGGTTCCAGTATTTCTGCTCGGTAAGTAGTATCACAGAATCTGCTGATTGTTTTTTATTGATCTGGCTAACCTGTAGCTGCAATGCGGCTAACTGGTTACCCGTTTTAATTTTGCCGCCAGCATACAAGGTCTCCGTACCGGTCACGCCAAACAGGTAAAAATTATTGATGCCTTTTTCTAATAATGGCGGCGCGGCCGATACGAAATCTTTAAACCCGAATAAACCCACCCCGGTTGCACTAACCGAAGGGAGATAATCTGACTTGGCTGTAGCTACATCGGTTTTTGCAGAGCTTATCCTCAGCTCACCATTTTTTAAAGCGTAACTATAGGCTATGGCAGCCTGCTTACTTTGCTGCAGAGATATGATATGCTGCTGGGCCCCGGCCTGCAGACATATAAAAGTGAATATTGATAATAGGAATGTTTTCATGATAATAGACTTATGCAGTTACAGGTTCCGTTGTTTTGCTTTTCGGAAGCTTTTGATCCTCCTTGCGGAAGAACAGCCAGTATAGCGTTGGTAGCACGAATAGGGTCAGCAACATGGATAACAGTAACCCGAAACAGATCACAGTACCCAACGGCCCCCATAAGGATGACCTGCTGATAACCATCGGGATCACGCCTACAGCCGCTGCCGAGGAGGTTAAAAAGATCGGCCGCATCCTGCGTTCGGCAGAAAGTTTTGCAGCTTCAAAAACAGATTTACCCTCATGTAATCGTAGTTCTTCGGCAAAATCTATCAGGATAATCCCGTTACGAACCACAATTCCGCAGAGCGCAAGTAAGCCGAGGAACGACGTAAAGCCAAAGGGATAGCCCATGATAAACAAGCCAAAAGATGCGCCCAATAAGCTTAATGGCATAGTGGTAATACTCAAGAGGGCATGTTTAAGGTGTTTAAAGTGCCACAATAAAATCAGGAATATAAATATGATACTTACACCAAGCGCGGTACCCATCGGGCCCTGGTTTTCTCCCTGTAACTCCAGTTCGCCACCGTAACGCAATTCCACTCCTGCGGGAAGTTTTATTTTTTCGATGGCCGGCTGCAGGTTCAGCAATACGGCATTGGCAACAGCTTCCTGGGTTACGTCCATACGTACCGTCAGCGTACGCACACTGTTTCTGCGGGCAATCTGGCCATCATTCCACTCCGGGTTTATGTCTGCTACCTGCCTTAGGGGTATCAATGTTTTGGTTTGCGGGGACACGATGTTCAGATCACGCAAGGTCGAAAGGTCACTCCTGGAAGCTTTAGGCGATTTGATCTTTACATCTACAGCGTAATTGTTTTCCCAAACTTGTGTGGCCGTAATGCCTTCTGAATGCAGGGCTACCGCATTGGCGATATCGCTCTTGCTTAATCCAAGCCGTGCAGCTTCCGCTGTTTTTACATCTATTTTAAGGGTTGGCTGTATCTCGTTATAATCTGTCCGGGCCCAGGTAACCTGTTTGTGCGTTTTACCAATGGCTAACACCTGGTTGGCTACCTGTTTTAAGGCTGGAATATCATTTCCGCTGATCCTTACCTCGATAGGTGCCAGCGCGTTGATCATGTTTAATTGTTTCATCCGCACATAAGCAGCCGGAAACAGGTTACTGTATTTATGCTGATAGTCAACAATCACCTCTGCGGTTGCGTCTTCAGATACTGTTTTGATCAGGATCTGCGCATAATTTTTTGACGGAAGATTTGGCGCATATACGGAGTGGAAACGCGGTGAACTGCTGCCGATAAAACTGGTATAATTAAGGATACGTTTATCCTGCTTTAATATCTTTTCCATTCCCTTCACCACGCTGTCCGTTTGCGAAAGCCTGTAGCCCGATGGCAGATAGATCTCCATTGCAAATTGGTTTCGTTCTACTTTAGGAAACAACTGTCGCGGCAATACACCCATAATCCCTATGCCGATCACTACCGACAGTACCGCAAAAAACACGGTTAGCTTGTAGTGTTTCATAGAATTGCCGATATGGCTATTAAAGAAATCCTGTAATCGGTCCAGGAATGATCTTTTTTCATCTGCCTTATTATGCAGCAAGCCTTTTTTGATGAACAGCGTATTGAAAAACGGCACCACCATCATGGAGATGATCAGCGACAGTGTCAAAGCGATCATGATGGTTACCGGGAACAGGCGGATAAAATCTTTTGCCGTACCGGTCATAAAAAATGCCAGCGGTACAAAAGTCGCCGATATGGCCAGCGTAGCAGTAAATACTGATGGAAACAATTCCTTGGCGCTGCTAATAGCGGCATCCCAAACAGACATGCCGTGGTCCAGCTTTTCTACGTGGTTATCAATTACCACAATAGGGTCGTCAACTACAATCCCCAGCACTACGATCAACGCGGCAAGCGTAACGGTATCCAATTCTATACCGGCCATATACATAATACCCAGCGTTGCTGCTATGGTAATGGGTATAGTTGCAGCAGCAACCGCGGCAACCCTAAAAGGTAACAATAGCAAGGCAACGCATACCACGCCAATAAGCGCAAAAGCAAACTCTTTCATAAAGTGGCTGATCGAATCATCCACCACTTCCGGCTGATCGGCCAGTTTTACCAGTTGAATATCGGGTGGCAGGTGCTGCTTTACTTTTTCGATATGCTCTTCCAGTTCTTTACCAAACTGCACAATGTTTTTACCGGTGATCATTTCCAGCGATATCACGATGGATTTGGTGCCGTTGGAAGTTACATAGCTGTCCGGCTCGTCATACTCACGTTTCAGGGTAGCTACATCACGAAGACGCACCGAATTGCCGCCAGGGTACTGCCTGATGATCTGCCCGGCAAGTTCGGCCTCGGTTTTATAGTAGGTGCTTAAATGAATGGGCTCATCTACCACCTTTCCTTCTACTTTACCGGTGGCATTAATTGCGCCTTCATTTTGCAGTACCTGCATCACATTATTAACAGATACCCCTTTTTGCAGCAGTTTATTATTATCTACATAAATGGTGATCTGCTCATTCAGGTTGCCGGTATGGGATATCTTGGCAACATCCTGTGCCTGMCTAAGTTCTGCCTCTATATCTTCTACATTACGCAGCAGTTCTTTATAGGGCCTTGTCTTTGATTCTACGGACAAAAGCATGGCAGACGTATTGCCGAAATCACTATCGATATAGAATCCTTTAACTTCTTTAGGGAGCTGGCTTTGCAATATTAGCATCCCGTTTTTTATCTTGTTCCAAAACGCTTTGGTTTGGATGGCATTTTGGTTATCCGCTACCTCCACAAAGATGTACATCACGCCATCCCGCGAAAAAGAGTAAGTTTTTTTCTTGTTAACCTCGTTGTTGCTAAAAAGGTATTCTTCTACTTTTTTTGTCAGCTGCTCTTCTACCTGTTTGGATGACGCGCCCGGGTATTGCCCCACAATAAGACCCTGCCTAATGGTGAAATCCGGAAATTCGTTTCGTGGCATATTGAAAAGCCCGGATAAACCAAGCAGTACGAGTATGGCCGAAAGCGCAAGCGGGAATACATGGTACTCCATTGCCCATTCAATTAAATTTGAGTTCTTTTTCATGATATGGGCTTATTTACTGACAATGACAGGGGTTTGATCGGCAAGTTTCTGGTAACCTGAGGTGATTATCTGCTCATTACCGGCAAGTCCGGATTGGATGGCAATACCATTGCTGTAAAGCTGGCCGGTAATTACATCTTTCCGCACTGCCTTATGCGCTGCGCCCACTATATAGAGAAAGCTGGCTCCTTTTTCGTCCACCTGAACGGATTGCACCGGAACAATAACTTCTTTAATATCATTGGAAGAGGCGACAGTGCCGGCGGTTTTGCTAAACATCACTTTACAAAGCATGCCGGGCCTTAACTTCATATCGTTATTAGCCAGCGATATTTTAAGGTTATAATTAGCGCTGCCATTAAGCGCTAAAACGCCAACTTCGGTTACCTTGCCCTGCAAAGGCTGATTTCCTAATGCCTCAATTTTTATCGTAGCCAGATTTCCCGCTTTATAGTGATTGATTTCACTTTCGGGCACTGCAACCAGCACCTTCACCGAACGGGTATCCAGCAACTGCAAAACGGGCTGCCCAGGGTTAGCTACAGCTCCTGCTTCGGCCTTTTTTTCACCAATATACCCGCTTACCGGTGCATAAAGGTGTGTATGGGCTATATTCTGGTAGGTTGCGCGGGCAGCAGAGGTTGCCTGTTCATAATTTGATCTGGCTTCCAGCATTTTTATTTCGGAAATGCTGCCTTTTTTAAATACATCGTTGATACGGGTATAATTTTCTTCGGCAAGTTTAGCCTGAGCCAGCTGCGCGTTATACTGGTTACGGTATACTGTTTCATCTACAGCTCCTACCAGTTGTCCTTTTTTAACGTAATCGCCGGTTAGTATCGGGAATGACAGAATAGTTCCGGAAACCTGGAAGCTTAAATCGATTGTCTTTTCAGCTTCAAGTGTTCCGTCGTAAACGATCCGGTCTGTGGTTGACGCGGATTCCGCACTCAAATTGAATACGTTTACCGCTAACGTGTCCGGCCCGTTCTTTTGCTCTTTTTTGCCTGAGCAGCCGGAAATCCAGATACCGGCTATCATTGCTCCCGCAAGTGTAAGTTTGGTTTTCATATAATTAAATTGAACATTATTTGTTTTTTTGTCGATTTTTATTCCATTGTTTATTGATCTCGAAACTAATTGTTGTGGGCTGTTAGAAATTAAATATGAACTTAATTTCTAACTTTAACTCCCATTTAGAAAACTTATTTGATTAAATCGTAAATTTAAATATTTCGACAAATATACATTATTTGTTTTTGTGATTTTTTTAATAATTCTGTCATATTACTAACTCCCTATAATCCGGCTAAACCTTCAAATGGTAAAAAAGTCACAAACAAAAATTGTATTTTTGTCGAATCATGAAAGTAGATCAAAACGATAGCATAAGAGAAGAGATCATCACGGCAGCCGACGCGGTGTTTGAGCGTTACGGCTTTGTAAGGGTATCTATGCAGGATATATCAAATGAATGCAAAAAAGGCCGGAGTACACTTTATCATTATTTTAAGAATAAAACAGAGGTGCTTGACGCTTTATGTCACAAAATATTTTCCAAATGCCTGGAGGAAAGCAAAGCCACGATAAGCAAACGACGTTCTTTTTCGGCCAATATAGAATCATTTAACGAGGTAAAGATCAAACGCCTGCGCGAAGTGGTTTTAAAATATAAGCTGGTTATTGAGGATATGAGGCAGGACCCCTCTTTGCTGATCATGCAGTCCCGCATTATGTCTGAAGAGGAGATCCTGGTGGTGAAACTCATGATCAGTTGGGCATTAGAAAATAAAGAAATCGCGGAACTCAATGAGGAAGACAGCCAGTTTTTGGCTGAAACCTTACAAAGTGTTTTCAAATGCTTTGATCAGGAAATTATTCTTTTTGGAAAGTTTCCGCAATTTGAAAGCAAAATAACCTGGCTGGCGCAAATATTACACAAGGGCCTGATGTAATGCATAATTCAGATGAATGGTTACGCATACGCACTATTTAATCGTACCCAAGTAGGAAAATATCACCACGGTTTGGAAAGAAAAAATGTTGACTTTCAGGTGCATGAGGATAGATAAAAGAATCTGAAACGTATTTCGGGGAAGAAAGAACAACCCGCGCGGCTGCCCGCCGCCGGCCTGTTCGGGCACCGGCATCGTGGAATATATTATAGGGGCCACATAATAGCCAGGCGCATCCAAATTCTCAGCTGCTGCCACGCCTTGTATCTGGTCAGCATATCCGGAACATCCGGGAAATTCATATTGGATAGCTGATCAAAATTAGGTCTTTATACCATACAAAAGTAAGCAGCTGGCCAAAAAAAGCAGTTACCTTTTGATAAGTAGATGATGATCTGCTCGTTCAGTACAAATCAGTAACTTGCCGGAACAAACCGGATTATTGTCCAAAAGATCTTCAAAATTCACCGAACATTTACTATGTACCAATTGCTACGCGAAAATATTGAACAGCATGTCCAACTTACCGAGGCGGAACTTTCCAGCTTTACGGCACTGTTTGAATTGGAGAAAGTAAGCAAAAGACAAATGCTTTTAAGCGCTGGCGAAGTTTGCAGGTTTGAAGGCTTTGTTACCAAAGGCATATTCCGGGTATATCACATTGACAAAAACGCAGCAGAGCAGATACTTTATTTTGCCATAGAAAACTGGTGGATCACGGATATTGACAGCTTTACTAATGAAAGACCGTCACAGCTTTTTATTGAAGCTATTGAAGATAGTGAAGTGCTTTTAATTTCAAAAAAAGACAAGGAGTTTGCTTATGCAAATTTGCCCAAAATAGAGAAGTTATTCCGGGTAATGACCCAAAAGACTCATGTTGCCTTACAAAGAAGAATGATAGATAATTTAGGTAAAACTGCCGATCAACGCTATGTCGACTTTATAGAAAAATACCCCCAACTTTTCCGGCGCCTTTCTAATCTTCAGATAGCAGCTTACCTGGGCATCAGTCACGAATTTTTGAGTAAAATAAGAAATAAGATCGCTCATAAAAAATAAACTGAATTTCATTTATTGAACTTGTTCAACCTTTTTAGGCTTTTGATGACCGCATCTTTGCATCGTCATTTAAAAACAAAAATGAAATCTTTTATTTCAGCAGCATTCTTAATCATCTTAATCTTATTCAAAATGGACGTACAGGCACAAAGTTTCAAAACTATTGAAGCAAACAATCTCAAACTACAGGTTTACAACGCATCAGAAAATAGTTTCGGTGTAGCTTCGGTCATCGTATCAGGAAAAACCGATGCGGTTTTGATCGACGCACAGTTTACCCTGGGAGATGCCGAAAAGGTAGCCCGGGAAATCAAAAATTCAGGTAAAAAACTAACCGCTATTTATGTTTCATATGGCGACCCTGATTTCTACTTCGGATTGGAAGTATTCAAAAAATATTTCCCTGAAGTGACGGCTTATGCTTCACCGGCAACCGTAGAGCATATTAAAGCGACGGCTCAAAAGAAATTAGATGTTTGGGGCGGCCAATTGGGTAATAAAGTTACTTCAAACGTTGTTTTGCCGCAGGTGCTAAAAGGAAACAGTATTGACCTGGAAGGCCAGAAATTAGAGATCATTGGCTTAGAAGAATTTCCGGCTAAAACTTTTGTATGGATACCTTCCATCAAAGCCGTGATAGGTGGTATTAATGTTTTTGGAACTACTTTCCATCTTTGGATGGCTGATGCACAAACAGCTGAAGCCCGTAAAGAATGGATCGGCGTTTTAGACAAAATTGAGGCATTACATCCTGCTATCGTGGTTCCCGCCCACGCTAATTCTGCAAGTCCGTTCGACGAGAGCGCAGTGAAGCATACAAAAGATTATATCCGGTTCTACGAAGAAGCTTTGAAAACCAACAAAACATCAGCGGCGCTGATTGCTGCGTTAAAAGCAAAATACCCTGCGCTTACTTTTGATATCGCCTTACAAATTGGTGCCAAAGTAAACACGGGCGAAATGAAATGGTAAAATTATCAACCTTGTTCAACCTGACAATGCTAATTGTGTTGTCGGGTTGTTCCTTAAATAAAAACAAAATGACAAATTTAGAAATTGTAAGGAGCACATACGAGGGGAAAACTTCTGAAGAAAACGGTAAAAACCTGGCTAAATATGTTTCAGAAAACATCACCTGGACCGAAGCTAAGGGCTTTCCATATGCAGGCACTTATATTGGTTTAGATGAGGTTACCAGGAATGTATTTTACCGCTTAGGCAGCGAATGGATAGATTATAAATTTACGCCCGAAGACTATGTTGCCGGCGATGATAAAGTGGTTGCCTACGGCACTTATACCGGTACCAACAAAGCCACCGGTAAGTATTTTGAAGCAAGGGTAGCACACATTTGGAAGTTGAAAGATGGAAAAATTACCAACTTTGAGCAATTTGTTGATAGTCAACCCGTAAACAATTCCATGAAGTAATAAGTATTCCTGTTGCTTTAATTGCTATTAAGTACCCGGTAAATTACCAGGCTAAAGAATACCTTATTTAATTGGGAAGTCGGTGTTAAACCAGCTTCCCAATTTCAATTACCTAAAAAATTGTCCTAATCTCTTTTGCGGGAATGCCTCCGACAACAGTATTATCGGGAACATTTCTGCTGACGACTGCGCCGGCTGCAACGACAGCGTTTTCGCCGATGGTGACACCGGGTAAAATGGTTGCAGCCGCACCAATCCAGGCATTTCGTTTAATCAAAATAGGTTTGCATAGCATCCCTCGCCGGTCTGCCGGATCAAGCGGATGATTCTCCGTAATAAGATTCACTTTCGGACCAATGAGCACATGGTCTTCTAAGGTGATGCCGCCCATATCCAGAAAGGAACAGGCATGATTGATGAAGACATGTTTGCCAAGGTTTATGAAGCGACCGAAATTGGTATAAAACGGCGCAAATACGGTAGTACTCCCGTCCAGCGAGGTGCCAATAATCTCACTAAGTTTCGCCCTGAGCTCATCTACATTGGTTGCTGCATTTAGTGCCGGTGATAAAGCCAGTGTGCGGCTGACCACCTCATTTACCCTGAAAAATTGCGGATCATCCAGCCTGACGAGTTCTCCCGCTTTCAATCTTTCGAAAATATCTTTCATCATATCGTTAACCTTTCAGTTCTTTTGAATAAACCATTACAACGCGCGCAAAATCCTTGAAGAAATGCCAGATGCGCTTCTTTATAAACCTATATAATGGGCCTTACCGTTCTGCAGCATGCATCTTCCATTTGTCCTATGATAGTTGCCTCGTTTCTGTTACAGGTATTAAAGATAGTAGTTAGTGGCAATTTTATTGATACTGTTTTTTGCTTTTTTAGACTCCATTTTATCAATCGCTTATTTAAAAAATTTCATTAAATCCGTACTGCTAAGATTGTTATTTGGTGCAAAACTCTTACCGCCAGCATATTTTATCAAACTATACCTGAGTTGCCGTGCCACCGGCCGCTCGGTCAGGTTATGATGTATATCCATAGTGCAAATGGTAAGCTTACAATCACCTACTTTGAATTCTAATATATCAGCCATATTCCTGTTTTTTAAAAAATTATCTATTACGCGAACTATCGGATTGGCCCGAAAGGGAAGCATATCAGTAATCATCGTTTTTGAATTGCTTACCTAATCCCACCATTGCCAGTCACTGTAATAAGCCGTAGGGAAATCAGCAAGGGTGGGGTGGGTTGACCAACAGGCCCATTGTACCCGGCTGATCCGGAAAAATGCACCGGGCTCCAGAAAACCGGCGCAAATCGGCCGTTAACACCTTTTATTGCCGCAGTATCCGGGTTCAGGACAACGAAATAGCAGCCACCAACTGAGCTAAATCGTTCGTTATATATCCGTCAATATTTACTTTCAAAAAGCGGTAGGTCATACATGACTCTCGCCCAAATTTCCAATTCTTTACAATTTTTCTATCAATTGGTTCGAAAACAGCCAACTGTGAGGAAGACGCAACAAGCATTTATGGCCCAATATACTCCGATAACAAAATACTTAAGCCAATAAAAGCCGGGGATCTCACTCCCGACTTTATTAATCAGCTTAAATACTAAAGGGGCTCATGCCATGTAAAACGTAGGGCCGATATTCTTACAGCATCTTGTTGTTTCTCTTTTACACTTTTTCAAAGTTGCATTCCTGATTAAAGACGCTTTAGCATTATTTTTCTAAAAATGGATAATCGGTATAACCTTTTTCCCCACCACCATACATGGTAGCTTGTTCTATGGTATTGAACGCCGCATCCAGTTCGAACCGCTTTGGCAGATCAGGGTTAGCCAGAAATAAGCTGCCGTAAGCGATTATTTTGGCGATACCCTTTTCCAGTTCTGCTTCCCCGCTATCTTTATTGAACCCGCCATTGGCTATAACCAGGTGTTTACTTATACTACCGAAAGTTTCTACAGCATTCTTAGGGTAGTGAGGGTAATTATCTAAAGGGAACAAGCCATTCATCAGATGAATATAGGCCAGTGGCAATTCATTCAATGCTTCGATCAAAGGTTTGAATTGAGCAACGGGATCACCGTTTTCTATATTGTTATAATAGATAGTTGGCGATAGCTTAATGCCAACCTTGTCGCTTCCTGACGCTTCAACCAGTTCCTGCATAACTTCCAGCACGAAGCGGTTCCTGTTCTCAATGTTGCCGCCATACTCATCTGTCCGGAGGTTTGCACTTTCCGATAAAAATTGGTTAGGTAAATATCCGAATGCTGCATGTAATTCAACACCATCGAAACCGGCATCGATAGCATTTTTGGCAGCCTGACCGTAATCCTTAACAACCTGTTTGATCTCTGCGGTAGTTAACTCCTGAGGCGTTTCGTACTCTTTCGGCCCCTGGGAGGTGAAATGCTGCTGCCCTTTTATCCCGATCGCCGACGGTGCCACCGGAAGTTTTCCTTTTCTATCCACTGAATGCCCAACGCGTCCGGTATGCCAAAGCTGCGCATAGATCACGCCTCCTTTGTCATGAACAGATTTTGTTACTTTCTTCCAGGCCTCAATTTGCTCCTCGCTGTAAAGCCCAGGGGTAAATGGACTGCCCAGCGCCTGTTCCGAGATATTGATGGCCTCCGTAAAAATAAGACCGGCACTGGCGCGCTGCGTATAGTATAATACGGTCGGGTTTGATACAACTCCCTCAAGGTTAGCCCGGCTGCGGGTCATTGGTGCCATCGCGATGGCGTTTTGCAATGTTTCTTTTCCTAATGTTATCTTTTCTAGTAATTTCATGGTCTCTTTTTTATTATCTTATTGATATCTGTAAATTGTACGGTTTGATTTGGAAGGTATTTCCTCAGATCAGCCCCTGATCGACTCTGTTATTGAATAACTACAAGAACAACTTTACCGTTAACTCCGCCAGCCGACACAAAGTCCTGAGCTTGAGCCGCTTCATCTAATGGTAAAATTTTTGCAACGATGGGACGGAGTTTTCCTTCATTGACTAAAGCCAAACCAGCTACCAAACTCCCCGCTGAGATATTTGAACTGATAAACCGTGCGTCAACCTGGTACTTTTCCGCTAATGTTGCGGAAGGCGGGATTACTATACTGAATAATTTGCCTCCGGGCTTTAACACTTCAAAAAGTTTATGCTGTGATTCGCCACCAGCGCAATCCACCACCAGGTCGATATTGTTAGCTAACAAACTAACGTCTTGTGATTTATAATCTATCACCTCATCCGCACCAAGGCTTTTCACTAACGCGATGCCTTGTCCGGATGCCGTTGAGATAACATAGGCCCCGGCATTTTTTGCCATCTGCACCATAGTTGCGCCTGTTGCCCCCGCAGCGCCCTGAATTAAAACTTTCTGATCTTTCGTTAATTTTCCCTCGGCAAATAATACCGATTGAGCGGTGCCGATATTAACCACCAGCGAGGTTGCTTCTTCAAAGGAGGCATTAGTGGGCTTAATAGCTACGTGACTTTCATTTGCAATCGCGTATTCGGCATAACCGCCTTCTCTGGTCACAGCGATCACCTGGTCACCTGCTTTAAATTGGGTTACCTTTTCTCCTGTGGCAACCACGATCCCTGCTACATCTGCACCCGGTACAAATGGCAAATTGACAGGGCGGATTTGTTGCATAATGCCGCTGCGTAATTTTATATCCAAAGGATTTACGCTGGCTGCCTTAACTTGAATTAAAACTTGGTTTTCATGGCTGATTTCAGGCTGAGGTACCTCAGCCACCGCTATCACATTGGAATTGCCAAACGCCTTATATTGTATTGCTTTCATTATTTTTTTCTTGGTCATATTTAACTATATGACAAAAGTAGAAGTAAAAAAATGGGCAAAATAACCGAAAAGGACACAAGAATAGTCCTATCCGATAAATGATAGTGGATTAGATAAAATAAGTTCTATGAAGAGGTCGAAAATTTTTTCGGGGTAATGCCGTACTGCTTCCCGAATAACCTGCTGAAGTGACTAAGGTTTGAAAACCCCAACTCGTAGCCAACCTCAGAAACGGAATGTTTAGCCTGTTTCAACAGAAAAGCGGCTTCTTCCATTCTGGCTTTTTGGTAATAATTATATATCGTATCACCAAATGTTTGCTTAAAAAGCGGCCTGAGTTTCGTTTCGCTCATCGAAGCGATCAGCGCTAATTTACTTAAAACAGKCGGGGTACCCAGATCACTCAATATCTCGTTGCGAATGACCAGCAATTTTTCTGCATCGTTACTGTTTATGTTTTTAAAAGTCGTGTTCTCCCTAAGTGACAACTTGCTAAAAAGCAGGTACATTAATTCCTGCACCTTAATTTGTACATAGAAATTATTCAGCGAGTTATTCATGTCGACGGATACGATATTTTTAAGCAGCAATTGCATTTCAGCATCCAAACTTTCGAAAAAGAGAAAGGAAGCATTTTTCGCTGTAATGGTTTGTATGGTCGTATTAGGCTTTTCAATGGATAGAACTGAGCGCAATCTGTTAGCAGTAATCCCAACTACTACATATTGAATATTGCTCCTGGCAGGAAAACGAATTTCCGTGCGCAAATCATTTGAGGATAGGAGTATGGAAGAGTCATTTTTTGGTGAGCATGATATGTTTGTATCATTATGATATTTAACTTCAAGATCTTCCCTGTCATTATAAAAGAAAATGGTACGAACATCATTAGCTATTGCAGCAGGATTGCGTTTAACAATCAGATCTTCATTCAAAACATAACGATGTATCGTTAATTTGAAATCATCCCCAAACCCAACTTTACGTACATAACCTTCTCCTAATGTCTTCGGGATTTCCAATACATTGTCCCTTACTGGCGCATTGATCTGCTTTGAAAACAGTGTTATAAAGTCAAAACCCGGGGCAGTTGTAAATTCAAAGATCATCGCAGGAAGTAATTGTTTAATATGTCTAAGGGTATGTAAATTTCTCCAAAAAAATTACTTTCTTTCAATACATTTCCATTGATGATGAGTATTTGATATATAAATGGAAGATAATTAAATCCTGCAGGATTATTTGCAATATTTAATTTTTACTCAAAGTTGCTATAAAACAAAATTGATTGACGTAACTATTTTGGAGCCCACCTCGGTTCGAACCTATTTCCTTAAAATTAGTTGTCGTTTATGGCGCATTTATTTACCGTTAAATTTTTATTAAAAAAGCTCYGCCAAAAACACCCCAAAATGCATAAAAAAATCAAAAACCGCTTTCGGCGCATCAAAAAGGGTGTTTGCTTGTTGCAATGGAGGCCCTGCAAAATCCGATATTCTCCATTTAAATTCCTCTTTATCATATGGATGTTCGGTATGATTTTTATTTTAATTATTTGTTGAATTATTGCCAGGATCGATCGAATGCCAAGGAAAGGTGGTTCGTTTTGTTTTTCATTTGCTTTTTTTACCCGGACTTTTTTACGGCAACCTAAATCTTTCGCCGTGGAAGATCATTTCCCCCTGGCTGAAGTGCAGACACCATTAAAAGGTTAGTTTAAAATTCTTTTCGATCAATTTTGATGACCTGTCGCGGAGCAACCGCTGTAACCCTTTAGACCCATCCGCTATCCTGGACCTGGCGGACGTGGAGGAATAGGTGCGGACAATTCTCTTAGGATAACCCGACTGCAAGATTGAATTAAAAGCATTTCTCTGCAAGATTGTCAATGACCATACGGCATTGAAAAAAAGAGATCGATGGCTATGTTTCGCTGCCGGAAGTCAGAAAGATTAATGGCGCCATCGTGGAGCGGAATTATTTACAGATCAAACAGGATATCCGGGATATTATTGAGCTGGAAATAGAGCGGTTGCTGAGCGACCCGGCGTTATCGCATTTAATAATAAAGTGAAAGAATATGGGGTCAATGACTTTTTGCGTTTTGTCGTTCAGCTGTCAAATCCCTAATATACTGGGTCGGTGTTTTACCGTATTCCTTTTTAAACGCTTTAGTGAAGTAAGATTGGGTTTGGATGCCCACCCTATAAATTACCTCGGTGAGAAGCACATCTTCATGGGTCAATATTTCGATTGCTTTTTTAAGCCGGATGCTCCTGATAAACTCATTGGGTGCCTGGCCCGAGATCTCCTTGATTTTATGATAGAGCTTGGTACGGCTCATGCCTATTGCTCCGCAAAGCTGCTCTACGTCAAGATCGGGATTGCTTAGTTCTTTATCARTAAAGCTTAAAAGCGTATCTAAAAATTCTTTATCCTTTGTGGAGTGTACCAATTCGCGCACTTCAATATGGTGATCCTTTAAATAACGATCTTTTAGTTTTTGCCGCTGCTCAAAAATATTGCGGATAGATAGGGTAAGCAAGTTTATACTAATGGGCTTGGGCAAATATAAATCCGCACCCGAATCGATACCCTCAATCTCGGCTTGCAGGTTGGTTTTTGCCGTGAGCATAATAAATGGGATATGGCAGGTATTGATATCTTCTTTAATTATCCGGCAAAAATCAACCCCGTTAAGCCCCGGCATCATTACATCGCTGATAATGAGGTCTGGAAATTCGTCCCTGGCTTTTGCTATGCCTTCGTTGCCGTCGGCAGCTTCGGTGATGACATACAAGTCGCTCAGCGAACTCTTGACAAATGATCTGATCTCCTCATTGTCTTCAACCACCAGGATGCGGTGTTGGTGTTTGCCGATTGTTAACCCTTGTTTTTCGGGATATATTTGTGTATTAGAGCCGGGGTAGTCTGCAATAATGCTCTCCAGCCTGGTTCCGCCTTCCTGCGTGGTTTTTGTCCATTTTTCGTTGGGCTGATAATCTGTCTCTGAAACTGGCAGCCCAATAATAATGTCTGTTCCCTGGTGCCGCTGGCTGTACACATAAATATCACCTTTGTGCAACACGGTAAGGCTTTTTACAAAGGCCAGCCCAATACCCGAACCCAGATGCGATTCGGTAATGCGGTAATAGCGTTCAAAAAGGTGCTGAATAGATTCTTTTGAGATGCCGATGCCATTATCTGATATACGAATGTAGGCATACCTGGCTGCCCGGAAGTTGTTTTTAAGGATAAGTTCGTTTTCATAGCACGATTTAAAGTTACGCAAGTCATCCAGCACTGCTATTGTAATACAGCCTTTGTCGGGCGTGTATTTTAGCGAGTTATTGATGAGGTTGAGTATTATTTTCTCCAGTACTTGCCTGTCGAACCAGGCGGCCGGCATCTCTGCTCCCGAAACAACGTCTAATTTTATATTTTTTTGATTAGCCGCATCTTTAAATTCTGTTGCCAATTCTGCAATAAAGGCCGGGAGGTTTCCCTGGATAACGTCGAGTTTAAGTATGCCGGTTTCTACCTTCCTGAAATCCATCAATTCGTTAATCAGTAGTAACAGCCGGTTGGCGTTGCGGTACATAACCTCGTAGTACTGGCTCGATGCCGATTGCCCTTTTTGTAGGAGCGTCTCCAACGGACCTAATATCAGCGACAATGGCGTACGAAACTCGTGCGAGATATTGGTGAAAAATTGCAATTGCTGCTGGTGCATTTCTTCTTTCCGCGACTCTTCTAACCGCCGCAGGTCCAGGTTCTTTTTAAAACGGAGGAGTTGATAAATGCTGATAAGCAAACCCAGTGCAGCCATGGTACGGAACCACCAGGTGGCCCAAAAAGGAGGGGTAATTGAAATAGTTAACGATGTTCCTTTGGTATTCCAAACGCCATCGTTATTGGCGGCCGTTATGATAAAAGTATAGTTGCCGGGTGCAAGGTTGGTGTAGGTAGCCTTACGCTCATTAGTAACATGCCAGCCGGGATCAAAATCCTGTAGCCGGTACCTGTATTTGTTGTTTTCGGTGGCTGTGTAGTTGAGTGCTGCAAAATATAACGTTATGCTTGATTGCCGGTAGTTAAGCTTTACGGTTTTGGTTACGCCAATATCATTACTCAAAGGCGAGCCGGGCGTATCTGGCAAGATCATTTTATCAAACACCTGGAAACCGGTAATATAAACCGGCGGGATATACCCGTTTGCTTTAATGGAAGCCGGGTTAAAAACATTCAGCCCGTTAACCCCGCCAAAATAAAGGTTACCGTTTTTTGCCTTTAAGGATGAGTTAGCTTCAAATTCCTGCCCCTGTAGGCCATCGGCAATATTGTACCTTGCAAATTGCAGGCTATTGGGGTTAAATTTTATCAAGCAGTTTGTTCCAGATATCCAAAGGTTACCGGCGCTATCCTCTTCAATACCTTTGATCGTGGCTGTTGCCAGGCCTGCTTTATCGGTATAAATGTCAAACTTGTTTTTTGTTGCGTTAAACAGGTAAAGGCCGTTTTGTCCAAGCCATACCCTGCCTGCATGGTCAACAAAAATAACCCGCAGATCGGGCAGCTTTTCCAGGTTGTTGAAATAATGGCTAAACCGTTTGGTCAGCAGGTTATAGCGGTTTAAGCCGCCATCATCAGTGCCAATCCATAGGTTTTTATGCCCGTCTTCATTTAGCGAAACAATATTGTTGCCCAGTATCCGGGTTTGCTTGTCGGGGGCTTCTTTAATCCGCCTGAACTTGTACGTTTGCTCATCCATCAAATTAAGGCCGCCATAATAGGTGGCTACCCAAAAATTACCTTCGCTATCTTTTATAGCCTCCTGAACATAGTTGGAACTGATGGTGGTTTGATCTGCGGGATTATTGGTAAACCGTCTGAAATTACCCGTGGTTTTATCCAGGCAATTTAGCCCTCCGCCCCAGGTACTTATCCACACTTTTCTTTCTTCGGCTTTATAAATATCCAGTACGGCGTCGGCAGCAAGGCTTTGGCTGTTGCCGGGGTTGTTACGGTAATACTTAAAAGTATTTTTTACCGGGTTGTAAATATTGATGCCACCGCCGTCGGTGCCGATCCAGATCTGGTGCTGCTCATCCTCGCAAAAAGTCCTGACATCATTGTAACTTAAACTGTTGTTGTCGGGCTCGTTTTGCAGTAACTTAAATTTATTGGCCTTGGGCGTATACAAGTTTACCCCTGCGCGGTGTGTGCCTACCCATAAATTGCTTTGATCATCCTCAAAAATTGATGATACCGTTCTTTGCGATAAGCTGCCGGGGTTTTCAGATTCGTTTTGATAATTGGCAAAGGAGTTGTTTTGCGGATTAAAAAAACTTAACCCGCCGTTAATGCCCCCTGCCCATATATTCCCTTTTCGATCAACCAACAGGCATTTAACCTGATCGTTGGCCAGGCTACCCGCGTTGTTTTGCTGATGTTGATATCGCTTAATCGTGTGGTTTTTAAAATCAAGCAGCATTAAACCACCGTTTTCAATCCCCAGCCACAGGTTATGCTGATGATCTTCCTGTATGGTATTAACCGGCAAATTAACTGCGCTGTAACCGGTTAAATGTATATCGGCACTAAAGGTGTGCTTATTTCTATCGAAACTGTTTAGCCCGTTTGCTGTCCCAATCCATAAATCACTTTTACTATCCTCATAAATATAATTTACGGCACTCCTGGTTTGATTATAAAAATGTGCGAATGAGTTTGTTTTGGGCAGATATAGGTTTAAGCAACCATCGGCAGTGCCAATCCACAAATTGCCCTGCCTGTCGTTATAAATACAATTGATAGTGTTTCCGGATATACACAGCTTACTGCCAGCCTGGTATTTAAACCGGGTAAACTTATTTTTAAACTGGTTAAACCGGTTTAATCCATTACTTGTACCTATCCATAGCTCATGGTTGCTGTCCTCGTAAATACAACGAATGTAATCGTCGCTTATACTGCCGGCATCGCCTGTGTTGTTTTTAAAAACTGTTATTTGATAGCCGTCATAGCGGTTTAAGCCATCGCGGGTGCCAAACCATATAAAACCACGGTGATCCTGGTAAATGGCTTCAACGGTACTGTTTGATAAACCCTGGAAGCTGTTGATATGGCTGAACTTCAATTTAGGGGCCTGCGCAATTACCGGAAGAAAACAAACAAAAGCATTAATCAGCATCAGGGCCAACAGCCTTAAAACAATCATTTTTTGGGGTTGGGCAGTATGTGCATTGAACATCGTTACTGTACAGATAAAATTATAAGCTGGCTTTTGTCGGCTGGTTATGTTTGGTAACAGCAATATTAATAATAAATGTTAACAATACAGCTGTAAGGTACCGTACAGCCTCAATCACCTTAAATTATAACAGTTTGAACCAAAAGTATAATGATTTGGACAAGCCGTTTTCTGTTTTATACCTGTCATTTGTACAAATAAACCAATGGCTTTTTCTTTTCAAACAGGACAAAGGTCTTTTTCAAACCAATTAAACTTATACATATGCAAAATTCTACTTTCCATTTTTGGAGGCGGTTTTGTCTGCTGGCATTTACGTTGGCAACTTTATCTACCTCCAGTGTTTATGCCCAGCAAACGGTTACGGGTACAGTAACCGCTAAGGAGGATAGCAGCCCGTTACCCGGTATTACGGTGCTTATTAAAGGAACCTCGCAGGGAACCGCAACAGATGTTACAGGCAAGTTCTCAATTAAAGCAGCCGATGGGGCGGTGCTTTTATTCCGGGGTTTAGGTTACGATCAAAAAGAGGTAACAGTTAAGGGTAGTAGCTTAGTCATTACTATGGAAACCAAGGCAAACGGCCTCAACGAAGTTGTGGTGATAGGCTATGGTACAACTACCCGCCAAAATATTACGACGGCTGTAACCAAGGTTGATCCAAAGAAAATTCCGCAGGCAGCCAACAGCTCTATCCCCCAGTTGTTATTTGGGCGTGCTTCTGGCTTGCAGGTTTCGCAGGGCAGCTCACAGCCGGGCGGTAACATTAACCTTTCCATCAGGGGCCGCGGCAACCCCTTATACGTGGTAGATGGAGTGATATTCCCCAACGACGCCCTTGAGCCGGGTAACGGTACCATTGCCGGCGAAACCAATGGTGTAAGCCGTGGTGGCCTGGCAGGTTTAAACCCGGATGATGTGGAATCTATAGAAGTTTTGAAAGATGCCAGTGCGGCAATTTATGGTGTAAATGCCGCCAACGGGGTTATCCTCATCACTACAAAAAAAGGTAAATCGGGCAGGTTGAACATCACTTATAACGGAAGTTACTCTTTTGAAAAAAACTATCCATACCTGCAGCCACTTCAAGCAAACCAATACGAAACCTTGTACAACCAGCTTATTGTTGACCAGTACCTGGGCGCCAAACTACAGCAACCTTACGGGCCTAATGCTCAATCTGGTGTTCCCTCACCTAAATTTACTGATGCAGATATTGCTGCAGCCGGCAACGGAACGGACTGGCTGGGACAGATCTTCAGAACAGGTAAAATCAACAACCACCAGGTCAATATTAACGGTGGCAGCGAAAAAGCTACCTATTATTTCTCTGGCGGTTATTATAACGAAGAAGGTACTTTAAAGGGCGCAGGGCTTACCAAGTATACCGGCCGGGCCAACCTATCATTTACACCCGCTAAGTTCTTTACACTGAACGCCAATTTTACGGGCAATACCAACAGTTATATCAATTCATCGTCGGGCGGGCAAACAGGTGGTTCGGGTACGCAGGGCTTTGGTATTATACAAGCCGCGCTGGGTTATCCAGCCAATGTACCGGTACGTGATGCCAATGGTAATTATACCCGTTACGGCGTTATTGCTAACCCTGTATCGCTGCTTGATGTGCAGGATAATACCAGCTATCATTCATTAAGTGCCAACTTATCTGCCGATTTTAAAGTTATTCCGGGTGTTTTGGCCGGTCATATTTTGTTTGGCGATAACTATGAGGCGGCCAACCGCAGCTTCTTTGTTCCGAGCACGGTTTTCTACTTTTCGCAAAACCTGTCAAGGGCATCGTTAAACTATAATAACCGCGAGAATCAGACCCTGGAAGCCACAGTTACCTTTAAAAAGGATGTCACCAGCTTTTTAAACATTGATGCCGTTGCAGGTGCAGGCCAATATAAAAATACTTATAACGCATTTGGAAGCCAGGGCGCCGGCGGTGCCGATGTAATCGGTAACACCAATTTATCTGCCGAAACTGCCAATATCGGAATCACGTCGCTTAAAACATCCAGTAAAACGCGCTCGTATTTTGCACGTAGCTCTTTCAACTTTTTAGATAAGTACCTGTTAACCTTATCGTACAGGTATGATGGCTACAGCCTGTTTTTCCCGAATACCAAATACGCCTCGTTCCCGGCCGTATCTGTTGGCTGGAAGATCACCAACGAATCATTTATGAAAGACGTGGCATTTATAAGCCAGCTTAAACTGCGTGCAAGCGTGGGTACCACGGGCAGTACTATCGGATCGGTGGGTTACGGCGGTTACGCGCCGGATGGCAACACGCTGTTTTTTAATAACGGCAGCGCCAATTACGTAACCATCGCCCGGTACGCTATTGATCACCCCGAATTAACCTGGCAAAAAACAGAAAACAAAAACATCGGGCTTGATTTTGGTTTCTTTAAAGACCGTGTTACCGGATCTGTCGATGTGTTTAAGGATGATATAACCAACCTGCTGAGAACAACAGGACCAACTGCTCCGCTATCCTACCTGTCAACTCAGCCGGTAAACGGCGGTCACCAGTACAGGCAGGGGTATGATATCTCTTTATCTACACAAAACATTAAGTCGAAGGATTTTAGCTGGAACTCGGCCATCAACGTATCGCATTTTACCTATAAATGGAAAAGCCGCTTTGTGTACGATAACCTGCTTACTTACCAAGGCGTAACCTACCAGGCTGTTAACGATCCGGTAGATGAGATATACTATTTTAAAACAAAAGGTTTATTGCAGGCAGGCCAAACGGTACCTGCTTCGCAGCCAACATCAGGTGGTGCAAACCTGGCGGGCTCTCCAATATATGTTGATGCAGATGGCGATGGTAAATTAACCGGCAGCGATATCTATAAACTTAATCCCGATCCTAAGATCAGCATCGGTTTCGGTAACGATTTTCACTACAAACAATTCGACCTGAGTATCTTCTTTTACGGCCAGTTTGGTGGTAAGTCAATCAATTACAATTATGCCTGGGCCGATCCGGCAAGTATCGTATCCAGCACCCAAAGCGGCACTGTACAAGCGCTTAATGTATGGACATCGGTAAACCAAAGTGGCACAAGGCCTGGTGTAAATTACATTGAAAACGCAACCGGGTTACCGCAAGGAACGGATATTAACCTGGTAAGCACCAATTTTGTGCGTTGCCGTAACCTTACATTGAGTTATACCATCAACTCGCCATGGCTAAACAAGTTCACCAAATCGGTACGTGTTTTTGCCGATGCGCAAAACCTGTTCATCATCACCAAATACAAAGGAGTTGATCCAGAGGTAAGCTATGCCAGTGTTAAAGGCGGTTATGCGCCGTACCCAATGTTCAGAACGTTTTCTTTTGGCTTAAAAGCCGGATTCTAATTCCAAATCAGTAACCGACATGAAAAAAATTATAACCATATGTTTAATAGCTGCCGCGGTAACCGTAAGCAGTTGTAAAAAAGGACTGGAGCCGCAAATTTACGGCTCGCTGTCAACCACCAATTTTCCTAAAACCGAACAGGATTTTGTGAACTATGTTACCGAAGTTTACAAGCCCTTTCAATCCAAATGGGGTTACAATGACCCGGCAGGATATCAAAACGACTGGTTTAGCCCCGAATATGGCGATATCATGATGTTTGATTACCCAACAGACCAGTTAAATATCTGGACCGGCTGGGGTGGCATCTTTACTCAGTTTAGTACAGCCAGCTTTACGTTTCTGGCTAACCAGGGCACTGGTAACAACCATTTCGAAAAAATAAGGTTTGTAACCCGCATTACCCAGATTATTGATGATATCAGTAAATCAACCATCAGCGACGATGCCAAAAAGGAACTGATAGCCGAAGCACGAATGTCTCGCGGGTGGAATATGTATTATCTTTTGCAATTATATGGCCCGGTACCCGTGATCCTGGATGCAAGTAAGATCAATACCGCTGCAGAAACTGACCTTACCCGGCCAACAAGGGATGCTTTCCTGGCATCAATAGTTGGCGATTTAAGTTACGCGGCAACTAATTTGCCAAAATCGCCTTCAGATTACGGACGGTTTAACCAGGCTATCGCGCTTACAGTATTGATGCGCACTTACATGAACGAAAAGGATTTTGTGAATGCCGAAAAAATTGGCAGGCAGATCATTGCTATGGGTTATTCACTGGTTACCGATTATGCCAGCCTGTTCAATGAATCAACAGAGAAAAATAACGAAACCATGTGGGCGGTGTCCTGCATTCCGGACCAGGACGGTAACGAGAACCATGGCAGCTTTAATCCATGGGATTTTTATACCTACCCCAAAGATTATCCCGGCAACCGTATACATGATTCATTTGCAGGCGGCGATGCCCCCGTATCATCCACCTGGGCATTTTATAACTCATTTGATGCGGCAGATAAAAGAAGAAGCCTCCTGATAGCAAGCTATACCAATAAAAGTGGCGTGGTACGTAACCAGGCTAACGGTTTGTCGGGACCGGTTGTAGCCAAATACCCCGATCTGGGTGGCGCATCATTAAATGCTTACCAGGGCAATGATATTCCCAAAGCCCGCCTGGGCGATGTAATACTGATGCTTGCCGAAGCTATTAATCAAAACAGCGGTCCAACTGCCGAAGCTGTAGGCCTGGTTAACCGGGTACGTTTAGCACACGGTGGTGCTGCCATAGGCAATGTACCTGCATCGGCAACGGCAAACAAACAAGCGTTTGATACCTGGATATTGAAAGAACAAGGCTGGGAAACCTACTTTGAGGGTTACCGCAAAATGGACCTGATACGGCACGGTCAATGGCAAAATGCATTGTCGTCTGTTGGTAAAACAGCCGGGCCATACCTGTTCCCCGTACCTACTTATGAAATTACGGCCAGCAAAGGCAAGCTGACGCAAACACCAGGCTATTAAAAAACCGCTATGAAAGGCAAAAACATTTTCTGGCTTGCGTTACTGCTCACAATAGGATCCTGCAAAAAGGATAATAAAGGCAGCGGTACCACAAATACCACCGATACTACAAAAACCACTACGTCGGCCCTGATAAAAGGGGTCGATGTAAGCTGGCTTACTCAAATGGAGGCATCTGGCGTTAAATTTTATAACAACGATGGCGTGCAGAAGGAGTGCATGCAACTGATGAAGGATAAAGGGGTGAACGCGATAAGGCTACGGGCATGGGTGAACCCGACTGATGGCTGGTGTAATACCGATGACGTAGTTGCTAAGGCTGTTCGCGCGCAAAAGCTGGGTATGAAGATCATGATCGACCTGCATTATAGCGATACCTGGGCCGATCCGGGCAAACAAACTAAACCGGTGGCCTGGCAAAGTCTTGATTTTGCAGCCTTAACAGGTGCCGTTAGCACCTACACCACATCGGTAATGAATGCGCTTAAGGCAAAAAACATTACGCCCGATTGGGTGCAGGTAGGTAACGAAACCAGCGATGGCATGTTATGGGAAGATGGCCGCGCATCTAAAAATATGGCTGGTTTTGCCGCATTGGTAAACAGCGGCTATAATGCGGTAAAATCGGTAAGCAGTAGTACTAAAATAATTGTACACCTGGCCAATGGCTATGATAATTCCTTGTTTCGCTGGCTCTTTGATGGGTTAAAGGCCAACGGCGCAAAATGGGATATCATTGGTATGTCGTTATATCCTTCAACCAGTAACTGGCAAACCTATAACCAGCAGTGCCTGGCTAATATGAACGATATGTTTGCAAGGTATGGTTCGCCGGTTATGGTGGTTGAGGTGGGGATGGCTGCAAGTGAGGCGGTTACCTGTAAGGCTTTTTTAACCGATTTGCTGGCCAAGGTAAGCACCGTAAGCGGCAACCAGGGATTAGGTGTTTTTTATTGGGAGCCCGAAGCCTATAACTGGCAAAGTTATGGCTTGGGCGCCTTTGATTCTTCGGGCAAACCAACGGTTGCTCTGGATGCATTTAAGTAGCACTACATCATAAATAACCCAATTATAAACCATTAAAAACAATCAAATTATGAAGAAGATCATCGCACTATCATCAGCAGTTATGCTTTGCTTAAGCATGAGCTGTACCAAAGAGAGCGCCAAACAACAAAGCGCTACAACGCCCGCAGCTGCTGCGCCAAAGCTGAAAACCGAGGCTACCACCACCTTTGCCTATGGCTCTGATGCCAGTTGGGTAACGCAGATGGAAGCGGCGGGCAAAAAGTTTTATAACAGCAGCGGCACACAACAGGATTTGTTCACCATTTTAAAGGGGAAGGGCATCACGGCAATTCGTTTAAGGGTTTTTGTAAACCCGTCTGACGGCTGGTGCAACACCGCTGATGTGGTAGCTAAGGCCAAAAGGGCCGCCGCAGCTGGGATGAGTATCCTGATAGATTTTCACTACAGTGATGTATGGGCCGATCCCGGTCATCAAACCAAGCCGGCAGCATGGGCAAGCCAGGATTTTACTACTTTAATGAATACAGTTTATAATTATACCTATAATACCTTAAACACCTTAAAAACAAATGGCATTACCCCAACCTGGGTGCAGGTTGGCAACGAAACCAGCGATGGTATGCTTTGGCAGGACGGCCGCGCATCGGTATCGGCTACTAACTTTAAAAACTTTGCCTGGCTGGTTAATTGCGGCTATAATGCTACAAAAGCAATTTTCCCATCGGCCCTGGTAATTGTACATGTGGCTAACGGCTTTAATAACACCACCACCCGTTGGATTTTTGATGGTCTGAAAGCGAACGGCGCCAGCTGGGATATCTGCGGCTTTTCGGTATATCCGTCAACCAGCAACTGGGCTTCTATAAACAGCCAGGTATTGACTAACATGCAGGATATGGTAAGTCGATATGGCAAACAGGTAATGATCTGTGAAGCTGGCATGGATGTAACTGCCGCCTCAACCAGTAAATCATTCCTCCCCGATCTGATCACCAAAACTAAGTCTGTATCTGGCGGATTAGGCGTATTTTATTGGGAGCCGGAAGCTTATGGCAGCTGGCAGGGTTATACTTTAGGTGCTTTTGACAGCAGCGGTAAACCAACTGTTGCCATGGATGCCTTTGTGCACTAAAAATTTAATAACCGGGTGTGTAATGCTATACCACCCGGTTATTTATGCATTTAAATGATGTTTAACATGATAACTTTATGCGTATATTAAGTTTAAACCGGTTAAAATATTTTGCGGCAGGCTTACTTGTAATTGGTGCCTTATCAGCCTACAAACAAGCATCACCCAATCCGGAATCTGTTAAGTTTAAGCAGATCCTCGGTGCCGATATTTCCTTCATTCCCCAGCTGGAAAGCGAAGGTCACAAGTTTTATGATGATGGTGTAAGTAAAGATCCTTTTCAGTTACTAAAGGATCATGGTTTTAACTATGTAAGGCTGCGTATCTTCAACAATCCTAAAGCCGATAGCGGCTACTCGGCAAAGGGCTATTGTGGTTTAGAGGACACCAAAAAGATGGCCCGGCGAATTAAAGCTGCCAGTATGGGCTTCCTGCTCGATTTTCACTACAGCGATACCTGGGCCGACCCGGGTAAACAATTCAAACCCGCGGCCTGGAAAAATCTGGATAACCAACAACTGCAGGATTCCATTAAAGCATTTACCATCCTTACTTTAAAAGAGCTTAAAAAGCAAGGCACCCTGCCCGATATGGTGCAGGTAGGCAACGAAATTAACCACGGCATTTTATGGCCCGATGGCAAACTTAAAAATCTTGATACCCTGGCCGGCTTTTTAAAAGCAGGGATTAGCGGTGTAAAGGCTGTTAATGGTAACATCCGGATAATGCTCCATATTGCCTGCGGCGGTCAAAATGTCGAATCGAGATATTTTTTGGATAATATGCTCAGGCGTGGCGTGAACTTTGATATCATCGGCGAATCTTACTACCCCGAATGGCATGGTACGCCTGATAGCCTGAAGAAAAACCTAACCGACCTGAATATCCGCTACAAGCAGGATGTAATAGTGGCCGAGTACTCACAGCACAAGCGCGAGGTAAATGATATTGCCCTATCACTGCCCGGCAACAAAGTTAAAGGCTCCTTTATATGGGAACCTTTTAGCTGGGGCGAAACTTTTGTTGACAAGCAAGGCAACACAAACGATCATATAAAAACCTATACCAACATTAGTAAAGACTATCACATCAGTCAGTAACCTCTTTTTTAAATGAAGAAATTTTTCCTGTTATACCTTATTGTTTTTACTGCGGTTATAGCCAATGCCCAAAGCGATAAAACAAGCCAGACTACACTGTTCAATAACAACTGGCAGTTTATAAAAGATGCCGATACCAGCATCAATCAACAACTTTTTAGCCATAGCAACAACGCCAATGCCTGGCAGCAGATCAGCCTGCCGCATACTGTTAATATAGAACCAGTCATAAAAATCAATCAGCAATGGCAGGGTATTAGTTTTTACCGTAAGTTTTTTACGCTCGATAAAAGCGACGCGGAGAAGCACATCGCTATTCGCATAGATGCTGCTATGAACCTGGCCGATGTTTATTTGAACGGAAAATATCTCATGACCCACACAGGTGGCTACCTACCTTTTTATATTGATGTTACCGGCAAAGCATTTTACGGAAAAGAGAATTGCCTGCTCATTAGGTTGAACAATCATGATAACCCGATTATCCCGCCAGGGAAACCTATTAAAGACCTCGACTTTAACTTTTATAGCGGTATTTACCGTAACGTGTGGCTAATCAAAAAAAATAAGATACACATAACCGATGCGGTAGATGCCAGCCAGGTAAACGGAGGCGGAGTATTGCTGCATTATAGTAATATATCAGCAACCCAGGCACAACTAAAAATTAAAGTACAGATAAAAAACGATCAGGCTATAAAACAGCATATACAACTCAAAGCCACGTTGTACAGTCCCGCGGGAAAATTAGTTGGCCCGGCTCATGTTATCGCCGCCGATATCAATTCAAAAGATACAGCATCACTACAGCAGGAAATATCGGTTGCAAGCCCGGCATTATGGTCGCCGTTACATCCTCAATTATATAAAGTAGTTGTGCAGATACTCAGCAATGGCCGGATAGTAGATTCTGTATCCACATCAACCGGCATCAGGAAAATCGCCTTTAAAAATGATGGATTTTACCTTAATGGGAGTAAATATGTACTACGTGGCACCAACCGCCACCAGGAATATCCATACATAGGTTACGCCTTATCAGATAATGCCCAATACCGCGATGCCTATAAAATAAAACAGGCAGGGTATGATTTTGTGCGATGCTCGCATTATCCGCCCTCGCCTTCGTTTTTAGATGCTTGTGATCAGTTAGGCATTTTTGTGATGGACTCTACCCCTGGATGGCAGTTTTTTGGCGATGAAATTTTTCAGCAAAACAGCCTGCAAAACATAACCGATATGATCCGTCGTGACAGGAACCATCCCTCCATTATTTTATGGGAAGCTTCGCTGAATGAAACAGAAATGAAACGCGACTACATGGAAAAGGCGCAGGCTATTGTTCACCAGGAGTTGCCCTATGCTGATACCTACACGTGCGGTTGGATGAATGCGGTGTATGATGTATTTATCCCCGCCCGCCAGCACGCTAAAGCACCCAATTACTGGAAAAATTTTAATAGCAAACCTATTTTCATTGCCGAATATGGCGACTGGGAATACTATGCCCAAAATGCAGGCTTTAACCAAACCCAATATAAAGACCTCACAGACGAGGAAAAAACATCCCGCCAGTTACGTGGCGACGGTGAAAAACGGATGCTGCAACAGGCAGCAAATTTCCAGGAAGCGCATAACGACAACCTTAACGGGAACATTACCGGCGATGCCGGCTGGCTGATGTTTGACTATAAACGCGGCTATGCTCCGGATATTGAATCATCGGGCATTATGGACATTTTCAGGCTGCCTAAATTTGCTTATTACTTTTACCAAAGCCAACGCGATATTAGTGAAAGTAAACCAATGCTATTTATAGCCAGTTACTGGGACAACCCAGCCACAAAAAATGTTAAGGTGTATAGCAATTGCCAACAGGTGGAGTTGTTTTTAAATGGTAAATTAATTGGTAAACAAAAGCCCGATACTGGCAAAATGAGTAATAACCTGAAGCATGCTCCATTTACTTTTAATGTTGCCTATCAACCGGGCGTTATTACTGCCAAAGGATATATTAATGGTACAGTGGTGGAATCTGTTGAACGCAGAACCCCATTAAGTGCCAGTGCTATTAAACTAACTGTTGATTATAGCGGCAAAAAGCTTGATGCCGGTAAAGCTGATGTAATATTTGTATATGCATCAATAGTTGATAAAAACGGAACGGTTATTCCAGATGCAAAGCAGGAGATAGCATTAGGCCTGATTGGCGGCGGGAAAATAATTGGCGACRAAAAAGTTAACGCAGATGCCGGGATAGCAGCTTTTTTGGTAAAAACTGAAAAAAGTACCGGACGAATAGAAATATCGGCATCGGCAACTGGTTTTGTTACTGCTGTTCAGGTTATTAATTAAACTAACGTTATTCATAGCAACTCGCCGGAATAGAAAAAAGCGAATTGCAATGTAGCAGTTGTTTAAGGTGAATCATTAAACAGGTACTGGATTTTTAATTATTAATATGGTTAAAGTGTTTAAGAACGATTGGTTTGCTATTCCTTAATAAAGTGGTCAATGTTCCTGGAATGTTCAATCCTGGGCGGTGAAAGTAATTCATGGTCCAGTCCTTACGAGAGTTTTAAGCAACGGCTTTTTGAAGATAGCGGGGGTTCGTAAGTCTAAAAGACATCACCACCTTGCAGAAAACTGTTAATGTTTAATGAACCGCTGTATGCCGAACTGTGAGAGGACAGTAAGGGAAATAATCCCTTACTTCCTACTCGATTATAGCTACTCGGGTAGCCAAAGTGTTAGCTCCAGGCTGCCAATACCAATTGTTAAGCCGGTTTAGTTGGCGTAGGTGTTGTAGGCATCGGTGTTGGCGATGGTGTAGGACTTGGGTTTGGTGTTGGTGTTGGCGTTGGCGTTGTACTCGGATTTGGAACCGGCGTAGGAGCTGGCGACGGAACCGGTGCCGGGTCGGTAGGCGTAGGAGCTGGTGACGGAACAGGTGCCGGTGTTGGTGCCGGAGCAGGTGTTTTTGGTGTCTTTTTCTTTTTACCTGGTATGGTATCAGTTACTATGCTTTTTTTCACGATGATTCCGTTGTTGCCGGTACCGTTGATGGCCGCATGATTACCGGCAAAAACTACCGAACACGCAAATGATAATGCTACAGCTGCTGCTGTTAACTTTAAATTTTTCATAATAATTTATTTAAAAATTAATAAATTAACTTTAATGATAACATTGGCAACAAGCTTTGGTTTTTATTAATTGCGATACCCCCTTTTTGATCCTAAATACCACCCACATATTTAGTCGTCAGCGCTTGTAAAAGTGTGCCGCTTAACAATAGCTGTTTTTGCTAAAACAATATATTGCGTTAATGCTTTAAGGTTTTGTATGGCATCATCAAACAAGTCTATTTACGCTGCGCTGGCCGCAAATTTGCTTATTGCCTTAACTAAGTTTGCAGCTGGTTTTTTTAGTAACAGCGCTGCTATGGTAGCCGAGGGCGTGCACTCTGTGGTTGATACCGCCAACCAGGTATTATTATTGTTTGGCTTACACCAAAGCCGCAAAAAACCCGATGCAAAGCATCCCTTCGGCTATGGTAAGGAACTGTATTTTTATTCGTTCATTGTGTCGATACTCATATTTGGCCTTGGTGGGGGAGTTTCTATTTACCAGGGTATTGCTCATATCATCACGCCCGAAGTTCCGGGTAACCCAACCTGGAATTATGCGGTATTGGGCATGTCGGTAATTTTCGAAGGATCATCGCTTTTAATAGCGGCTAAAGAGTTTAACAAGCTGCGTGGCGAACTCTCATGGTGGCAGGCCATTGTCAAGAGTAAAGACCCATCAACCTTTTTGGTGCTGTTTGAAGATAGCGCCGCCGTTATAGGCCTGGTTATCGTAGCTGTTTGCATGTTTATTGGTCATACTTATCACATCAATTATCTTGATGGCCTGGCCTCATTGCTGGTTGGTTTGGTGCTTATATTTGTTTCTATCATACTGGCGCGCGAAAGCCGTAGTTTGCTTATGGGCGAGGGGATAGGCGCAACTACCAAAAAACACATCATCGAAATTGTAGAGCAGGATGATGACGTTTTAAAGCTCATGCACCTCATGTCAACCTATCAATCGCCTACCGAGGTATTGCTGATGCTCATCATTTCGTTTAAAAGTGACTTAGATACCGCAGGTATCAATAATGCCATCATTCGCATCCGCAACCGGGTAAAAGATGAGTACGGCCTCATTCATTTTGTTATTATCCAGCCCGATACCTTTATGGAAAAGGTGAGCCCCAATATGCAGCTATATGTTTAGTAAGCATAAAATAAATTCTCTCCATCTTCAAAAAAATAGCTAATATGCAGTGCTAAACTTATCTTCAATGAATTATAACCAGCCCTCGGCAGCTACCCCTAAAAACGCGTTAAAAGCAACATCAATTATACACCTGGCCTTAATAGCCGGGCAGGTATTGTTTATGATAATGGCTTTTATAACCAATAAAAGCACCATTTACTTTGATTATAAAAACAGCCGGAACGACGTGTATTTTTACATAGTGCCATTATTGGCCGTTGTGGGTACAGTAGTAGGCAGTTTTTTGTTTAACCAGCAAATGGCAAAGTTCCATCAGGCGTTGGCAGGGTCCGGTATCAATAAAACACTTTCAGAAAAATTAAAGGTATACCAATCGGCCCTAATTGTAAGATACGCGCTGCTTGAAGGGCCTTCATTGTTCGGAATCGTTTGCTTTTTATTGACAGGTAATTTATTTTATTTGCTTATTTCGGCATGTTTAATAATTACCATGATCAGTTTAAGGCCATCAGTTAATGCCACGGAAGCCTACCTGCAATTAAGTTACGATGAAACGCAGCAATTACGCTAATGCTTGAAGTCGAAAGTGACTTGTTCTTTGACTTTTGACTTCCGACTTCGGACTTCCGACTAAGCATTATCCATGCTAATGATCTGGGCTTTATAAGCAGCCGGGAGCAGGGCATTGCGTAAAAAGGTTTCCACCTTCAGCATCCTCAAAAACTTGTATGTCCATATCACCGGTAAAAGCCAGGTCAGTTTTCCTAACGGAAGATGCTTGCCTACCAATGGCGGCACCACCAGCAGTTGCGCCTGTTTTAACACAGCGTAACGTGAAGCGCCAAGGTGTTTTTTGTATTGTCTGTATAAATCCAAGGTCAATTCGCCATGAACCAGGTTATGCTGTAAATGTTCATCGCGCATATTCAGGTATTCAAAGTAGTTTTTTGGTAGGCCAGCAAGCCCCATGCACTGGCCTACCCGGTTAAAAACCATAAAGGTTTGTCCCTTTTCGGCCTGGGTTAGTTTGCGCTCCAAAAGCTCATATGACCGGATAGACAGATCAATCAACAGGAACAACACATCGCGGTAAGCCCAATCCGGAATCTGTGCGCCGCGGCTGTTTTCAACACCTTTGTGAATGGCGGTTATCCGGTCGATAGCTTTTAAAGCCGATTCCTGGTCCGAAAAAATGATCTGCCTTGAATATTCAACGGTCGAAAATAATCGTCCAAGCGGGTCGGCAGGCAGGCGGCCGGTAAAGTATAGCCAGTCAACCGCTTTGTTTAAGGCAAATTCGGCTGCCGCGCCAGCAAAAATAAACAGGATGGTATCGGCCTTGCCCCAAATTTTCCTCACTATCGAATCCTCGCCTACAAAATATTCCATGAGTTTAATGCTGATTTAATTGAAGAGTAGTTTGTTGGCCGTTTTTTTTCGATGCCGGTTACCAATGCTATGCCTAATGTATAGCAAAGCAAATCCATCCACGAAAAGGAAGTGCCCAATAACAGTGCCGCTATTTTGGAATGCTGCAAGCCTAACAACTTTACCAGTCGAAAATATTGCGAAACCTCGGTTACGTAAGCAAAAAGCAGCACGCCAAATGCTGTAGGCAATACTGGTGTGTTAACAAATGCTTTTACAAAACAATACAACAGTATAACCACTAAAAAATCGCCGCCAAAAGGCCTTATGACGTTATCGTGCATGTATTTACCTATTAAAACTTCGGTTATGAAGAGTAGTATGGTAAGTATGAAATAAGTTTTATTTAATTTCATTTGTAAAGTACTTTGTTTTACAAAGTAAATAAATATTATTTTAATTCGCAAGTTTTAAAATGTTATTGCTATCGGCTTCCTAACCAACAATTGATATATTTAACCATGCAAAAATCCGAACTTCAAAAAATGCTGGATGGCGACCTGTACGATGCCAGCGATGCCGAACTGGTTGCCGGTCGATCAAAAGCACGTAAATTATTTACCCGTTATAATGCGCTTGATTATGATGACAAAGAGGGCAAGAGGAGCGTGTTAAAAGAGTTGCTGGGTGGCTTTACCAATGCCATCGATATCCAGTCGCCATTTTATTGCGATTATGGCTTTAATATTTTTGCCGGCGATAACCTGTTTCTGAATTTTAACTGCATTATATTGGATTGTGCCCGCGTTACCTTGGGCAATAATGTATTTATGGCACCCAATGTACAACTGTATACCGCCTATCATCCCGTTATAGCTTCCGAACGGATAAAAGGCCCGGAGTATGCTGCGCCTATAACCATAGGCAATAACGTATGGCTTGGTGGCGGTGTAATTGTTTGCCCCGGTGTTACCATTGGCGATAATACCACCATTGGTGCAGGCAGCGTAGTAACCAAAGATATTCCGGCTAATGTGGTGGCGGTGGGGAATCCGTGTAGGGTGATAAAGGAGATATAGTAACGTCATATGTCCGAATTTTTTGTACAGCTATTCTGCGATCAAAATAAAGTTTATTCTATCATTATCGAAGATGATGGTAAAGTAGCGTATGCTTACCTTATACTGGCCAAAGAAATTATAGGAGATTTATGGCTTTATAATAATGCAACTGCCCCTGAAGAAATTAATTGGAAACAACAGGAGTTACCCTATTTAAACCCACTTACTTTTTTAAAGGAAGGTATACAAATTGCACCCATTGTAAACCGGCAGGAACTATTGTGTCATTGGACAATGGATTCCTTAGGGGGGGAGTACAGGGAGTGGGGATTTTATTGAGAGGGGTTTTGATAGGCAGGCTTAAACCCGGCTCTCTGCCGGGTATTCGGCTTTGGTAACGAGGGATGGACCGCTGGCCAAAATTTTGGCAAATGAAGCTTAGGTAGCGTTTGGATACCTAACACTTAACCGTCTTCTTTTTCATCCCCGGCTTACGTCTTGCGCGCGATTTTTCAATATAATCCACAGCAACCGGTACCTTGCATGCAGTTCCGTTTTGATCCACAAATACAGTTCCTATTTTATTGCCCGTTGCAATGGCTTCATCCATTAAAGCATCTACATAGGTGCCCAAAGCGATGATAAATCCGTTCATGGTTGATCGTACCCGGTTTGGCGATGAATGGATATTTTGCTCAACACGATTTAGCAACTCCCTCAATACACCCAAATCAAGTTCGCTATCCGGTTTAAACGAAACAATATTGCTTAAGGTAGACCAGCCCGAAGCGACAACATAATCCCTGCTGTCGTTTATCCACTCCAAAGCCAGTTCAAATCCATATTGGCCTTCGGTGGCTACCCACGGTACGGTGTATTCGCTTATGTTGTTTGATACGGCCTCATTAACCCAGGTTTGCAGGTCGGCCCGGGTCATTTTGGCATCGTCGGCAATCAGGCCGGCAAGGTACATGGCATCGGCGTTGCCGGTGGCATACAAATCTTTGGCCAGCTGGTAATCTTTTTTAACCTTTTTTTGGATGGTTTTTAAAAATTCAACCTTCACCCCGAAAAACGGCTCTTTAACCCCATGTTTTAACAATATATTTTTGATGCTCTGGCTGCCATTAGCCTGCAGGTAGGTCATGATTTCGGCTACTTTCATTTTATCAATATTTATGTATAAAATTATACTATTTCCTGGTTTTTCTAAATGGATTCTTCATACAATACAGGGGAATTACGTTTGGACTGAGGTAGGCGGCCTCTACGAGGCAAAAAAGAGATTTCAGCATTCCAGATCCACCTCCCGACATCCGAACCTGGCAACCCTGATATCCACATCCATCCAACTTTTCCCAGGGCTGACGCATTAGAAATTTTTATTAGCGATAAGCGTTAACAGAAATTTATGGTTCCAACCAGCCATTTTTCGTTTGGCCTTCAGGCTGGCCTTGCTGGTTTTATCAGCTTTCAGAATATTTAAGGCTATTTTTCTGACGACTGCCAGGTTTTGAGCGGCCTGCCTGTTGCGTGTGGTATTGTAGTCTTCGCCAAAACCAACATCCAGTTGCCAGTGCAACTGATTTTCTATCCCCCAATG